>JAHDYE010000350.1 GCA_023383035.1 Burkholderiaceae bacterium | reverse complement strand
GTTCTCCTGGAAGAACTGCAGCTGGCGAAACACCGGCGTGCCGCTGGGCACGAAGTACGGATCGGTGAGGATCGCGCGCAGGTCGCCGGCGTCGAACGATTCGCGCTGCAGCAGGCCGAGCGCGCGGCGCACGTGCAGCATGCCGACCACGCGGTTGATCTCGCCTTCGAACACCGGCAGCTTGTTGTGGAAGCAGGTGGCCAGCTGCTCGCGCATGTCGCGCGGATCGGTGGCAAGGTCGAGCGCCTCGATGCGGTGGCGCGGCACCATCACGTCGTCGACCATGATCCGTTCCAGGTCGAGCAGGTTGAGCAGGATCGAACGGTGCTTCGGCGGCATGAATCCGCCGCTTTCGAGCACGATGGTGCGCAGCTCCTCGAGCGAGACGCTGGGCATGGGCTGGCCGCCGGCGCGCACGCCGGCCAGGCGCAGCACGCGCCCGACGATCAGGTTGACCGCCCAGACGGCCGGCGCGAGCAGCCGCATCAGCACGCTCAGCGGATAGCCGGCCGGCAGGGCGATACGCTCGGGATACGTCGCGCCGATCACTTTCGGCGTGATCTCGCAGAACACGATCAGCAGCAGCGCCACCACGGTGGTGGCGATCAGGATGACGCGATCGTCATCGCCGAAGTAGCGGATCGCCATCGCCGTGACGATGGCGGTCAGCGCGGTGTTGGCGACGTTGTTGCCCAGCAGGATGGTGCCGAGCAGCCGCTCGGTCTGGCCCAGCAGCCGGGTGGCCAGCGCCGCGCCGCGCCGCCCTTCGCGGACCAGGTGCCCGAGCCGGAACCGGTTCAGGGCCATCATCGCCGTCTCGGCGATCGAGAAGAACGCCGACAGCAGCATCAGCAGCAGCAGCGCAAGCAGCTGCAGCCAGAACGGGATCGTTTCCAAGCGCGGGTCGTCGCAGCGGGTCGTCGAGGTAGCGTACCGGAATCCGGTGCCCGCGGTTCGCTTCAGGCGTGGGTACCGCCCGCCGGAAGCGCCCCCCCGGCGTCTCATTGTCCCCATGGTCCGATGAAATCCGAGTCTGCAAGCGAGCGGATCCGCGTCCTCGGTTTCAGGCGCTGGTACGAGCGCCAGCTGATCGAGGGCCACCTCTGGTTGGCGAGCTGCTTCGTGGCGATGATCGCGGTCGCCGCGGGCATGGAACTGCTGACGCTCGAAGGCGGCGTGCGCGAGTTCCTCACCGATGCCCTGCTGATCGCCGGCGGATGCGTGGCCGGATGGCTATCCTGGCGCCGCTATGCCTGGACCATGCTGCGCGCCGAGGCGATCGGCGAACAGGCGGTGTGCGGCGGGTGCAGGCACTACGGGTTCCGCTGCTGCGGGGTCGATGGCGGGCGCATGCGCGCGCGCTGCCCGAAGTGCAGCCACGAATGGCTGATCGACGAGCCGGTCCCCGGCCCCCGCTAGGGCCTGTCGCAGCCGGACGGTCGAGCGCGAAGATTCCTTCGCCGGCGCTCCACCCCTCGCTCAGCCTCGCCCTTTGCCGTTGCCGTGCCTGTTGCCGCGCTCACGGTCGGAGCGGCGGTCATCGTGACGGTGGCCGTCGCGGCGTCCGTCCCGATATCCTTCGCGGTATGCGTCGTATCGGCCGTCGCGATGATGCGGAGCGCGTGCGCGGTGCCGCGGCACGTAGACGTCGTTGTACCAGCGTTCCTGGACGAAATACACGGGCTGGCCGCAGGCCGAATACCGGTGGCAGTGTCTCGCCCAGTTCTTCGCGTGGCCCGGGGGCACGCGCAGATAGATCGGGCGACGCGCGACCGCTACCGGCGCCGGCTGGATGATCACCGGTTCGGCGTAGACGACCTGCGGCGGCGGATAGTTGCCGATGTCGATGCGTCCGTAGAAACCCGGTTGGCCGATGCTGACCGATACGCCGATGTCGGCGGCGATGGCGGGGGCGGCAAGCGCGGCCACCAGGGACGCGAACAGGAAACGCTTCATTTTCCTTGCGAGCTCCATGCGGTCGATCCTCTTCCGGATCGATCGTCCAACGCGATTGGACTGCGATTCGACGACCGGCTCGGGTCATGTGCGCCGAACGGTCGTTCCCGCAGTACGAGCGGGGCCCGAAGCGCGGGCTCGAAGCGGTCGATGGGGAACGGAATCCGGCGGGCAGGGCCGGGAACCTGCGAGAACCCTGGGGCAAGCCGTACGGCCCGGCAGGTTCGCGCTTACCCGGATTGTCGGCCCATGGGCCATTGACCATAATCCGCCGTCGGATGGCTGGCATGACGCCCGCCGATGACCGCACCGCGATGGCCGAACACGACTTCATTCTCGAGACCCGGCAGCTCGTCAAGGAATTCAAGGGTTTCGTGGCGGTCAACGACGTCAGCCTGCGCGTGCGGCGCGGGCAGATCCATGCGCTGATCGGTCCCAACGGGGCGGGCAAGACCACGGTGTTCAACCTGCTCACGAAATTCCTGATTCCCACCGCCGGGCAGATCCTGTTCAACGGACACGACATCACCGCCGAGAAGCCGGCGCAGGTGGCGCGGCGCGGCGTGGTGCGCTCGTTCCAGATCTCGGCCACGTTCCCCAACCTGACGGTGATCGAGAACGTGCGCATCGGCCTGCAGCGCGCGCTGGGCACCTCGTTCCACTTCTGGCGTTCGGCGCAATCGCTCGACGTGCTCGATGCACGCGCGTTCGAGCTGCTCGACACCGTGGGGCTGCGCGAGTTCGCCGGCTACGTCACGGTCGAGCTGCCCTACGGGCGCAAGCGCGCGCTCGAGATCGCCACCACCCTGGCCACCGATCCCGAGCTGATGCTGCTCGACGAGCCCACGCAGGGCATGGGCCACGAGGACGTCGAGCGCGTCACGCAGTTGATCAGGAAGGTGTCGGCCAACCGCACGGTGCTGATGGTCGAACACAACATGAACGTCGTCGCCAACATCGCCGACACCATCAGCGTGCTGCAGCGCGGCCAGGTGATCGCCGAAGGTCCGTACGCGAGCGTTTCCAGGAATCCGCAGGTGCTCGAAGCCTACATGGGCAGCGCCACCGAGGAACTGCGGGGGGCGCATGGCCACTAGCAGTACCGAGTACCTGCGCATCACCGACCTGCACGCGTTCTACGGCGAATCGCACATC
>JAHDYE010000349.1 GCA_023383035.1 Burkholderiaceae bacterium | reverse complement strand
GCGCCAGCTCGAAGACGCGCGCATGCAGGTCGAGCGCAACCAGCGCGAGCTCGAACGCGTCAACGCGCGGCTCGAGAGCGTGCTGGCCAACCTCACCGCCGGCGTGCTGGTGCTCGATTCCGATTTCCGTCTCACGCTCGCCAACGCGGGCGCCGAGCGCATCCTCGGCCTGTCGCTGATCGAGCACCTGGACAAGCCGATCGCCGAGGTGCCGCGGCTGGCCACGGTGGCGGGGCAGATCCGCACCGCCTTCAACGAGCAGGCCGCTGCCGGCGCAGCCAGCTGGCAGCGCCAGTTCGTGTTGCCGCCGCTCGGGGCGGCCGGCGTGGTGGCGGCACCGGCGGATGCGCCGGTGCCCGGCGCGCTCGCGGGCACTGCCCCCGCCGGCGCGGCCCTGGCGGCGCCGCACGGCGCCGAGGCAGCGCGCAGCGCGAACCTCGACGCGGCCGCCGCGTCGGTGGTCGAGGGCATCGGCGACGGCCCCGGCTCGGGCAGCGAGCAGACGATCCTCGCGCGCGGATCGATCCTGCCCGAGCGGCGCGTCGGCTACACCATCGTGTTCGACGACGTCACCGAGGTGATCTCGGCGCAGCGCGCGGTCGCCTGGGCCGAAGTGGCGCGCCGGCTCGCGCACGAGATCAAGAACCCGCTCACGCCGATCCAGCTCGCGGCCGAACGCATGCAGCGCAAGCTGGCCGACAAGCTTCCTCCGGGCGACGCCGAGCTGCTGGCGAAGAACTCGCAGACCATCGTCAACCAGGTCTCGGCGCTGAAGTTCATGGTCGACGAGTTCCGCGACTACGCGCGCCTGCCGGCGGCCAAGCTCGCGTCGCTCGACCTGAACGCGCTGGCCGAGGACGTGCTGCGCCTGTACCAGGCCGCCGGCGGGCGTTTCGCGCTGCACACGCGCCTGGCACCCGGATTGCCGGCGGTGATGGGCGATCGCACCCAGCTGCGCCAGGTGATCCACAACCTGATCAAGAACGCGGTCGAGGCCACCGAGCGCGTCGAACACCCCGATATCGAAGTGGCCACCGAGCCGGTGCTGCTGGCCGACGGTGCTCGGGCGGTGCGGGTGCTGGTGCGCGACAATGGCGGCGGCTTCGCGCCGGCGATGCTGGCGCGGGTATTCGAGCCCTACGTGACGAGCAAGCCGCGCGGCACCGGCCTGGGCCTGGCGATCGTGAAGAAGATCGTCGACGAGCATGGTGCGCGCATCGACGTGAGCAACTGGGGAGAGGTTTCGGGCAAGCCCGTCGGGGCCCAGATCTCGGTCCTATTTACGAAATTGGCGAAAAGCGAGGAAAATCGTCGCTTGGCCGCAACAGACACCTAGACGAGACGCAGGCGGGCAGCATGGCGGAAATCCTTGTGGTGGATGACGAAATCGGCATCCGCGAGCTTCTTTCCGAGATCCTCGGCGACGAAGGGCATACGGTGCTGGTGGCCGAGAGCGCCCAGCAGGCGCGCGAAGTGCGCGAGGCCAACCGCCTCGACCTCGTGCTGCTGGACATCTGGATGCCCGACACCGACGGCGTCACGCTGCTCAAGGAATGGGCCAGCGGCGGCAAGCTCACGATGCCGGTGATCATGATGTCGGGCCACGCCACCATCGACACGGCGGTCGAAGCCACGCGCATCGGTGCGCTCGATTTTCTCGAGAAGCCGATCACGCTGCAGAAGCTGCTCAAGGCGGTCGAGGCCGGCCTGCAGCGCGGACGCGCCGCCGGAGCCGCCTCGTCGTCCACGGTGCTGAACCTGCGCACCGCGGGCGGCGCCTTCCAGACCACGACACCGGTGGGCAGCTTCCCGGTGATCGGGACGGTGCCGGGCGCGCGACCGCCGGCACAGCCGGCGGTTGCCGACGGGCACCCGGCCGGCGCGCCGATCGCCGTGAACGTGGGCGACGCGGGCGGCTTCGCGCCGGTGGGCGGTACGCCGGGCGGTGTCGCGTCGCTCACGCTGCACGGCGCACTGGGCGGCGCGGCCAGCGTGGCGCTGCGCGAGCTGCCGCTCGATCTGCCGCTGCGCGAGGCGCGCGACGCGTTCGAGCGCGCCTACTTCGAGCATCATCTGTCGCGCGAGCACGGCAGCATGACCCGCGTGGCCGAGAAGACCGGTCTGGAGCGCACCCACCTGTACCGCAAGCTCAAGCAGCTCGGCATCGACCTGTCGCGCGGCGCCTACCGCAAGCAGGGCAGTTGAAGATCATCATCCTGGGCGCGGGCCGCGTCGGCGCCTCGGTCGCCGAAAGCCTGGTCTCGGAACGCAACGACATCACCGTCGTCGATACCGACGTCGCGCAGCTCGCCCAGCTGCAGGACAAGCTCGACCTGCGTACCGTCGCCGGCAACGGCACGCATCCGCCGGTGCTCGAGCAGGCCGGCGCCCCCGACGCCGACATGCTGATCGCCACCGCGGCGCGCGACGAGACCAACCTGGTCGCCTGCCAGCTCGCTGCGCGCCTGTTCAACGTGCCCACGCGCATCGCGCGCATCCGTGCGCCGGAGTTCCAGGATCATCCCGAGATCACCGGCGAGGGCGGCTTCTACGTCGACCACCTGATCTGCCCCGAGCAGACGGTGACCGACTACGTGCTCAAGCTGATCCGCTTTCCCGAAGCGCTGCAGGTGCTCGAGTTCGCCGACGGTCGCGCCAGCCTGATCGCCGTGCGCGCCTATGCCGGCGGCCCGCTGGTGTCGCGGCCGATCCGCGAGCTGCGCGAGGCGCATCCGAACATCGACATGCGCGTGGTGGCGCTGTTTCGCAACGACCGTTCGATCCGCCCCGACGGCGACACGCTGGTCGCCGCCGGCGACGAAGTGTTCCTGCTGGCCGCAACGGAACATATCCGTACCGCGCTGACGGACCTGCGCCGCATGGACAAGCCGGTGCGGCGCGTGATGATCGCCGGCGGCGGCAATATCGGGCTGCGGCTGGCGCGCGCGCTGGGCACGCAGTACCAGGTGAAGGTGATCGAGGCGAACCGCACCCGCTGCAATTACCTGTCGACGCAACTGCCGTCGTCGACGCTGGTCCTGCACGGCGACTCCACCGACGAGGACCTGCTCGCCGACGAGGCGGTGGCCGACATGGATCTCTTCGTCGCGCTCACC
>JAHDYE010000348.1 GCA_023383035.1 Burkholderiaceae bacterium | reverse complement strand
CCGGCTGCGCCCGCTCGACGTGATCGACGAGTTCGACAAGTACCTGCACGACGAGCTCGACCTGATCCGCGAAGCGGCCAACGCCAACCAGTTGCGGCGCAATTTCGAGGGCTCGCGCCTGCTGCGCATTCCCGAGATGTACTGGGACTGGTGCTCGACCAGCGTGCTCACGATGGAGCGCATGCACGGCTTTCCGATCAGCCGCATCGAGCGCATGCGCGCAGCCGGCATCGACCTGAAGCAGCTCTCGCGCGACGGCGTCGAGATCTTCTTCACCCAGGTGTTCCGGCACGGCTTCTTCCATGCCGACATGCACCCGGGCAACATCCTGGTGGGCGACTCGGGCCCCGACTTCAACCGCTACATCGCGCTCGACTTCGGCATCGTCGGCACGCTGTCGGAGTTCGACAAGAACTACCTGGCGCAGAACTTCCTGGCGTTCTTCCGGCGCGACTACCGGCGCGTGGCCGAGCTGCACGTCGAATCCGGATGGGTGCCGCGTACCACGCGCGTCGAGGAACTCGAGGGTGCAGTGCGCGCCTGCTGCGAGCCGTTCTTCGACCGGCCGCTCAAGGAGATCTCGCTCGGACTGGTGCTGCTGCGGCTGTTCCAGGCTTCGCGCCGCTTCAACGTGGAGATCCAGCCGCAGCTGGTGCTGCTGCAGAAGACGCTGCTCAACATCGAGGGGCTGGGGCGCCAGCTCGACCCCGACCTCGACCTGTGGGTCACCGCCAAGCCGATCCTCGAACGCTGGATGCAGGAGCAGATCGGCATGGCCGGCTTCAACGAGCGGGTGCGCCAGGAGTCCACGCACTGGGTCCGGCTGGTGCCCGAACTGCCGCGGCTGGCGCACGCGGCACTCATCCGCGCCGCGCATCCGCAGCCCGATCCCCTGCTGGGCGGCCTGCTGGAAAAACTGGCCGCCGAGCAGCGCCGCACGCGGCGCCAGGTGGCGGTGCTCGCCGTGCTGCTGCTGGCGCTGCTCGCGCTCGAAGCGGCCCGCTTCCTAGGCCTGTAGCTCCGCCCGCGCGGCGCCGCGCCAACCTCGACGCCGTCAGCGGGCCGCCAGCACGCTGAAGTCGTCGGCGAAGCCGCGCAGCCGCTCGACCAGCCGGTCGCGCTGCGCCGGCGCGGCGCGCTGCAGCAGCGCCGCCGACAGCGCATCGCCGGCCGCCGTGGAGCGCGCGATCGCCGCGCCGCGCGCCGGATCGGCGCTGCGCCACAGCCCGCTCAGCACTTCGCGACACCAGCGTTCGGCCACCTCCGGCGGTGGCCGTTCGCGCACGATGCGCTCGAGCACGCCGAGCACCGTCTGCTGCCGCGCCTCGCGCTCGGCCAGCCAGTCGGCCTCGCTCGCCGGCAGCGCGCTCGCCAGCGCGCGGATCTCCTGCTCGTCGCGCTCCGGCAGGTCGCCGAAGAAGAAGCGCGCGCGCTTCAACACGCGGTCGGCGCGCCCGGCATCGCGCTGCTGCGCGCCGTCGGGCAGCAGCTCGTCGCGCAGCTCGCGGTTGGACCGCTCGAAGCGACGCGCCAGCCGTTCGAGCTGCGCCGGTCGAAGCGTCAGCGCCAGCGCGGCCAGGTCGGGCGCCGCGCGCTCGGCCACCGGCGTCCACGCCGCCAATACGTGCGCGCGCCAGCGGCCGATGTCGTCGGCGTCCGCCCCGCCGCCGTCGAGGTGCGAGCGCACCGCCTGGAGAAAGCCGGTGTAGGCAGGCAACTGCGTCTGCCGGTGCCAGCGGTGCAGCGCGTCCAGACGTTCCGATACCAGCTCGCGCTGCCCCGCATCGAGACCGAAGTGGCGATCGATCTGCCAGCCCAGCCACAGCGGCATCGCGTCGTAGCCCAGTCGCACCGACGAACACGCGCCCGCCAGCAGGCAGACCGCGACGAGCGGCAGCAGGATGCGCGCGCCGCGCGTGATAAGCTTTTCGGGGAATACCCGGAAACCAGCGCTCAAGTTACTGAATCGAAAAGGAAAAAATGAATGTCGTGATCCTGGCTGCCGGGATGGGCAAGCGCATGCGTTCCGACCTGCCGAAGGTGCTGCACCCGCTTGCCGGCAAGCCGCTGCTGCAGCACGTGATCGACCGTGCCCGCAGTCTAGCGCCGCAGCGCATCGTCGTGGTGTACGGACACGGCGGCGAGGCCGTGCCGCGGGCCATCGCCGGCGACGACCTGCGCTGGGCGCTGCAGGAGCCCCAGCTGGGCACCGGCCATGCCGTGATGCAGGCGCTGCCGCACCTGGACCCCGGCGCCCCGACCCTGGTGCTGTACGGCGACGTGCCGCTGACCGCGCGCGACACGCTGGCGCGGCTGCTCGATGCGGCCGGCGACGGCCGGCTCGGCCTGCTCACGGTGGAAGTGCCCGACCCCACCGGCTACGGACGCATCGTGCGCGAAGGCGCACGCATCGTGCGGGTGGTCGAGCACAAGGACGCCGACGCGGCCACGCGCGCCATCGGCGAGGTCAACACCGGCATCCTGGTGGCCCCCACCGCAGCGCTGGCGCGCTGGCTGGGCGCACTCGGCAACGACAACGCGCAGAAGGAGTATTACCTCACCGACATCGTGGCCGCCGCGGTGCAGGATGGCGTTTCGGTGGTGTCGGCGCATCCGGACGCGATCTGGGAGACGCTCGGCGTGAACAGCAAGCAGCAACTGGCCGAGCTCGAGCGCATCTTCCAGGGCCGCCTGGCCGCCGCGCTGATGGACGACGGCGTCACGCTCGCCGATCCGGCACGACTCGACGTGCGCGGCGAACTGGTGTGCGGGCGCGACGTATCGATCGACGTGAACTGCGTCTTCGAGGGACGGGTGGTGCTCGAGGACGGTGTCGCCATCGGCGCCCACTGCGTGATCCGCGACAGCCGCATCGGCGCGGGCGCGCAGGTGCTGCCGTTCACGCACGTCGAGCTCTCGTCGATCGGGGCGCGCGCGCGCATCGGTCCTTACACGCGGCTGCGGCCGGGCACCGAGCTGGGCGAGGACACGCACGTGGGCAATTTCGTCGAGATGAAGAACACGCGCATGGCGGCGAAATCCAAGGCCAATCACCTGTCGTACGTGGGCGACGCGGTCGTGGGCGAGCGCGTGAACATCGGCGCCGGCACCATCACCTGCAACTACGACGGC
>JAHDYE010000347.1 GCA_023383035.1 Burkholderiaceae bacterium | reverse complement strand
GGCCGGATGCCCTGGTTGAGGATGGCCGGGCCGCGCGTGGTGCGCACCGTCGACGCCACCTCGACCAGGTCGCCGTCCTCGATGCCCAGGCGTGCCGCGGTGGCGGCATTGATCACGACCCCGCCGTGGCCGCGCACGTTGCGCGAAAGCTCGTCCATCAGCTGGATCGACGCATTGCCGCTGGCGTGGAACTGCATGCTCTTGGTGGTGACCAGCCAGAACGGATAGTCTTCCGGGCGCGCACCCTGGTTCACCAGCGCGCGCTCCCAGCGACCCGGCAGGTCGTGCCAGGCCGGCAGGAACTGGTACTCGGTAAGCTGGTCGTCCCACCAGTGGATGCCCTGTTCGTGCAGGCGGCGCTCGAGCTCGCGGCCCGAGCGCGTCAGCCGTTCCTGGTACGGCAGCTCGAAGCGCAGCCCCTGCTCGGCCAGCGTGGGATAGAGGTACCAGCGGCGCTGCGGGTAGCGCTGGCTGTAGAAGCCGTGCTCCTTGAACCAGGCCAGGTCGTGCACTTCGCGCCCGCCCGAGACCTCGGCGGTGGCGGCGCGGCAGATCGAATCCCAGATCTCGTCGACCGAATGCGCCTGCGACGGATCGAGCGCGAAATCGAAGCCCTCGCCCTTCAGCGGCATGCCGGCCACGCCGCGGTTGATGGCCGTGTTGTATGCCTCGAGCAGCCCGGCGCGCCGCGCGATCTCGGTGGAGATCCAGGTGAAATCGCGCGTATCGCCGCGCGGCGCGACCACCGGCTGGCGCAGCAGGAACCCCTCGTGGCTCCAGTACTGCTCGACGAACTTGGTGCGGCCCAGGCGGATCAGCTGCAGGCTCTCCAGGTCGGTGGCTTCCGGCAGCAGGATGTCGGCCATCCAGTTGGTTTCGTCGATCGTGTAGGCGAACGAGACCATCATCGGGAAGCGCGCCATCGTCTCGGACAGTCCGCGCGTGTCCCAGAAGGAGATGGCCGGGTTGGTGCGGAACGTGATCCACAGCTCCGGGAAAGCCGGGTTCATCAGCTTCTCCGGCGCCTCCTTCTGCCACATCCAGGCCAGGTGGGTGGGGCCGAGCGCCTGTGCCCACGGGCCGTTGCCGACCAGCGGCACCAGCGTGCGGTGGGCGTTGCGCCCGCCCGGCTTGCGGATCCACCGTTCGGGATCGGTCGGGTTCAGCGTGTGCACCATGAAGCCGTCTTCGCCGGGCTTGACGCTGCGGTGGCGGTCGTCGTGCGGGCGGTTGATGCGGATCGTGGTGCCGAGCGTGCCGCCGGGCACCTCCAGCGCGCCGACCAGCACCGCCAGCACGGTGCGCGCCCAGACGCAGTCGAACGCGCCCCAGCCGTTGTTGACGGTCTTGCCGAGCGTGACCGCGACCGGCCGGAACGGCAGGTGCTCGCCGTCGATCTCGATGGTTTCGCCGACGTGCGCGTGATCGACGTATTCGTTGGCCACGCGCCGGGTGCGTGCCGCCGGCACGTCGCAGATCGATTCCGCCCACTCCGGTGAATAAGGCGCGACGTGCGCGACCAGCTTCGCGAAGGCCGGCTGCGCGACGACGTCGCGATGCACCCAGCGATCGTGGTCGGGTCCCTGCTCGTAGGCCGACGCGACGCGGAAGTCTCCTTCCAGCGCGGGTACCGTGTCCGGCGTGTCGAAGGGCACCGCGGCCGCGCGGCGCGTGTCCCACAGCAGCGGCTTGGCCGTGCCGGGCTCGCGCAGGTAGTAGCCGTTGGGACCGACCAGGTACGGCGAGGACGTGCGGTCGCGCAGGAACGGCAGGTCGAGATGGTCGCGCGGACGCTCGTGCAGCATCACGTGGATCAGCGCGAACATGAAGGCGGCGTCGGTCTTCGGCTTGATCGGGATCCATTCGGCCGACAGCGCGGCGGTGACCGACAGGTGCGGCTCGACGAACACCCGCTTGATGCCGCGCACGCGTGCGTCGGCATGGCGCGACACGGCAGCGACCCCGCCGGTGACTTCGACGTTGGCGCCCAGCGCGATGTTGTACTCGGTGTACGGCGTGTCGGCGGCGACGGTGAACGCGCGGTGCCAGTACTCACCGTACAGGTGCTCGGAATGCACGCACTTGACGCCCTGCCCCGAACCGAAGCTGTAGTCGACCGAACCCAGCGCGGAGAGCAGCGCGGGAAACGTTCCCATGTAGTGCGCGGGCGTGCCGCCATGGCCCAGGCTCACCGCCACGCGCGGCAGCCCCGCATCGTCGACGACGCCCCTGGCGCGGATCTCGCGCAGCTTGGCCGCGACCAGGTCGAGCGCTTCGTCCCACGAGATCGGCTCGAAGCCGGGATCCTCGTCGATGCCCTTGCGCGGGTTCGTGCGCCGCATCGGCGTGAGCACGCGATGCGGCGAATAGGTTTTCTGGATCAGGCCGTAGGCCTTGACGCAGGGCTTGCCGTCACCCGGATGGATGCCCTTGCCGCAGAAGTTCGGCGCCACCTCGGTGGCCACGCCGTTCTCCACCTTGACCGTGAGCATGTCCGGTCCGGCCACGCAGTTGTAGCAGTAGGTGGGCACCCATCGGG
This sequence comes from Burkholderiaceae bacterium, assembly GCA_023383035.1. GTDB lineage: Bacteria > Pseudomonadota > Gammaproteobacteria > Burkholderiales > Burkholderiaceae_E > Zeimonas. The sequence goes on along the minus strand of JAHDYE010000347.1, from coordinate 607 downwards.
TGTCGCCGGTATTCGTCGCCGCCATCGCGCCCTCGCCGAGGCGCGATGGCCTCGTGGATCAATTGCGTATTCGGGTACCGCAATTCTAGAATCGCCCCGGCGTGCCCGCGACATGCGGGCGCCGATGGATCGCGATTCCGATGATCCGGATCAAGGTGCCGGCAGGCGGGCGGCCGCCCGCCGCGGCGCGGACTCAGGTGTTCTGCACCACGATCGACGGGATCTTCAGGCTCATGTCGCGCGCCTTGTCGGCGATGCGCACCGCGACGCGACGCGCGATCTGGCGGTAGATGTCCGCGGCGCGGCTGTCGGGGTCCGACACCACGGTGGGCTTGCCCGAATCGGCCTGCTCGCGGATGCGGATGTCCAGCGGCAGCCCGCCCAGGTATTCGACGTCGTAGTCCTTCGACATGCGCTCGCCGCCGCCCTGGCCGAAGATGTGCTCGACGTGGCCGCAGTTCGAACAGACGTGCATCGCCATGTTCTCGACCACGCCGAGGATCGGGATGCCGACCTTCTCGAACATCTTCAGTCCCTTGCGCGCATCGAGCAGCGCGATGTCCTGCGGCGTGGTGACGATCACCGCGCCGGTCACCGGGATCTTCTG
>JAHDYE010000346.1 GCA_023383035.1 Burkholderiaceae bacterium | reverse complement strand
GGCCAAGGTGGCGGTGCGCAACCTGCGTCGCGACGCCAACGAGCACCTGAAGAAGTTGCTCAAGGACAAGGCGGTCTCGGAAGACGACGAGCGGCGCGCGCAGGAAGACGTGCAGAAGCTCACCGACCGCTTCATCGTCGAGATCGACCGGATCCTCGCGGTCAAGGAACAGGAGATCATGACCGTCTGAGCGCCCCGCGCCCACGGTCCGGATTGCACCCGATGCCGACGTTCAGCAGCTCGACCGTCGTGATACCCGAATACAGCGCGGTGCCGCGCCATGTCGCCATCATCATGGACGGCAACGGACGCTGGGCCACGGCGCGGCACCTGCCGCGCGTGGCGGGCCACGCGCGCGGCGTCGATGCGGTGCGCGCCACGGTCGAGGCCTGCGCGCGCCGCGGCATCGAGTTCCTGACGCTGTTCGCGTTCAGCTCCGAGAACTGGCGCCGTCCTGCCGACGAGGTGTCGGTGCTGATGCGGCTGTTCATTTCGGCGCTCGAGCGCGAGGTGGTGCAGCTGCAGAAGAACGGCATCCGCCTGCGGGTCATCGGCGAGCTCACGGCGTTCGAGCCGCGGCTGCGCGAGCTGATCGCGCAGGCCGAGCTGCGTACCGCCGCCAACCAGCGCATGACGCTGACGGTGGCGGCCAACTATGGCGGGCGCTGGGACATCCTGCAGGCGTTGCAGACGGCGCTGCGCGAGCAGCCCGAGCTGGCGGCGCATCCCGAACGGATCGGCGAGGAAACGATCGGGCACCACCTGGCGATGGCCTATGCCCCCGAGCCCGATCTGTTCATCCGCACCGGCGGCGAGAAGCGCATCAGCAATTTCCTGCTGTGGCAGCTCGCCTATACCGAGCTCTACTTCACCGACGTCTACTGGCCCGACTTCGACGCCGCGGCGCTCGACCGTGCGATCGAGTCGTTCGCCGCCCGCGAGCGGCGCTTCGGGCGCACCAGCGCGCAGATCGCGGCAGCCGCTTCGGGCTGAGAAGCAGGACCGCCCGGCGATGCTCGGCAAGCGCGTTGTCACGGCCCTGGTCCTGCTGGCGATCCTGCTTCCGTCGATCTTCGTCTTCCCGGTCTGGGTCTGGGGCGCGGTGACGCTGGTGTTTCTCGCCGTCGCTGCCCACGAATGGAGCCTGCTGCTGGGCCATCGCCGCGCGGCGCGGGCGGCGGCCGTGTCGCTCGCGGCGATCGGCGCGGCCCTGCTCGCCTGGCACCAGTGGAGCGGCTGGCCGGCGTGGTTCGTCGCCCCGGTGGCCGGGGCCGCAACCCTGGTCTGGGTGGTCGCGGGGCCGCTGCGGCTGCGCCGCCACGACGCGCGCGGCGGCGGCTGGCCGCTGGCGGCGGCGCTGCTGCTCGCCTGCTGGATCGCGCTGGTGACGCTGCGCGACATCGGCCCGGTGGCGCTGCTGGTGGCGATGGCGATCGTGTGGATCGCCGACATCGCCGCCTACTTCGTCGGGCGCTCGCTCGGCCGGCGCAAGCTCGCCCCCGCGATCAGCCCCGGCAAGAGCTGGGAGGGCGCCATCGGCGGCTTTGCCGCAGTGGCGGTGCTCGGCCTGATCGCGGCAGCCGCGCCGGCGCTGTCGCAGGCACTGCCGGCGCGCCTGGTGCAGGGCTGGTCGCCGGCGGGCGCGGTGATCGCACTGGTGGGCCTGGCGGCGCTGTCCATCGTCGGCGACCTGCACGAGTCGCTGCTCAAGCGCCAGGCGGGCGTGAAGGACAGCGGCACGCTGCTGCCTGGCCACGGCGGAGTGCTCGATCGCATCGACGCGCTGATTCCCACCATGCCGGCGGCGGTGCTGCTGCACCGTCTGCTGGGATAATCGCACCATGCAGCACGGCTCGCGAACCCTCACCATCCTGGGCGCCACCGGTTCGATCGGCGCGAGCACGCTCGACGTGGTCGCCCGCCATCCCGGCCGCTATCGGGTGTTCGCGCTGACGGCCCACCGGCAGGCCGACGCGCTGGTCGCGCTGTGCCTGCGGCACGCGCCGCGCTACGCGGTGCTGGGCGAACCGGCCGCCGCGCAAGAGGTGCGCGCGCGCCTGGCGGCCGCCGGGTCGGCCACCGAGGTGCTGTGCGGGCAGGCGGCGCTGGAGCAGGTGGCCGCCGATCCCGAGGTCGACACGGTCATGGCCGCCATCGTCGGCGCGGCCGGCCTGGGGGCCGCGGTCGCGGCGGCGCGCGCCGGCAAGCGCATCCTGCTCGCCAACAAGGAATCGCTGGTGATGGCCGGCGAAGTCTTCCTGCACGCCTGCCGCGAAGGCGGCGCGACGGTGCTGCCGATCGACAGCGAGCACAACGCGGTGTTCCAGTGCCTGCCTGCCGGGCAGCGCACCGGCGCCGCCGCGGCGGGAGTGCGGCGCATCCTGCTCACCGCGTCCGGAGGGCCGTTTCGCCGCGCCAGTGCCGCCGAGATGGCGCTGGCCACGCCCGAGCAGGCGTGCGCCCATCCGAACTGGTCGATGGGCCGCAAGATCTCGGTCGACTCGGCGACCATGATGAACAAGGGGCTCGAGCTGATCGAGGCGTCGTACCTGTTCGGCCTGCCGGAAGCGCGCCTGGACGTGCTGGTGCACCCGCAAAGCATCGTGCATTCGATGGTCGAATACGAGGACGGCTCGATGCTCGCGCAACTCGGCAATCCCGACATGCGCACGCCGATCGCCCATGCGCTGGCGCATCCCGAACGCATCGACAGCGGCGTCGCGCCGCTCAGCCTGACCGCGATCGGCCGGCTGGAGTTCGAGGCGCCCGACCTGCAGCGTTTCCCCTGCCTGGGCCTGGCGCGCCAGGCGTTGCGCGGCGGCGGCGCGGCGCCGTGCGTGCTCAATGCCGCCAACGAGGTGGCGGTGGCGGCGTTCCTCGAGCGCGCGCTGCGCTTCACCGACATCGCGCGCGTGGCCGACGCCGCGCTGCAGGCGATCGGCTCGCGCGCGGCCGGCGCCGACGTCGACGAAGTGCGCGACATCGACCGCGAGGCGCGCGCCTGCGCGCGCGGCCAGCTGACACGGTGCACGGCATGAGTACGCTGCAGACGCTGGTGGCCTTCCTGGCGGCGCTCACGCTGCTGATCTTCGTGCACGAGCTCGGCCACTATCTCGTCGCGCGCTGGTGCGACGTGAAGGTGCTGCGCTTCTCGA
>JAHDYE010000345.1:1315-3179 GCA_023383035.1 Burkholderiaceae bacterium | reverse complement strand
TCGAGCTGCGCGACGCCTCGTCGGCGATGACGCCGGTCAGGCCGCTGGGCAGCTACCGGGTCGAGATCGTCGGACACGGCGGGCAGGCCGACCTGAGCATCCAGACGCTCGCCGGTCCGCTGCGGTTGCAGGGGACCGGCAACTTCAGCGCGCGCACCGGCCTGAAGTTCACCGCCGAGGCGCGGCCCGACGCGGTGGAGCAGGCGCGTCTTCAGTCGTTTCTGGGCTTGATCGGCCGTCGCGACGGCGACAAGACCATCATTAGAATAGGGGCATGAGCGTGTATCACACGAGCGGGCATTCGCCTGCAGTTCCGCCGCCCGGCGGCAGCTCGAAACGGGCGCGGGCGGTGCGCAGACGGATCGCCGTGCTGCTGCTCGCGTGCCTGTCCGGCGTCGTCATGGCGCAGGCGCCGCAGCAGCCCGCAGGTGCGGCGCCCGCAGCGGCGCCCAACGCGGCCCGCGGCAGCGCACCCCCCGCGCCGCCTGCCGCCGCGCGGGCGCAGGGCGATAGCGTCACGCTGAACTTCAAGGATGCCGACGTCGACTCGGTGATCGGCGCGTTCGGCCACCTGCTGAACCGCACCTTCGTCATCGATCCGCGCGTACGGGGCAAGATGACGCTGGAGACGCCGCAGCCGGTCACGCGCGCGCAGGCGTGGCTGCTGCTGCAGTCGGCGCTGCGCTCGCAGGGCTTCGCGGTGGTGCAGGCGGGCGATCTCACCAAGATCGTTCCCGAGGCCGATGCCAAGCTGCAGTCCACGCCGGTGACGGCCGGCCGCGCGCCGTCGGCAGCGGGCGACCAGGTGGTGACGCAGATCTTCCGGCTGACCTACGAATCGGCCACCAACCTGGTGCCGGTGCTGCGGCCGCTGATCTCGCCGAACAACACCATCGTCGCCTATCCGAACAACAACTCGCTGGTGGTCACCGACTACGCGGCCAACCTGCAGCGCGTGGCGCGCATCATCGCCACGCTCGACAGTCCGGGCGGCAGCGGCGAGGTCGATGTCGTGCCGATCGAGCACGCGGTGGCCACCGACATCGCGGTGGCCGTGTCGCGGCTGCTCGATGATGCCTCGCGCGGCGGACCCGGGGCGCAGGTCGATCCCGGCCAGCGCGTCTCGGTGATGGCCGATCCGCGCATGAATGCAATCATGGTGCGCGCCACCAGCCCGGCCAAGCTGCGGCTGGCCAAGAGCCTGATCGGCCGGCTCGACCAGCCGAGCTCGCGACCGGGCAACATCAACGTGGTCTACCTGCGCAATGCCGAGGCCGTGAAGCTGGCGCAGACGCTGCGCGGTGTGCTGGGGGGCGAAGGCGGCGGGCCTTCGGGCTCGCTGTCGACGACGCAGAACCAGCCGGCGCAGATGCCGCAGGGCTCGGCGATGCAGGTCGGGCAGACCGGAGCGCAGATGTCGAGCGCGGCCGCCACGCCGCTGCAGCAGTCGAGCAGCGCGCCGGTGACGGTGCAGGCGGGCGGGGCGATCATCGCCGCCGATCCGGCCACCAACTCGCTGATCATCACCGCGCCCGAGCCGGTCTACCGCAACCTGCGGGCAGTCATCGACAAGCTCGACGCGCGACGCGCGCAGGTGTTCATCGAGTCGCTGATCCTGGAGATCAGCGCCGAGAAGGCGGCCGAGCTCGGCGTGCAATGGCAGTTCCTGGGCTCGCCGCAGGGCACCACGCGCGTGATCGGCGGCACCAACCTGCCGGCGCGCGGCACCGGCTCCAACATCCTCGACGTGGCGGCCAACCTCGGCTCCGTCGGCACCGGCCTGAACCTGGGCGTGGTGCGCGGCACGATCAACGTGCCGGGCGTGGGCGAGATCCTCAATCTCGGCTTTCTCGCGCGCGCGCTG
>JAHDYE010000345.1:0-1305 GCA_023383035.1 Burkholderiaceae bacterium | reverse complement strand
CATCACCGGGCAGTTCACCGCCACCGGCACCGGCGGCGCGTCGGTCAACCCGTTTCAGACGATCGAGCGCAAGGACGTCGGCACGACGCTGCGCGTGAAGCCGCAGGTGTCGGAATCGGGCACCGTGAAGCTGCAGATCTTCCAGGAAGTCTCCAGCGTGCAGAGCACGACGCTGTCGGCAGGCATCATCACCAACCGCCGCGCCATCGAGTCGAACGTGCTGGTCGACGACGGCCAGATCATCGTGCTGGGCGGACTGATCGAGGAGCGCATCGAGGGCAACGAGGACAAGGTGCCGGGGCTGGGCGACGTGCCGGTGGTCGGGCAGCTGTTCCGCTACGACTCGCGCAGGCGCGTGAAGACCAACCTGCTGGTGTTCCTGCGGCCGGTGATCGTGCGCGACGGCGCGGGCGCGCACGGCGTGACCGCCGATCGCTACGACTACATCCGCGCGCTGCGCGGCGACTCGCAGTTGCCTTCGCACTGGGCGCTGCCCGACCTGAAGCCGGAGCCGCTGCCCGGCATGCCGCCGCCGCCGGCGCCGCTGCCGGGGCGCGAAGGCGGTGCCGCGCCGTCCGCGCAGCAGGGCTCGGCGCTGTCGCCGCAGCCCGAAGCGGCTACGCAGGCGCCGGCGCCGGTGGTCGATTCGCGTCCGAGCACCGTGATCCAGACCGCGCCCAACGAGGTGGTCGTGCCGCTGCGGCCGGGCACCTCGATCGCGCCGGGTCGATCCGACTGAGAAGCCGAGGTCCCCGCTCCATGGCCACCGTCTCGCCGGCGCGCTACGTTCCCTACGGCTTCGCGCGTACGCACCAGCTGCTCGTGACCGGCGTGTCGGCCGACGCGATCGAGGTCTGGATCGGCGATCACACGCCGCGCCACGCGCTGGCCGAGCTGTCGCGCACGCTGCCGCTGCGCGTGGTCACGGTGCACAAACCCGACGTCGAGCTGAGCGCCGCGATCTCGCGCGCCTACGCGCAGCAGGAGGGCTCGGCGGCGTCGGTGGTCGACGAGGTCGAGAGCGATCTCGACCTGTCGCGGCTGCTGCAGGACATCCCGAAGATCGAGGACCTGCTCGAGGCCGAGGACGACGCGCCGATCATCCGCATGATCAACGCGCTGCTCACGCAGGCCAGCCGCGACGGCGCCTCCGACATCCACATCGAGCCGTTCGAGACCTCGTCGCTGGTGCGCTTCCGCATCGACGGCACGCTGCGCGACGTGGTACGCCCGCGGCGCGAGCTGCACGCGGCGCTGATCTCGCGCATCAAGATCATGGCGCAGCTCGACATCGCCGAGAAGCGC
>JAHDYE010000344.1 GCA_023383035.1 Burkholderiaceae bacterium | reverse complement strand
GGCGTGGAACTGTCGATCGACCTGGCCGACCTGCGCGGCTACCGCTATCACAACGGCGTCACCTTTGCCGCCTACGTCGAGGCGCTGCCGTACGCGATCGCGCGCGGCGGGCGCTACGACGACGTCGGGCGCGCGTTCGGTCGGGCGCGCCCTGCCACCGGCTTCTCGATCGAGCTGCGCGCGCTGGCCGGGCTGGGCGAGGAGGCCGCGCCGGTGCCGGCGATCCGCGCCCCGTGGTCCGACGACGCCGCGCTGATCGAGCGTATCGCTACGCTGCGCGCCGGCGGCGACGTGGTGATCCAGGTGCTGCCCGGCCACGAGCACCAGCAGCAGGAGTTCGCCTGCGACCGCGAGCTGGTCCTGCAGGCGGGGCGCTGGACGGTGCGTCCGCTGGCCGGGGGCCGGCGCGCCGACCGGACCTGAATCGCCGGAACCGAATCGACCGGAATCGAGCGCGACGCCGTTTCAACAATTTCGAAGGCACGAAACAGTCATGACCAGGAACGTGGTGATCATCGGGACCCAGTGGGGCGACGAGGGCAAGGGCAAGGTGGTCGACTGGCTGACCGACACCGCGCGCGGCGTGGTGCGCTTCCAGGGTGGGCACAACGCCGGGCACACGCTGGTCATCGGCGGGCGCCGGCAGGTGCTGCGGCTGATTCCGTCGGGCATCCTGCGCGACGGCGTGATCTGCTACATCGGCAACGGCGTGGTGGTGTCGCCGGCGGCGCTGCTGCAGGAGATCGACGAGCTCGAGGCGGCCGGCGTGTCGGTGCGCGAGCGGCTGCGCGTGAGCGACGCCTGCGCGCTGATCCTGCCGTATCACGTCGCGCTCGACCAGGCGCGCGAGGCGCGTCGCGGCGACGCGAAGATCGGCACCACCGGGCGCGGCATCGGCCCGGCCTACGAGGACAAGGTCGCGCGTCGCGCGCTGCGCATCCAGGACCTGGCCGATCCGGCGCGCTTCCGCGCGCGGCTCGACGAGGCGCTCGAGCTGCACAACTTCGTGCTCGAGCGCCATCTCGGCGCCGCGCCGGTCGATGCCGCGCGCGTGGCCGACGAGGCGCTCGCGCTGGGTGAACGCATCGCGCCGATGGTGGCCGACGTGCCCGCGCTGCTGGCGCAGTCGATGGCGCGCGGCGAGCCGCTGCTGTTCGAGGGCGCGCAGGGCGCGCTGCTCGACGTCGACCACGGCACCTACCCGTTCGTCACCAGCAGCAACTGCGTGGCCGGCTACGCGGCCGCGGGCGCGGGCGTGGGCCCGCAGTCGCTGCACCATGTGCTCGGCATCGTGAAGGCGTACACCACGCGCGTCGGCTCGGGGCCGTTCCCCACCGAGCTGCACGACGACGTCGGCCGGCGCCTGGCCGAAGTGGGCAAGGAATTCGGTTCGGTCACCGGGCGGCCGCGCCGCTGCGGCTGGTTCGACGCCCCGGCGCTCAAGCGCTCGATCCAGCTGAACGGCATCACCGGCCTGGTGGTCACCAAGCTCGACGTGCTCGACGGCCTGTCGACGGTGCGGCTGTGCACCGGCTATCGCAGCGACGGACGCCTGCTCGAGCTGCTGCCGTTCGGCGCCGACGCGGTGGGCCGCTGCGAGCCGGTCTACGAGGACATGCCGGGCTGGAGCGAGAGCACGGTGGGCGTGCGCGACTGGCAGGCGTTGCCGGCCAACGCGCGGCGCTACCTGGAGCGGCTCTCCGAAGTGGCCGGCGCGCCGATCGACCTGGTATCCACCGGGCCGGAACGCGACGAGACGATCCTGTTGCGCCACCCGTTTCGCTGAGTGCCGCGATGGACGATCTGTACGTTTCCTGGGATGCGTACAACGAGCTGGTCGAGCGGCTGGCGATCGCGGTCTGGGATTCGGGCTGGCAGTTCGACGCCGTGGTGTGCCTGGCGCGCGGCGGGCTGCGCATCGGCGACGTGTTCTCGCGGCTGTTCGACAAGCCGCTCGGCGTGCTGTTCACCAGCTCGTATCGCGACGACGCGGGCACCACGCAGGGGCGGCTGCTGATCGGCGAGCACCTGAGCTCGGCGCGGCCCCTGCCGGGCGGTCGCTGGCTGCTGGTCGACGACCTCGCCGACACCGGCGAAACGCTGGTGCGCGCGCTGTCGACGCTGCGCGCGCGTCATCCGCAGGTGAGCGAAATCCGTTCGGCGGTACTATGGCGCAAGGCCGCCTCGGTGGCCGAACCCGATTACTGCGTCGAACACCTGCCGGCCAATCCGTGGATCCACCAGCCGTTCGAGCAATACGATCGCCTGCGGCCGGCCGAGCTGAAGGCGCGCCGCGGTTGAGCGGGGAATGCGAAACGGGGAAAGGCTGCGAGCGAAGATGGTGCCCAGAAGAGGACTCGAACCTCCACAGTGTTGCCACCGCCAGGACCTGAACCTGGTGCGTCTACCAATTCCGCCATCTGGGCGACGGACCTGCCGGCGACTCCGGCAGGCGGCGCGGCTCATGAACAAAGCCGCGCATGCAAAACCATAAAAGTCTAGCCCAACGGAGCGATTTGTCAAATTGCTCTCCGGCTTCCGTGACGTGACGCGACGCCCGACCTCGTCTGCCTGGTTCGCGCCCACGCGCGAGGCCATCCTCGAATGCCTGCGCGCCGCTGGCGTGCCGATGACGCCGGTCGAGCTGGCCGAGCGGCTCGAGGTGCCCTCGACGCATTTCGACAACCTGAACCGGCGCCTGCTCGCGATGGAGCGCGACGGCCAGCTGCTGCCCAATCGCAAGGGCGTGCTGCTGCTGGCGAGCAAGCTCGACCTGATCGCCGGCCGGGTGCAGGGCCACCGCGACGGTTTCGGCTTCCTGATCCCGGATGCCGGCGGCCCCGACGTGTTCCTGTCGCCGCGCGAGATGCAGAAGGTGATGCACGGCGACCGCGCGCTGGTCAAGCGCAGCGGCTACGATTCGCGCGGCCGCCCCGAAGGACGCATCGTCGAGGTGACCGAGCGCGCGCACCGCAGGCTGGTGGGGCGCTTCCTGAACGAGCGCGGCGTGCACATCGTGGTGCCCGAAGACCAGCGCATCAAGCACGACATCCTGATCCCGCCCGGCGACACGCACCGCGCGCAGCAGGGCCAGGTGGTCACCGTGGAGATCGTCGATCCGCCGTCGGGCCAGGCGCCGCCGATCGGGCGCGTGGTCGAGGTGCTCGGCGAGATCGGCGATCCGGGCATGGAGATCGAGATCGCG
>JAHDYE010000343.1 GCA_023383035.1 Burkholderiaceae bacterium | reverse complement strand
CGACAGATCCTTGGTCGAGGCGATCGTGCCGACCGCCTGCATGATCTCGATCACCGAGTTGTTCAGATCCTCGTTCTCGCGCATGGTGCGGTTCAGGCTGGCTACGCGATCGTCGAGCAGCCGATCGAGCGCGTCGGCCAGGCCGGCGAATTCGTCACGCCCCTCCCAGCGCACGCGCGCATCGAGGTCACCGTCGGACAGCGCCTCGAGCGTGGCCTGGATGCGCATGATCGGTTCGCTGGCAGCGCGCGACAGTCGCCGCCCGTAGACGAAGCCGCCCAGTGCCAGCAGCGCCGTCAGCGTCAGCACCACGGCCACGATGCGCACGGCCTGTGCCGGGTCGAGCGCCTCGCGCGCGATCAGCCAGGCGAGCGCGGCGGCCACCGCCGCCACCACCAGCGGCACCGCGGCCAGGATGCCGATGCCGAGCTGCAACTGGCGCGCGAACGAGCGCGATGCCATCGTTCAGCTCCGTACCAGCGCGTCGAACAGGCGCGCCGGATCCAGTTCGTAGCGGCATTCGTCCGTGCACGCGTCACCGTCGCCGCCCGCATCGTCGACGCTCAGCGCGGACGCGAACACGCACCCCGCGGGCAGCGGGCGGGCGGCGCCGCGCGGTACATCTGCCAGCGGCTGCGGCGGTTCATCGACCAGCAGCGCAGCAGCCTGCGGAGGCTGCCCGATCACCAGCACATCGTGACGCCGCAGGCCGCGCGCCGCCGGCGGCGTGGCGGCGTCGAGCACGAGCAGCGGCTGGCCGCGCAACTGCATCAGGCCGGTCACGCGCGCCGGCGCGAGCGGCAGCGGGTAGATCGCCGCGTCGGCCACGAACTCCAGCGGCGTGCCCGCCGGCATTGCCACCGCGACGCCGCCGAGCCGGATGCCGAAGCGGGTCGCGGGCACCGGCCGGGCATCCGCCTCGCCGCAGCGCTGCGCCTTCATCGGCCGGCGAACCTCAGCGCGTCGAGCACCTGTGCGTCGCTGTACGGCTTGCCGATCAGTGCCTTGCCGCCCTGCATGCGCGCCCACACCTGATCGGCGCGCTGGCACTTCGTCGACACGAACACCACCGGGATCGCGCGCGTCAGCGGATCGACGGCGAGCTTGCGGCACGCCTGATAGCCGTCCATCCCCGGCATCACGATGTCCATGAAGATGATCGCCGGGCGCTCGGCGCGCGCCTTGGCCAGCGCCTCGGCGGCGCTGCCGGCGGTGCTCACGCGCCAGCCGGCATCGACCAGGATGGACGACATGCGCTCGCGCGCCGTGGCCTGGTCGTCGACCACCAGCGCCGTGTTGGCTGCGTCGGACACGTCGGCCTTCACCTTCATTGCCCCGCGGATCGTGGCCGTGCCGGGTCGTCGCCGGCCTGCGGCGGCGACTGCGGACGCGCTGGCGCCGGCGCCGGCCGCACCCCGGCATTGCCGAGCGGCGCGAGCAGGCCACCGAGATCGTCGATCGCGAGCGAGCGGCGCAGCTGCTTGACGACGGCCGCTTCGAGCTGCTTGAGCGTGACCGGCTTGACCAGATACGTGCTGCAGCCGGCCAGCGCGCCGCGCGCCAGATCGAACGGCGACGAGCGGCTGGTGAGAATGATGACCGGTGTGGCGCGGTGCCGGCGCCGGATCTGCCGGGTGAGCTTGTAGCCGTCCATCTCGGGCATCACCACGTCCACCAGCGCCAGGTCGTAGTGACGTTCGGACAGCCACTGCAGCGCCTGCGCCGCGCTGTCGGCGGCATCGCAGTCGGCGCCCATGCGCGCGAACGCGATCGACAGCTGCCTGCGCACCGTCGGACTGTCGTCGACCACCAGCACGCGCACGCGCGGCGGTCCGGCTTCCGCAGTGAGCGGAAACGCGACCAGGTTCGAAGGCGGCTCGGCAGCGGGCCGCGCGGCCCGTCCTTCCGGACGCATCGAAGCTCCCGCGGCCTCGAAGCCCGGCGGCGGGCGCTGCGGCTCGGGGGCCATCGGCACCGTGTAACCCGGCTCGGCGGCCTGGCGCACGTTGTCGCCCTCGCGCGACAGACGCCCGGCCTCGCGCAGGAAATCGCGCGTGTGCGCCCCCGCGTGCGCCGCCGGCGACGGGCGCGCCGGCTCGACCGGTGCGGCCGCCGCCGGCGACGCCGGCCGGGCATCGGCCGACAGCAGCTCCATCTCGACCACCCGGTTCAGGATCGGCAGCAACTGCAGCGTCAGCCGGTCGATCGAAATCGCGTGGCGCGCGCTGCTGGTGGCGCCGCGCGGCACCGCCGAGATCACCGGCACGTCGCGCCCGAGCGTGCGCAGCCGCGCCACCGCCCGCAGTCCCTCGGCCTCGACCGGATTGACGATCAGGATGTCGACCGTTTCCGGCACCAGCCGCGGTTCGAACAGGAATTCGAAGCGGTTGTACTGGCTGTGCTTGAAGACGATCTCGATCAACCGCACGTCCCGCGGATCCAGGCCGGCCGCGGTCACGCGATAGACCGGTCTGCTGGGCATGGCTGCGGCGTCCGGGTCGTTCGTGGTGAGCGCATTGTCGCTCGTGACGCGCCCGAACCCAAGCCGCCCACGGGGCGATGTCCCCCGCTTGCCACGGCCCGACCGACGGCCGGCACCGGCCCGGGCGCCGGCGGCAGCGCGCGATGCACGGCGAATCGGCCGCACCGATGCAGCCGCGCAAGGCGGATTCGCCCCGCGCCGGCGCGGCCGTACGCGGCGGAATCGGCTGCGCCCGCCCGCGAGGCGCACACGCGACGTGCTAGCATCGGCCGCGTCGTCCCCGGCACGGGCACATCGAGCGAGCTTCAGCATCCATGAGCCAGCGCGACTACTACCGCTTCGACACGTTGTCGCTGCACGCCGGAGCCGCCCCCGACCACGAGACCGGCGCGCGCGCCACGCCGATCTACCTGTCCACCGCGTTCGTCTTCCGCGATTCCGACCATGCCGCGTCGCTGTTCGACATGGAACAGTCGGGGCACGTCTATTCGCGCATCAGCAACCCCACCGTCTCGGTGCTCGAGGAACGCATCGCGGCACTCGAGGCCGGCGTCGGCGCGATCGCCACCGCGAGCGGACAGGCCGCGCTGCACCTGGCCATCGCCACGCTGGCCGGCGCCGGTTCGCACATCGTCGCCTCGCGCGCGCTGTACGGCGGCTCGCACAACCTGCTCGACTACACGCTGCGCCGCTTCGGCATCGAGACCACCTTCGTCGATCCGCGCGA
>JAHDYE010000342.1 GCA_023383035.1 Burkholderiaceae bacterium | reverse complement strand
GCTGCAGCCGCTGCTGGCGCTCGCGCGCCGCGAGGCGTCGATCCGCGCGCTACCGGCCACCTTGGCGGGCGTGCGCGCACTGCTGCGCGCGCTGCGCGCGGGCCAGGCGGTGGGGCTGCTGCCCGACCAGGTGCCGGACGGCGGCGACGGGCGCTGGGTGCCGTTCTTCGGGCGCCCGGCATGGACGATGACGCTGCCGCAGCGCCTGGTGCAGCAGACCGGCGCGCGCGTCGTGCTGGCCGTGGCCGAGCGCCTGCCGGCCGGGCGCGGCTGGCGACTGCACCTCGAAACGATGGACGAGGCGCCGACGCCGGAGGCGCTGAACGCCCGCATGGAAGCGCTGATCCGCCGCTTCCCGGCGCAGTACCTGTGGGGCTACAACCGCTACAAGCGGCCCGCTGCGGCGGGCGCGCCTCCCTGAGCCGATGTCGGAGGCACTGGTCAGGCTGGCGTTGTGGGTGATGCGCGTCATCGCGCAGCTGCCCGATCCGGCCGTGCGCTGGCTCGGCGAGCGCGCCGGCGCGCTCGCCTGGCTGCTTGCCGTGCCGCGGCGGCGCGTCGCGCTGATCAACCTGCGCCTGTGCTTTCCGCACTGGAGCGAGGCGCAGCGTCGCGCGGTCGCGCGCGGGCATTTCCGCTGCTTCATGCGCAGCTTCTTCGAGCGCTTCGTGTTCTGGTACGGTTCGCCCGAGCGCGTCCGCGGCCTGTGCCGCCTCGAGGGGCTGGAGCATTTCGAGGCGCATCGCGGGCGCCCGCTGATCCTGCTCGGCCCGCACTTCGTCGGCATCGACGCCGGCGGCATGCGCGTGTCGCTCGACTGGCCGTGCGCGTCGATGTACGCCGCGCAGAAGAGCCGCGCGCTCAACGAGGCGATGACGCGCGGGCGCGTGCGCTTCGGCAGCGGACCGATGCTGCTGCGCACGGAAGGGCTGCGTCCGGCGGTGAAGCTGCTGCGCGAAGGCATGCCGTTCTATTTCCTGCCCGACATGGACCTGGGCGCGCGCGACGCCGTGTTCGTGCCGTTCTTCGGCGTGCCGGCGGCCACCGTCACCTCGGTGGCGCGGCTGGCGCGCATCGCCGGCGCCGCGGTGGTGCCGCTGGTGACCGCCATGACCGACGACGGCTACGTCGCCCGCTTCTACCCGGCGTGGGAGGATTTCCCCGGTGCCGATCTGGAGCAGGCCACGCGCCGCATGAACGCGTTCATCGAGCAGCGCGTGCTCGAAATGCCGGAGCAGTATCTGTGGAGCCACAAGCGCTTCAAGACCCGCCCGCCCGGCGAGCGCTCCCCGTATCGGCGATAATCGCGCCGATGAGACTGCGCTTCACGAAGATGCAGGGCGCCGGCAACGATTTCGTCGTGATCGACGGCGTGCGGCAATCGGTGCAGCTGGCGCCCGCGCAACGGCGCCTGCTCGCCGACCGGCATTTCGGCATCGGCGCCGACCAGATCCTGCTGGTGGAGCCGTCAGGCAGCGCGGGCATCGACTTCCGCTATCGCATCTTCAACGCCGACGGCGGCGAAGTCGAGCAGTGCGGCAACGGCGCGCGCTGCTTCGTGCGTTTCGTGCGCGAGCAGGGCCTCACCGACAAGCACGCGATCCGCGTGCAGACGATGAGCGGCGTGATCGAGCCGCGTCTCGAGGACGACGGGCGCGTCACGGTCGACATGGGCGCGCCGGCGTTCGAGCCGGCCGCGATCCCGTTCGACGCTGCCGGTCTCGTGCCGCAACGCGTGGGCGACGACCTGCTGTGGCCGCTGGAGGTCGACGGTGCGGTGCGCTGGGTGTCGCTGGTCTCGATGGGCAATCCGCACGCGGTGCAGGTGGTCGACGACGTCGACGCCGCGCCGGTGCCCACCGAGGGCGCGCGCATCGAGCATGCGCCGCGCTTTGCGCGTCGCGTGAACGCCGGCTATCTGCAGCCGACGGGCGTCTCGAGCGCGCGCCTGCGGGTGTGGGAGCGCGGTGCGGGCGAGACGCTCGCCTGCGGCACCGGCGCCTGCGCCGCGGTGGTGGCCGGCATACGCCGCGGGCTGCTGCGTTCGCCGGTGGATGTCCACACGCGCGGCGGGCGGCTCACCATTGCCTGGGACGGCGCCGAAGTGCGCATGACCGGCCCGGCCGAAACCGTTTTCCACGGCGAGATCGAGCTGCCGAATCCTTCCATCACGGATCACGCATGACCGAGAGCACTCTCAGCGCCGACGAGGTGGCGCGATTCCTTCGCGACAACCCGCAGTTCTTCGAAGCGCACGCCGAGCTGCTCGCGTCGATCACGGTGCCGCATCCGCACGGCGGCCGCGCGATCTCGCTGCACGAGCGTCAGCTGGAGGTGCTGCGCGAGAAGGTGCGCGCGCACGAGCTGCGCCTGGCCGAGCTGCTGCGCATCGGCCAGGAGAACGACGCGATCACCGAGAAGCTGCAGCGCTGGACGCGGCAGCTGCTGCTGGCCCCCGACGCGGCGCAGCTGCCCGACATCGTGCTCGACGGACTGCGCACGGTGTTCTCGGTGCCGCGCGTGGCGATGCGCCTGTGGGGCCTGCGCGAAGCCTGGCTCGATCTCGAATGCGCGCAACCGGTGCCGGTCGACGTGATCACGTTCACCAACGGCATGACGCAGCCGTTCTGCGGTCCGAACACCGGTTCGCGCGCGGCGGCCTGGTTGCCCGAGGGCGGCGCCGACACCCGCTCGATCGCGCTGCTGCCGCTGCGCAAGGGTATCGATCCGCAGGCGTTCGGACTGATCGTGCTCGGGTCGGCCGATCCCGATCGTTTCACCGCCGCCATGGGCACGACCTTCCTCGAGCGTATCGGCGAGACGGCCAGCGCGGCGCTGTCGCGGCTGGCCGAATGAGCGCAGGTGGCGCACGACGCGATCGAGCGCTACCTCGGGCGGCTGCGTAGCGAACGCGGCTGCTCGCCGCATACGCTGGCCGGCTACCGGCTCGACCTGCGCGCGCTCGCGGCCGTGGCGGGCGCCACCGATGCGCGCGCCGCGCCCGACTGGGCCGGCGTCACCGAGCACCGCGTGCGGCAATGGGTGGCCGGTGCTTCGCGCGCCGGCCTGTCGCCGCGCTCGATCGCGCGTCACCTGTCGGCCTGGCGCGGCTTCTTCGACTGGCTGGCCCTCGAAGGCAGGGTGGCGGCCAACCCGGCGCGCGCGGTGCGCGCCCCGCGCGCGCCGCGCCGCCTGCCCACGGCGCTGGCGCCCGATGTC
>JAHDYE010000341.1 GCA_023383035.1 Burkholderiaceae bacterium | reverse complement strand
CCGCGGCGACCGCCTCGGCGGCGGCGTTGGACAGGTCGTCCAGCGGCAGGATGATCACGTGGTTGCGCACGCCGACGCGGCCGTTCTCGCGGCGGTAGCCCCGGAAGGTGGTGTTCCTGTCGATCACTGGCATTTGCAGTCTCTTTTCTGTTTGGATCACGACGCGACGGCTGTCTACCAGCGCCTGGTCTTGATGTTGTGCACGTGGGCGTGCTCGCCCGCCCTGATCGGCGCAACCACCTTGCCGATGTCGACGCCGTACTTGTAGACCGCGTCGCCGACTGCCATGTCCTTCAGTGCGACCTTGTGGCCGATCGGGATGTCCTGCGTGGCCTTCACGGTGAGGGTCTTGTCCTCGTCCATGATCCAGGCATTGAGCTGCGTGCCGGCCTTGATGCCTTCGACGACCGCCACGGCGACGGTGTCCCGGGCGTCGTGCAGTACGACGTGAATCATCGTTTGCTCCTCGGGAGGGGTTGCCGGGCTGCCGCCCGGACCGGATTGCGGCGATCGTAAACCTGCCGTGGGCGCCAGTCAACTAGATGATTCATATCATCTACACGAACTCGGGTTTGCTGTCACAATGATGCCGATGGACGACGCGCAGATCGACAGACCGCACTTCATCGCCGCTCCGTCGGGCGGGCCGATCTTCAAGGAAGTCAAGCGCAGGATGCTGGCCGCGCTTGCCGCCGGCGAGTGGAAACCGGGCGAGGCGATTCCGGCGGAACCGCGGCTCGCCGAACGGTTCGGCATCTCGATCGGCACGCTGCGCAAGGCGATCGACGAACTGGTCGGGGAGAACGTGCTGGTACGCCAGCAGGGGCGGGGTACTTTCGTCGCGACGCACAGCCGCGACCGCATGCTGTTCCTGTTCTTCAACATCATCCGGCACGACGGGGTGAAGGTGTACCCCGACGTCGCGCTGGTGGACTTCCGCAAGACGCGCGCCGACGACGAGACCGCCGAGCGCCTGCGGCTGGCGCCGCGCGCGCCCGTGTTCGCCTACCGCAATGCGCTGCGACTGGACGGCAGACTGGTGATCGTCGACGACATCACGGTGCCGGCCGAGCTGTTCGCGGGGCTCGGCGCTGCGCGGCTTCGGCAGCGCACCAATACCATCTACCACCTGTATCAGTACGGGTTCGGATTGTCGGTAGTGCGCACCGCCGAAACGGTTCGCGCGGTCGGCGCACCCGCCGACGTCGCGCGATTGCTCGAAGTGCCCACGGACAGTCCGCTGCTGCTGATCCGCCGGGTGGCCTTCACGCTGAACGATCGGCCGGTCGAGTTCCGGCGTTCGTACGTGAACACGGCCCATCACGAGTACCCGCGCGAGCCGGGGTATTGACGTCCCCGAGCGGACGTCCGTGGGCGGACGACCCTGACCGAACTTCCCTGGCCGAGCTTCCCTGAGTGCCCGCAGTCGCGGCGTGGCCTAGCGCCTTTCGAACGCCCGCCGCGTCAATCCCGGCCAGAACCCCGCCGATCCCGCGCCGATTGCCGCTGCGCCCAGCCGATCCGCCCACTGCGCGTCGGCGCCGTACTCGGCGCGCCATGCCCACAACCGGCAGGTGGCCCGGTGCAACGGGTGCTCGCGGGTGAAACCGATCGCGCCGTGCACCTGATGGGCGATCGGTGCGCCGCGGGTGGCCGCCTCGCCGCAACGCAGCTTGGCGACCGCGATGTCGAAGACTGCGCTGCCCGGATCTCCGGCGGCGATCGAGGGCGCCGAGCGCGCTGCCGCCAGCGCGGCGGTCCGCGCGGCGGTGGTTTCGCCGGCGAGCACCGCGAGCGCGTGCTGGATCGCCTGGAAACCGCCGATCGGACGGCCGAACTGGATCCGTTCCTGCGCGTAGCGCACCGATTGCGCGAGCACCGATTCGAGCGCACCGGCGATCGCCGCGCTGCGCGCCAGCGCGCCGAGGAAGCGGATCGGTTCGCGCAGCGCCGGCAGCGGATTGTCGAAGCGCAGCGCGCAGCGCGCGCCGGCGAACGCAAGTGTGTCGCGCGGCTCGCCGGCGAGGTCGATGCCGGCTTCGATTCGCACGCATCCGTCCTGTCGCAGGTCGACCAGGCACAGCGCGCCCGGCTCGGGGGCGTGCAGCGAAACCAGCGCCCAGCGACAATGTCGCGCCCACGGCACGCGACTCGCCCGGCCATGCAGGAGCGCTGCGTTCGCGGCGTGCTCGAGCGTGAGGCAGTTGTCGAGGTCCTGCTCGACGAGCGTGAGGGCGCCCGGCGGAGGTTCGACGCCGGCCATCGACAGCAGCATCGTGCCGATCATCGTCTCGGCCAGCGGCAACGGAACCTGCCGCGAACCGATTCCGTGCAGGATCGGCCACGCATCGTCCCAGCCCGCTTCGATGCCCGCGTGCGCGGTGCGGGCCAGTGCAGCGCAGAAGCCGGTCTCGACGACGGCCTGCCACAGTCGTTGCGGCCACTCGCCGCGCTCGACGGCCGCATGCGACGCCGCATCCGCATGCTCGCCGAACAGCCGCTCGGCGCTGCGTTCGATCGCGGCGCGCAAGGTTTCGTCGCCGCCGCGCGGCGCGGGAACAGCGTCGTTCGGTGTGGCGTGTCCGGTCATCGCAGGCCCAATCCCCGCGCGACGATGCCGCGCAGGATCTCGCGCGTGCCGCCGCGCAGCGAGAACGACGGCGCCGCGCGCGTCACGTAGTCGGCCACTTCGGCGAGCGTCGAACCGGCCGGCATCGCGCCGCCGAACAGCTCGTGCGCGACGTCGGGCAGCGATTGCTCGAGGCCGGCACCGAGGTCCTTGACGATCGCCGCGGCCAGCGCGGGATCGTCACCGCGCGCAAGCAGTCCGGCCACGCCGAGCGACATCTGCCGCAGCGTCGCGTAGTGCGCGGTCAGGCGCCCGAGCGCCGCACGCGCGCGCGCATCGTCCGGCGCGGCGGCGTC
This sequence comes from Burkholderiaceae bacterium, assembly GCA_023383035.1. Classification (GTDB taxonomy): domain Bacteria; phylum Pseudomonadota; class Gammaproteobacteria; order Burkholderiales; family Burkholderiaceae_E; genus Zeimonas. The sequence continues at coordinate 327 of JAHDYE010000341.1, read as the reverse complement.
CAGCATCTCGAGCATCAGCCGCATGCCGCTCAGGTAGCGCTCCGGTCCGCTGCGCTCGAAGGCCAGCTCGGTGCCCGCCTGCGCCCAGCCGTTGCCGGGTGTGCCGATCAGGCATTCGTCGGGCAGCTCGACCTGCGTGAAGCTCACTTCGTTGAAATCGTGCTCGTCGGCCTGGTTGCGGATCGGGCGCACCGAGACGCCCGGCGCGCCCAGGTCGACCAGGAACTGCGATAGCCCTGCATGGCGCGCTTCGCCGCGCGGCTCGGTGCGCGCCAGCGCGATCATGTAGTGCGCGCGGTGCGCGCCGGTGGTCCACAGCTTCGCGCC
>JAHDYE010000340.1 GCA_023383035.1 Burkholderiaceae bacterium | reverse complement strand
CGCACGCTGGCGCGCTTCGAGTTCGCGCTCGGCCGGCGGGTGCGCTGGGGCTTCGACGGCCACCAGCTGCACGTGGCGCCGCACGCGTTCCGCGAGGCCAACGCCTACTACTCGGAGCGCGACCGGGCGCTGATGTTCGGCTACTTCAGGGGACGCGCGGGCGCCTGGGTGCACACCGCGCTGTCGCACGACATCGTGGCGCACGAGGCCACGCACGCGATCCTCGACGGCCTGCGCGCCCGCTACACCGATCCGTCCGGGCCCGACCAGGCCGCGTTCCACGAGGGCTTCGCCGACGTGGTGGCGCTGCTGTCGGTGTTCTCGCTGAAGTCGACCGTCGCGCTGGCGCTCACGCTGGGCGAGCTGCCGGTGCGCAGGAACGGCATGCGGCTGGTGCGGGCGCGTTCGCTCGAGCCGGCGGCGCTCGCCAATTCGATCCTGTTCGGGCTCGGCAAGGAGTTCGGCCAGCAGCTCGAGGACGTGCGCGCCAACGCGCTGCGCCGCTCGGTGGCGCTCGAACCCGACGCCGGGTACCTGGACGACCCGGCCTATGAAGCGCCGCATGCGCGCGGCGAGATCCTCGCCGCCGCGATGCTGCGCAGTTTCATGGCGCTGTGGCTGGCGCGCGTGCGCGAGCTCGGCACGTTCGGCCCCGACCTGTACAACCTCGACGCGGTGGTTGCCGAAGGCTCGAAGGTGGCCGAGCAGCTGCTCGCGATCGCGATCCGCGCGCTCGACTACTGCCCGTCGGTGGACCTGGAGTTCCGCGACTACCTCGCCGCGCTGCTCACGGCCGATGCCGAAGTCGCGCCCGACGATTCGCGCTTCGCGTATCGCGACACGATCGCGCGCACCTTCGCGTCGTACGGCATCGTGCCGCCGGAGTGCGCCGACGCGCGCGGCTGCTGGCGGCCGTTCGAGCGCAACGAGGAGGTCCACTATCACAAGACGCACTTCGAATCGATGCTGCGCGACCCCGAGGAAGTGTTCCGCTTCGTCTGGGAGAACCGCCGCGTGCTCGGCGTGGACGAGCGCGGCGACACGCAGGTGATCTCGGTGCGCCCGTGCGTGCGCCAGGGGCCCGACGGCTTCACGCTGCGCGAGACGGTGTGCGAATACATCGAGGTGGCCGACCTGTTCGCCGCCGAGCTCGGCAGCTACCTCGGCATCGAGCGCCCGCAGGGCATGAGCACGCGCCAGCGCGTGACGGTGTACGGCGGCGGCGTGCTGGTGTTCGACCAGTACGGCCGCATCAAGTACCACGTGACGCGCCCGCTCACCGACGCGAAGCGGCAGTCGCGGCGGCTGGACTACCTGTGGCGCAACGGCTACTTGGATCGCTCAGGCGAGCGGCACGACCGCTTCTCGGAGCTGCACCGGCAGCGCGCGATGCTGGGCGGCGGCGCCGGCGCACGGCGCGCGCGAGGCTGACGTGGCCACGCGCAACGCCCCCGAGCGCATCCACCTGTTCACGTACCAGGTGGGGTTCGGCGACTGCTTCCTGCTGCGCTTCGCATATCCGGGCGACCGCGCCCGCCACGTGCTGATCGACTTCGGCACCACCGGCCTGCCGGACACCGTGGCCTCGGCGCACCTGACGCTGGTCGCGCGCGACATCGCCGAGCGCTGCGGCGGCAGGCTCGACGCGGTGGTCGCCACGCACCGGCATGCCGACCACATCAGCGGCTTCGCCACCGCGAAGGACGGCAAGGGGCCGGGCGACATCATCCGCGCGCTGAAGCCTTCGGTGGTGGTCCAGCCCTGGACCGAGCAGCCCGACCTGGCCGAGGACGCGAAAGCGCCGACACCGGCGCGGCCGGCGATGCGCGGCGAGGCGGCTCGGCTGGCGATGCGCGGCGAGGCGGCGGCGCTGGCCAGCATGAACGCGTTCGCCGAGCTGCTGGTACGCTCGCTCGACACGCTGGGCAAGGGCCTGTCGCCCGAAGTGCGCGAGCGCATCCGCTTCATCGGCGAAGACAACGTGAAGAACCTGTCGGCGGTGCGCAACCTCGCTGCGATGGGCACGAAACGCGTCTACGCGTACCACGGCGCGCGCTCCGGGCTCGAGCGCGTGCTGCCCGGCGTGAAGACGCACGTGCTGGGGCCGCCCACGCTCGAGCAGAGCGCGTCGATCGCCAGGATGCGCAGCCGCGACCCGTCCGAGTACTGGCACCTGCAGCTGCGCCGGCTCGCGCACGACGCGGCGCTCCCGCCCGACGCGGCCGGCCCGTTTCCCCGCCACCCGGCCACGCCCGGCGGCAAGCTGCCGATGAGCGCGCGCTGGATCGCGCGGCGGCTGCGCAGCGCGCACGGCGAGCAGCTGCTGCAGATCGTCACGGCGCTGGACAAGGCGATGAACAACACCAGCCTGATCCTGCTGTTCGAGGCGGGCGGCAAGAAGCTGCTGTTTCCGGGCGACGCGCAGATCGAGAACTGGCAGTACGCGCTCGCCAGGCCGGAAACGGCGGCGCTGCTGCGCGACGTGCACCTGTACAAGGTCGGGCACCACGGCAGCCTGAACGCCACGCCCAGGAGCCTGTGGCAGGCCTTCGCCAACAAGGGTCCGAAACGCAGGCGCGGGCGCCTGGTGAGCGTGCTGTCGACGATGCCCGGCAAGCACGGCCGCGAGGCGAGCAGCACCGAGGTGCCGCGCCGCACGCTGGTCAAGGAGCTGGCGGAGCAGTCGGAGCTGCACAGCACGCACGAGCTGGCGAGCGGGGTGCTGTGCGAGGAGGTAGTGGTGGAGACGGGCGGCTGAAGGGCAAGCGGCGGCGCCGGGCGCGCCCGACGAAGGCTTGCCCGTGGGGACGTCGGGGTGCCAGACTTGCCGGCGCCCGAGTGGCACTCTCCACCCTCACGCACGGAAGCCTTCGCCCATGTACTACGAACCCGGGGTCGTTCCCCACGGCCTGCCGCACGATCCCTTCAAGTCCTGCGTGATCCCGCGCCCGATCGGCTGGATCTCCACGGTCGATGCGCAGGGCCGCCACAACCTCGCGCCGTTCAGCCAGTTCCAGAACGTGACCTTCGATCCGCCGATCGTGATGTTCTCGGCCAACCAGGACACCGCCGGCGGGCGCAAGGACTCGGTGCGCAACGCCGAGCAGACCGGCGAGTTCGTCTGGAACATGGCCACCTACGCGCTGCGCGAGGCGGTCAACATCACCGCCGAGGAACTGCCGCCGGACGTCGACGAGTTCGAGCGCGCGGGGCTGGTGAAGTTGCCCTCGCGCAAGGTGAAACCCGCGCGTGTGGCCGGCTCGCCGATCCAGTTCGAATGCGTGTACCTGAACACGCTGCGCTTTCCCGGCAGGC
>JAHDYE010000339.1 GCA_023383035.1 Burkholderiaceae bacterium | reverse complement strand
CATGGATTTCGAACTGAGCACGGAGCAGAAGGCGGTGCGCGAGACGTTCGCGCGCTTTGCCGACCAGCGCATCGCGCCGCAGGCGGCGGCGCTGGACGAGGCGCACGCGTTTCCGCGCGAGCTGTTCGGCGAGCTGGCCGAGCTGGGCCTGTTCGGCATGCGCTACCCCGAGGAGGTGGGCGGCACCGGCATGGCGCTCACCGAGTTCTGCCTGGCGCTGGCAGAGATCGCGCGCGGCTCGATGTCGCTGGCCGGGGCGGCGGCGATGCAGTCGCTCATGGGCACCAAGTTCCTGCACATGCTGGGCAACGCCGACATCGTCGAGCGGCTGTTCAAGCCGGCGCTGGCGGGCCGCAAGATCGGCGCGATCTGCATGACCGAGCCCAACGCGGGCTCGGACCTGGGCTCGATCGCCACCACCGCCAGGAAGGTCGACGGCGGCTACGTGCTCAACGGCCACAAGACCTGGATCACCTCGGCGCCGGTGGCGGATTTCTTCACCGTGTTCGCGCGCGCGGGCCAGGAGCGCAAGCTCACCATCTTCCTGGTGGAGAAGGACTTCGCCGGCCTGCGCGTCGGGCGCGCGATCCACAAGATGGGGGTGTGGGCGCTGCCCACCTCGGAGGTGGACTTCGACCAGTGCTTCGTCCCGGACAGCCACCGGCTCTCCAAGGAAGAAGGCGACGGCGAGGGGCACCTGAGGAAGACGCTGGCGGAGATCCGCATCATCACCGGCGCGATGGCGCTCGGGGTGGCGCGCGCGGCGCTCGCCGAGGCGGTGCGCTACGCGGGCGAGCGCCAGCAGTTCGGCAAGCCGATCGACCGCTTCCAGGCGATCCAGACCCGGCTGGCGGAGATGGCCACCGGGCTGGAGGCGGCCACCCATCTGGTGCACTACGCGGCGTGGTTGCGCGATGCGGGTCGCCCGCACCACAAGGAAGCGGCGATGTGCAAGCTGTTCGCCACCGAGGCGGCGGCCGGCGTGTGCGATTCGGCCGCGCGGGTGCTGGCTTCGTACGGCTACGCGATGGAGTACCCGGTGCAGCGCTACCTGCGCGACGTGCGCTTCACGCTGATCGGCGGGGGCACCAGCGAGATTCTGAAACTGATCATTGCCAAGGAGGTGACCTCATGAGTGCAGCCGCTGCGGGGCTTGCGCCGCAATCGGATCCGGCGCAGGGACGCCGGATCCGGATCCTGCTGGCCAAGCCGGGGCTGGACGGGCACGACCAGGGCGCCAAGGTGGTGGCGCGCGCGCTGATGGACGCGGGCTTCGAGGTGATCTACACGGGGCTGCGCCAGACGCCGGAGGCGGTGGCGCGCATGGCGCTGGAAGAGGACGTGGACGTGATCGCGCTCTCCAGCCTGGCGGGCTCGCACCTGCCGTTCTGTCGCAAGTTGAAGGCGCTGCTGGAGGCCGACGGGCTGACCGACAAGCTGTGGCTGATCGGGGGCAACCTGCCGGCGCAGGACCATGACGCGCTGCGCGCGCTGGGCTTCCGCGGGGTGTTCCCCACCGGCTCGAAGCTCGACGCCATCTGCGACTACATCCGGGAGAACGTCAAATGAACGACCGCCTGTCCCCCGAACTCAGGCCGGTGCTCAACGAGTCCGGCCTCGAAGTGCAGCCGCTGTACACGGCGGCCGACGTCGAGGAAAGCGGCGGGCTGGCGATGCTGGGCGCGCCGGGCCAGTATCCGTTCACGCGCGGCATCCACCGGCTGATGTACCGCAAGCAGCCGTGGACGATGCGTCAGTACGCGGGCTTTGGCAACCCGCACGAGACCAACCAGCGCTTCAAGTACCTGATCGCCAACGGCCAGACCGGGCTGAACGTGGCGTTCGACCTGCCCACGCAGATCGGGCTGGACTCGGACGACCCGCTGGCCGAGGGCGAGATCGGCCGCGTGGGCATGTCGGTGGACACCTTGCGCGACTTCGAGGTGGCCTTCGACGGCATCGATCTCGCGAAGATCACCGTGTCGCTGACGATCAACGGGGCGGCGGCGATCCTGATCGCGATGTACCTGGCGATGGCCGAGAAGCGTGGCTACGACGTCAAGCAGCTGCGCGGCACCGCCCAGAACGACATCCTGAAGGAATTCATCGGCCGCGGCACCTGGATCTATCCGGTCGAGCCCTCGATCCGGCTGGTGGGCGACACCATCGAGTACTGCGCCGAGCATGCGCCCAAGTACAGCCCGGTGTCGGTGTGCGGCTACCACATCCGCGAGTCGGGAGCCACGCCCGCGCAGGAGATGGCCTACGCGTTTTGCATCGCGCGGGCCTACGCCGACGAGGTGATCCGGCGCGGGGTGCACGTGGACGAGTTCGCGGGGCGGCTCTCGTACAACTTCAACATCTTCGGCAACCTCTTCGAGCAGATCTGCAAGTTCCGCGCCGGGCGCAGCCTGTGGGCGAAGATCATGAAGGAGCAGTACGGCGCCGAGAAGCCCGGTTCGATGTGGCTGCGCATGATCGCGGCCGGCGGCGGCGGGGGGCTCACCTTCGAGCAGCCGGAGCTGAACATCGTGCGCGGGGCCTACTACGCGCTGATCAGCGCGCTCTCGGGCACGCAGACCATGGCGCTGTGCTCGTTCGACGAGGCGTACACGATTCCCACGGAGTACTCCACGCGCGTTTCGCTGCGCACGATGCAGATCCTGATCGAGGAGATGGGCCTGACCGAGACGGTGGATCCGCTCGGAGGCTCGTACTACGTCGAGACGATGACCAACCGCATGCGCGCGAAGATGGAGGAGGTCATGGCGGAGGTCGATGGCCAGGGCGGCATCGTCAAACTGATCTCCGAAGGCACGATCCAGGCGAAGGTCTCGGCGCAGGCGTACCGGATGCAGCGCGACATCGAGTCGGGCGCGTTCCCCAAGGTGGGGGTGAACTGCTATCGCAACGACAAGGAAGAGGAGCACCCGGTCGAGTTCCATCCGTACCAGGAGGAGGACGCGCGCGCGCAGATCGAAGGGCTGAACCGGGTACGCGCCGAGCGCGATGAAACCGCGGTGGCGCGTGCGCTCGAACGGGTGCTGCGCGACGCTCAGGCAGGCGTGAACCTGATGCCGGCGATCGTCGAGGCGGTCAAGGCCTACGCCAGCGTGGGAGAGATCACCAAGCAAATGGTCAAGGTGTTCGGCCGCTACCGGGAACCGATAAGGTTCTGAAAGACATCGCCGGAACGTTGCAATCGAGAGCGAATCATGCAGGAAATAACCACCTACCTGGCGCCTCGCCGCCTGGACGAGGCATTGCAGGCGATGGCCGACGGCGAGGCCACGGTGCTCTGCGGCGGCACCGACCTCG
>JAHDYE010000338.1 GCA_023383035.1 Burkholderiaceae bacterium | reverse complement strand
GAACGATCGATGGCCTACAACCTCGTAGAGCTGGAACAGCTCGAGAACCTCTAGGCGTTCTGGCGTCAGTACGGCAACTTCATCATGACGGTGATCGCCGTCGTGGCGCTGAGCGTGGCCGGCTGGCGTGGCTGGGGCTGGTACCAGGCGCGCCAGTCGACCGAGGCCGCGGCGGTGTACGAACAGCTGCGCCAGGCGGCCTCGGCGCGCGACATCGGCGCGGTGCGCAGCGCCGCCGGCACGCTGTTCGAGCAGTACGGCCGCACCGCGTACGGGCAGATGGCGGCGCTGGTGGCGGCGCGCGCCTACGTGGACGCCGGCGATCCCAAGGCGGCGAAGATGCCGCTCGAATGGGCGGTGGACAACGCGCGCGACGACGAGTTCCGGCATGCCGCGCGACTGCGGCTGGCCGCGCTGCTGCTCGACGAGAAGGACTACGACGCGGCGCAACGGCTGCTCGCGGTCGACGCCACGGGCCGCTTCGCCGGCGAGTATGCCGACCGGCGCGGCGACCTGCTGGCGGCGCAGGACAAGGCCGCCGAAGCGCGCGCCGCCTACCGCCAGGCGCTCCAGGCGCTCGCGCCCGACAGTCCGCTGCGCCGGCTGGTGCAGCTGAAGCTCGACGCGCTCGGCGCGGAGGGGGCCTGATGGCGCCCGTTGCGGGGATTCGTACGGGCCTGGTCGCCACCGCGCTGGCGCTGGCGGCGCTCGGCGGATGCGGCCTCTGGTCCTCGCGACCGAAGCTGCCCGAGCTGCCGCCGGTCGCCACGCCCGCCGATGTGCGGGTGGCCTGGTCGATGCCGCTGCCCGGCGCCGGCGTCGGCTTCCAGCCGGTGCTGGCCGGCGACAGCCTGTGGGCGGCGGCACGCGACGGCACCGTGGTGCGCGTCGAACCGGCCAGCGGCCGCGTGCTGTGGCGCGCACAGGCCGGCCAGCCGTTGCTGGCCGGCGCCGGCAGCGACGGCGAGGTGGTGGTGGTGGCCGGGCGCGACGGCTCGCTGATCGCGCTCGACCGCGACGGCAAGCCGAAGTGGAACGTGCAGACCGGTGCCGAGGTGGTCACGGTCCCCAGCGTCGCGCTGGGGGTGGTGCTGGTGCGTACCAGCGACAACCGGGTCGCCGCTTTCGAGTCCGGCACCGGCAAGCGGCGCTGGACCTTCCAGCGACAGAATCCGCCGCTGGTGCTGCGCCAGACGGGCCAGATCGCGATGGACGCCGGCAACGCCTACGTGGGCCTGCCGGGCGGGCGCCTGGTGGCGCTGGCGCTCGACAGCGGGGCGCTGCGCTGGGAGGCGGCAGTGGCGATGCCGCGCGGCTCCAACGAAATCGAGCGCATCGCCGACGTGGTCGGCTCGCCATTGATCAGCGGCCGCGAGATCTGCGCCGCTACCTTCCAGGGGCGTGTCGGCTGCTTCGATCTCGCCAGCGGCCGCACGCTGTGGGGGCGCGACCTGTCGTCGCCGTCGGGGCTGGACCTCGACGGGCGCCTGCTCGTGGTGCCCGACGATCGCGGCGAGGTGCATGCCTTCGCGCGCGGCGGCGCCAGCGTCTGGCGCCAGGACAAGCTGCGCCAGCGCGCGCTGTCCGCGCCGCTGCTGCTGCCGCGCGGCGTGCTGGTCGGCGACAACACGGGGCTGATGCACGGCCTGTCGCGCGACGACGGTGCGCTCAACGCGCGCATCGCCACCGACGGCTCGCCGATCGTGGCCGCGCCGGTGCGGGCCGGCGGGCTCGCCGTGGTGCAGACCAGCGCCGGCGCACTGTACGCGCTGAAGGTCGAATAGCCGCGATGGCGCGGCTGCCGGTCCTGGCGCTGGTGGGCCGGCCCAACGTCGGCAAGTCCACGCTGTTCAACCGGCTCACCCGCAGCCGTTCGGCGCTGGTGGCCGACGTGCCGGGACTCACGCGCGACCGCCAGTACGGTCGCGGCAGGCTCGGCGAGGTGCCGTTCATCGTCGTCGACAGCGGCGGGTTCGAGCCGGTGGCCAGAACCGGCATCGCCGCGCAGATGGCGCGCCAGACGCGTCAGGCCGTGCTCGAAGCCGACGTGGTGGTGTTCATCGTCGACGGCCGCGAGGGGCTGTCGCCGCGCGACCAGGAGATTGCCGCCGAGCTGCGTCGTACCGCGCAGCGCGTGCTGCTGGTGGTGAACAAGACCGAAGGCATGCCGCGCGAGCAGGTGGCGGCCGAGTTTCACGCGCTTGGCCTCGGCGAGCCGCTCGCGGTGTCGGCCGCGCACGGCGACGGCGTGCGCGAACTGGTCGAGATCGCGCTGGCCGGACTGGCCGGCGACGACGAGCAGCCCGACGCCGAGGCCGAGAGCGGGCCGCGCCGCGTGCGGATCGCGATCGTGGGACGCCCGAACGCCGGCAAATCCACGCTGATCAACACGCTGCTCGGCGAGGAGCGCGTGATCGTCTTCGATGAGCCGGGCACCACGCGCGATGCGGTGACCATCGACTTCGAGCGCGGCGGCCGGCCGTACGCGCTGATCGACACCGCCGGGCTGCGGCGCCGCGGCAAGGTGACCGACACGATCGAGAAGTTCTCGGTGCTCAAGACGCTGCAGGCGATCGAGGACTGTCACGTGTGCGTGCTGCTGCTCGACGCCGGCGAGCAGGTCTCCGAGCAGGACGCCACGATCGCCGGTCACGTGCTGGAGGCCGGCCGCGCGCTGGTGCTGGCGGTCAACAAATGGGACCTCGCCGACGCGCCGGCGCGCCAACGCATCAAGGACGAGATCGACCGCAAGCTCTATTTCCTTCGTTTCGCGCGCCTGCACTTCGTTTCGGCGCGCGAGGGCAGCGGCATCGGCGCGCTGATGCGCTCGGTCGACGAGGCCTACGCCGCCGCGACGGCCAAGCTGTCCACGCCCAGGCTCACCCGCTCGCTGCACGAGGCGGTCGAGCGGCAGGCGCCGCCGCGGCGCGGCGCGATCCGTCCCAAGCTGCGCTACGCCCACCAGGGCGGCCAGAATCCGCCGGTGGTGGTGATCCACGGCAGCGCGCTCGATCGTGTGCCCGAGGCGTACCGCCGCTACCTGGAGGCCTGGTTTCGCGAGCGTTTCGGGCTGGTGGGCACGCCGCTGCGCATCGAGTTTCGCAGTGCGGCGAATCCCTATGCCGAACGCGGCTGATCGCGCGCGCACCGTGCGGTGGCGCCGGGAAGGGACGCGCGCCGGTCTTGAAATGAGGGACGCCCGTCCCGAAATTGCGATAGAGTTGCCGAGGACAGTCTCCTCAGGGGGCGCAGACCTCCAAGCCAACCGAACCACAACAACCGGAGTCGCCATGAGCAACAAAGGGCAGCTGCTACAAGA
>JAHDYE010000337.1 GCA_023383035.1 Burkholderiaceae bacterium | reverse complement strand
GTCGGCGCAGCGCTGCGCCAACCCGTCAGCGTCGAGCCCGAGCAGGTTGACGATCTCGGTCATCGTTGGGCGTCGGAACTGGGTCTCCCGCGAGCTTAACGCGAATGCAGGTCGAGCGTGGCGAAGAAGAAGGCCACTTCGGCCCGGGCGGTGTCGGGGCCGTCGGATCCATGCACCGCATTGGCATCGATGCTCGCGGCGAAATCGGCGCGGATCGTGCCGGGCGCCGCCTTCTTCGGGTCGGTGGCTCCCATCAGGTCGCGGTTCTTCTGGATCGCGTTCTCGCCCTCCAGCACCTGGATCATCACCGGCCCGGAAGTCATGAAATCGACCAGATCCTTGTAGAACGGCCGCTCCTTGTGCACCGCGTAGAAAGCACCGGCCTGCTCGCGCGACAAGTGCATCATCCGGGCGGCGACGATGGTCAGGCCGGCGCCTTCGAAACGCGCATAGATCTGGCCGATGACGTTCCTGGCGACGGCGTCCGGCTTGAGGATGGAGAGGGTGCGTTCGACAGCCATGTGGTTCCCGCGGGTCGGAAGTGGATTCGAGGCCGGGCGAGCCCGGAAGAAGCGAGCCCGGAAAAAATATCTAGCAGAATGAGTAACTTGGAAAGCTTGATTATGCCGCTTTCTCAACATCCTGTCAGGGTTTTGGACAACCAGTAAGTTTAACATGGCAGTGCGACAAAAGCGTTGTGCCCGCCGTGGCACGGCTGGCATGATGCGGGGCGTCGACAACGACGCCCGGTATCGCGGTTCCCCGCTGCGGCTTTCGTGACATTTTTTCGCATCGCTTCACTCAGGAGGCAAGACGCATGGCATACGAGCAAAACCGACTCGCCGCGCAAGGTCTGGGCGCGGCAGGCGGCGTTCTGGCACCCGCCACCCGCAACCGGGTGCTGCGCAACACCTACTGGCTGCTCGCGCTGTCGATGGTCCCCACCGTGCTCGGCGCCTGGATCGGCGTACGAGCCGGCTTCAGCCTGTTCGCCGGCAGCCCGTTCGTCGGCCTGATCGTGTTCCTGGGCGTGGCGTTCGGCTTCTTCTTCGCGATCGAACGCTTCAAGAACAGCGGCATCGGCGTGGCCCTGCTGCTCGGCTTCACGTTCTTCATGGGCCTGATGCTGTCGCGGCTGATCGGCGCGGTGCTCGGGTTGTCCAACGGCGCCAGCCTGATCATGACCGCGTTCGGCGGCACCGCGGCGATCTTCGCGGTGATGGCTACGGTCGCTACGGTCTCGAAGCGCGACTTCAGCGGCATGGGCAAGTGGCTGTTCATCGGCTTCATGGTGGTATTCGTCGCGGCCATCGCCAACATCTGGCTGCAGATGCCGGCGCTGATGCTCACCGTCTCCACGCTGGCGGTGCTGATCTTCTCGGCCTTCATCCTGTACGACCTGCAGCGCATCGTGAACGGCGGCGAGACTAACTACGTGACCGCCACGCTGTCGGTATACCTGAGCGTCTACAACGTCTTCAGCAACCTGCTGGTGCTGCTGGGCGTGCTGGGCGGCAACGACGACTGAGGGCTCGCCTCAAGGCGCGGACGGCGGCTCGAACACCGCGATCGACTCGACGTGCGACGTGTGCGGGAACATGTTGATCGCGCCGGCCGCCTTCAGCGCAAAGCCGCCCTGGTGCACCAGGATCGCCGCGTCGCGGGCCAGCGTGGCGGGGTTGCACGACACGTAGACGACCCGGTGCGGCCGGGCCGGCCCGGCCGCCAGCGCCTTCGCGACCTCGAGCGCGCCTTCGCGCGGGGGGTCGATCAGCACCCGGTCGAAGCGTCCGAGCGCGCGTAGCCGCGGCGCGCCTTCCTCGAACAGGTTCGCGCTGCGAAAGTCGGTGCGCGCAGCCAGGCCGTTCAGCGCCGCGTTGTGCTGCGCGCGCCGCGTCAGCGTTTCGCTGCCCTCGATGCCGACCACTTCGCCGGCGCGCGTGGCCAGCGGCAACGAAAAATTGCCCAGTCCGCAGAACAGGTCGGCCACACGCTCGCCGGGTTGCGGATCGAGCAGCCTCACCGCGCGCGACACCAGCACCGCGTTGACAGGGTGGTTCACCTGCGTGAAGTCGGTGGGACGAAACGGCATCGTGATGCCGAATTCGGGCAGCCGGTAGGCGAGCCGCGAAGCGTCATCGCCGGCCGCCGGAGCCCCGTCGCACGTGCACAGCAGCGCGATCGAATCGGGCCCGCCGGGCTGCAGCCACAGCTCGACGCGCTCGCGCGCCGCGAAAGCCAGCAGCGCGGCGCGATCGGCCGCGCTCGGCGCCGCCAGCACGCGCAGCACCAGCGCGATCGCCAGTGCGCCGGGGTCGTCGTGCGACCCGTCGCCTTCGCCCACCGCCACCTCGATCTGCGGCAGGCGTTCGCGCAGGCTCAGCGCGCCGACCAGCTCGCGCAGCGGCAACAGCAGGTCGGATACGCGCCGCGGCAGCACGCGGCATTCGCGCATGTCGGCGACGTAGCTCGAGCCGCGCTCGTGAAACCCCACCAGCACACCGCCCTTCTTCGGTACGTGGCGCACCGACAGCCGCGCGCGGTAGCGATACTCCCAGGCCGGGCCGGAGAGTGCGCGCAGCACGACGCCGGGCCGCAGCCGGCCGATATGCCACAGCTGATCCTCCAGCGCGCGCTGCTTGACCGCCATCTGCGCACCGGCCTCGAGATGCTGCATCGAGCAGCCGCCGCACACGCCGAAATGCGGGCAGCGCGGCGCCACGCGCGACGGCGATTCGCGCAGCACCTCGATGGTTTGCGCCACGTCGAAGCGCGGCTTGCGGCGCACCAGCGTCGCCCGCACCCGTTCCCCGGGCAACGCGCCGCGCACGAACACCACCTTGCCCTCGTGGTGCGCGACGCCGTTCGCCTCGAGGTCGAGCGAGGCGATGTCCAGCGTCAGCGCTTCGGCGCCGGCCGTGCTCACGCCGCGGGGGGCCACGCCTGCAGGAACTCGCGCCAATGCCCGGCCTGCGCCGCCTGCCCCTGCAACACCTCGCGCAGCAGCGCGATCTCGCGCCGGTAGTGCTCGGGATTCCAGGCGCCGCGCATCAGCTGGAAGCGGCAGAACATCAGCCAGGTGTTCGCGACGTCGGTCTCGCAGTATGCGCGGATCTCGGGCAGGCGCCCGGCGCGCCAGGCGGGCCAGACCTGCGAGCCGTCCATGCCGAGCTTGCCCGGAAAGCCGCACAGCCGGGCCAGCTCGTCCAGCGGCGCATTGGCGCGCGGCGTGTACAGCGCCAGCAGGTCCATCAGGTCGAGATGGCGCGAGTGATAGCGGCTCAGGTAGTTGTTCCACTTGAACTCGCGATCGTCGTCGCCCTGCTCCCAGTAGCGC
>JAHDYE010000336.1 GCA_023383035.1 Burkholderiaceae bacterium | reverse complement strand
AGATAGCGCAGCCCCGCGATCGCGCGGCTGCCGTACCACGACGCCATCTCGCCGTCGATCGTCGCGCACAGCGGCGGCACGCGGCCCGCTGCCCGCGCGGCGCCGCCCTGCGACGACAGCGCGGCGTGCAGCTGCGCGCAGTGCGCTTCGCCGAACCGGTACGGCTCGGAAGACAGCAGCACCGCGCGCGCGCCGGCATCGGCGATCTGCGGCAGCGTCAGCGCCGGATAGCGCGGCTCGGCCGCATCGATCACCGACCGCATGCCGGCCTCGGCCAGCATGCGGGTGATGAACGTGTCGCGCCCGATGCTCATCCACGGATCCTTCCAGATCAGGTAGAGCACCGGCAACGGCGCGAATCGCCGCGCGCGCGCCGCCGCGCGCACCTCGATCAGCTCGCGCGACAAGCGCCCGGCGGCTGCGCGCACTCCGGCCACCGCGCCGAACTCCGAGGCGAAGCGCTCGAACAACGCGAGGTTGTCGTCCAGCGCAACCGGATGCGTGACGATCACGTTCGGCACGAATCGGGCGAGCTGCTCCACCGTGGGCTTCTCGTTCTCGTCGACGTTCACCACCAGGTGGGTGGGCGCGAGGCGCCGCACTTTCTCGATATCGACGTCCTTGGTGCCGCCCACCTTCGGCACGTCGCGCAGGCTCTCGCGCGGATGAATGCAGAAGCCGGTGCGTCCGACCAGGTGTTCGCGCAGGCCCAGCGTGCAAAGCAGCTCGGTGAGACTGGGCACCAGCGAGACGATGCGCAGCTTCATGAACGTGATCTCATCGCCGTCGGCTCGCGAACCGGCTCAGGGACGCGGCGTAGTCGCACGCGGCTTGCGCGGCGCACGCGCGAACAGCGCATCGAACAGCCGGTCGGGCAGCGCGCGCAGCACCGGCGCCACCACACGCATCGGCCATGGAATGACCACGTACGATCGCCCGCGCGCGATGGCGTCCACGGCATGCCACGCGAACCGGTCGGCATCGATCAGGAACGGCATCGGGAACGGATTGCGTGCGGTCATCGCGGTGCGCACGTAGCCGGGCACCAGCGTCACCACCCGCACGCCGCTGCCGCGCAGCTCCACGCGCAGGCTCTCCAGGTAGGCGATGGCCGCCGCCTTGGACGCACTGTACGCGCCCGCGCCCGGCATGCCGCGAAGGCCCGCCATGCTGGCGACGCCCACCAGCGTTCCGGCGCGGCGCTCGCGCATCGCGGCGAGGAACGGCGCAAAGGTGTCGGCCATCGCCAGCAGGTTCACGTCCACGATGCGCCGGAACATCACGGCATCCTCCGCTTCGCCGGTCAGCGTGCCGGCGCTGATGCCGGCGTTGGCGATCACCACGTCGGGCGGTCCGCCGGCCTGCGCGACGAAATCCGACGCGGCACGTGCCAGCGCAGCGCGGTCGGTCACGTCGAGCGCGTAGCGATGCACGTGCGCGCCGGCGAGCGCTGCGCCCACGCGCTCCAGCTCGGCCGCGCGGCGCGCCGCCAGCCCGATGCGCAGATCCGCGCAGCGGCGGTGGTACTCCCGCGCGAGCGCTTCGCCGATGCCGCCGGAGGCTCCGGTGACGAAGACCTTCATGTACGCACCGGCCTCATGTCCGGAATCGGCCGCCTTGCGGCCGCCTGCCGGCCGTCCCTTCCGGCCTTCCTTCGCCGCCCTACTTGCGCGCCTGCCGCTCCTGCGCGATCAGCCAGTCCATCGTGCGCAGCGCCGCCTCGTTGCCGCCCACCATGCTGGGCGCCGTGTAGTACTTGCCGTTGACCGCCATGGCCGGCACGCCGTCCACGCCGTAGGCTTCCGAAACCTGCGCCGCGCGGCGCATCTTCGTGCGCACCGCGAACGATTCGAAGACATCGGCGAACTGTCTGGCATCGACGCCGTGACGCCCGAGCATCGCCGTCATCTTCTCGACCGTGTCGAGCCGGTCGCGATCGGCGTGGATCGCATGGAACACCTTGTCGCCCAGCTCCTGCGCCTTGCCCATCGACTCGAGCGTGTAGTAGAGCTGCTGGTGGCGGCGCTCGCCGAACGGCACGTGCACACGCCGGAACACGACGTCATCGGGCAGTTTCTTCACCCAGGCGTTCAACACCGGCTCGAGCGTATTGCAATGGGGGCAGCCGTACCAGAAGAACTCGATCACCTCGATCTTGCCGGCGGGCGCTTCGGTGGGCTGCACCGGCTTGACCAGCCGGTAGTCGCGCCCTTCGCGCGGCGCGCCCTGAGCGGCCGCGGGTCGCGCGAGCGCCGTGGCGACACTCGCCGCGGCGGCGGCGAGCATCCAACGTCTGCGAGCTTCGATCATCGCTTCTCCTGGGTTGTCGGGGCGGCCCGGTTCAGCGCTGGCGCACGACCGAGGCCTCGATGCCGTTCTCGGCCAGCCGCGCCCGCGCGCGATTCATCGCGTCGAGTTGCGCGTACGGTCCTACCCGAACGCGATACAGCGTCTGGCCGTTGACCTCGGCGTTGATCACGCGCGCCTCGAAGCCGATCAGCGCGAGCTTGGCCTTCATCGCCTCGGCGTCGGACGACGAGCGGAACGCGCCGGCCTGCAGCAGGTAGCTGGCGTCGGGCCTGGCTTCTTCCGGAGCCGGTGGCGGTGCGGCCGGCACCGCCGACGCGACCGGCGGCGGCGCGGCGCCGGACGAAGCCGCGGCCCCCTGCTCCGGGCCGGGGCGCGCCTTCGAGTACAGCGGCGCGTTCGGATCGGGAGCCTCGGACTGCGACTTGGGTTCGATCACCCGCTCCGGTGCGCGGTTGCCCTTGTTGACGAACGGCACCGGGGCGCGCGTGACGAACATCGCCACAACGACCGCCAGCGCCAGCCCGAACACCAGGCCGATCAGGAATCCCAGCAGCGTGTTGCCGCGCATGCGCGACGGCGTGGCCGTGACGACGAGGTGAACCATTACATCCTCTCGGGGGCGGACACACCGATCAGCGTCAGCCCGTTGCGTAGCACCTGACGCGTCGCGAGCAGCAACGCCAGACGCGCGGTACGCGTGCGCACATCGTCGACGAGCACACGCTCCGCATTATAGTAAGAGTGAAGTTCTGCGGCTAAGTCCTTGAGGTAGAAAGCGACGGCATGCGGCGCCAGCTCGTCGACCGCAGCCTCCACAGTGGACGGGAAATCGGCCAGGCGCGCCGCCAGCGCGAACTCGCGCGCGCCGTCGAGCGCACCGAGATCGATGCGGCCAGCCGCTGCATCGGCTGCAAGCGTCTGCACGTCGCCACCCCACTGTGCCAGTACCGAGCAGATGCGCGCATGCGCGTACTGGATGTAGTACACCGGGTTCTCGTCGGTGCGCGCCAGCGCCAGGTCGACGTCGAACACGAACTCG
>JAHDYE010000335.1 GCA_023383035.1 Burkholderiaceae bacterium | reverse complement strand
GGCGCCACGGTGCGCCGATCGCTGCTGTTCTCCAACGTGCGCGTGAACAGCTACGCGACGATCGAGGACTCGGTGGTGCTGCCGGAAGTGGAAGTCGGCCGCCACGCGGTGCTCAGGCGCTGCGTGATCGACAAGGGCGTGCAGATCCCCGAAGGCATGAAGATCGGCGTCGACGCCGACGCCGACCGCGCGCGCTTCCACGTCACCGCCCGCGGCATCACGCTGGTCACGCCCGACATGCTCGGGCAGACGCTGCACCGCATCGCCTAGCCCACCAGCGCGGGCGCCCGATCGACGCGCCGGGCCGGTGTTAGCATCCGGGAAGAACCCGAGAAGAACGAATCGACACCATGCCCGGCACGCCGTACTCGCTCGAAGTCACGCCCAAGGTTCCGCAGCGGCTCGAACGGCTGCACGAGCTGGCCAACAACCTCTGGTACAGCTGGGATCGACCCACGCGCACGCTGTTCGCGCGGCTGCACCCCACGCTGTGGCGCCACGCGGGGCACCGTCCCAAGGCGTTCCTGAAGCGCGTCTCGCAGTCCCGGCTCGAAGCGGCGGCGAACGACCGCGTGTTCCTGAACGCCTATCACCGGGTGCTGTCGGCCTACGACACCTACCACGCGCAGGGCTCGCGGCTGCGCCTGTCGGATGCGCCTGCCGACGGCGACCTGGTCGCGTACTTCTGTGCCGAGTTCGGATTCCACGAAAGCCTGCCCATCTATTCGGGTGGCCTCGGCATCCTGGCCGGCGATCACTGCAAGGCCGCGAGCGATCTCGGACTGCCGTTCGTCGGCGTGGGCCTGCTCTACCGGCAGGGCTATTTCTTCCAGACCATCGACGCCGACGGCAACCAGCACGCGCAGTACGCCGACTCCGACTTCGACGATCTGCCGATCTCGCCGGTACGCGCGAGCGACGGCAACGAGCTGCGCATCACCATCACGCTGCCGGGCCGCGACGTGCTGCTCAAGGTCTGGGAAGCGCGCGTCGGGCGGGTGCGGCTGGTGCTGCTCGATACCTCGCTGCCCGAGAACGCACCGGCCGATCGCGACATCGCGCACCGCCTGTACGGCGGCGACCGCCAGACGCGCATCGAGCAGGAGATCACGCTCGGCATCGGCGGCGCGCGCGCCCTCACCGCGCTGGGCCTGACGCCCACCGCCTGGCACATCAACGAGGGACACGCCGCCTTCCTGGTGCTGGAGCGCGTGCGCATGCTGGTGGCGGACGGGCTCGACTTCGCCGGCGCGCTCGAGGCGGCGGCGGTCAATACCGTCTTCACGACGCACACGGCGGTGCCGGCCGGCCACGACCACTTCTCCGAGGAGATGTTCCGCCGCTACTTCGACAGCTGGGCGCCGCAGCTCGGCGTGGCGCCCGAGCAGCTGTTCGCGCTCGGGCGCACGCCATCGAGCGCCGATTTCAACATGACCGCGCTGGCGATCCGCGGTTCGCGCTTCCACAACGGCGTGTCGGCGATCCACGGCGGCGTGTCGTCGCGCATCTGCGCGAACCTGTGGCCGCAGATCGATCCGCAGGACAACCCGGTGGAGCACGTCACCAACGGCGTGCACGTTCCCACCTTTCTCGCGCCCGACTGGTACGACCTGTTCGATCATCACCTCGGCTACGGCTGGGAGCAGCGCCTGACCGAGCCGGAGTGCTGGGAAAGCATCCACGCGATTCCCGACCAGCAGTTCTGGGCGGTGCGCCAGGCGCTGAAGTCGCAGCTGTTCCATCTGCTGCGCGACCGGCTGGCCGAGCAGCATGCGCGCAACCACGGTTCGGCGGCGCACCTCGATCGCGTGCTGCGCCTGGCCGACCCGGCCAATCCGCAGGCGCTGACGATCGGGTTCGCGCGCCGCTTCGCCACCTACAAGCGGGCCACGCTGCTGTTCGACAACCTGCAGTGGCTGCGCGAGATCGTCTGCAACGCGCAGCGGCCGGTGATCTTCGTGTTCGCCGGCAAGGCGCATCCGGCCGACCAGCCCGGCCAGGACCTGATCCGGCGCGTCGCCGAGGTGTCGCGCATGCCCGAGTTCGAGAGCCGCGTCCTGCTGCTCGAAGGCTACGACCTGCGCCTGGGGCGGCGCATGGTCTCGGGCGTCGACGTGTGGCTGAACAACCCGATCTATCCGCTGGAGGCTTCGGGCACCTCGGGCATCAAGGCGGCGATCAACGGCGTGATCAACCTGTCGATCCTCGACGGCTGGTGGGCCGAGGGCTTCGACGGCGACAACGGCTGGGCCATCAAGCCGGTGGTCGATCCCGAACCGGCGCGCCGCGACCGTGAAGAGGCGCGCGCGCTGTACGAGATCCTGCAGGACGCGGTGGTGCCGCTGTTCTACGACGTGGGGCCGCTCGGTTTCTCGCCCGGCTGGGTAGCGATGGCCAAGCGCTCGATGGCATCGCTGCTGCCGCGCTTCAACACCGAGCGCATGCTCGGCGAGTACGTCGAGCGCTTCTACCGGCCGGCCACCGCGCAGTGGCACCGCCACGCCGGCGAAGACTTCGCCCCGACGCGCACGCTCACCGCGTGGAAGCAGCGCGTGCACGAGCACTGGAGCCGGGTGCGCGCGCGTCGCCTCGACGACTCGCCGGCACGCATACCGTTCGGCGATTCGCTGCGCTTCGAGCTGGCGGTAGGCATCGACGGTCTCGAGCCGTCCGACCTGCGCGTGGAGCTGCTGTTCGGACGACCCACCGACGGCGGGAACACGCGCAAGCACAAGCGCTACGAGATGCGCTGCGAGCGCCGCCTCGAAGGCGACGAACACCTGTACGCGATCGATATCCAGCCCGACATGTGCGGCAAGATCGACTACCGGTTCCGCGTGTATCCGCAGCATCCGCTGCTCACGCATCCCTACGAGATGGGCATGATGCTGTGGCTGTGAGCGACCTGGCGTCGCCGCGCATCCTGTTCGCCACGCCGGAGATCGCGCCCTGGGTCAAGACCGGGGGGCTGGGCGACGTCAGCGCCGCGCTGCCGGTGGCGCTCGCGCAGGCCGGGCTGGCGGTGCGCGTGCTGGTGCCCGCGTACCCGGCGCTGCTCGACGCCTTTCCCGAGCGCGAGACGATCGCGCGCGTGGCGCAGCCGGGCGGCCGGCTGGCGCCGGCCACGCTGTCGCGCGCCGCGCTGCGTCCCGGGCTCGACCTGCTGCTGCTCGAATGCCCGGCGTACTACGAGCGACACGGCGGCCCGTACCAGGACCGCACCGGCCACGACTGGATCGACAACGCGCTGCGCTTCGGGCTGCTGTCGAAGGTCGCGGCGCTGCTGGCGAGCGAGCGCACGCCGCTCGACTGGCATCCCGACGTCCTGCACTGCAACGACTGGCAGACCGCG
>JAHDYE010000334.1 GCA_023383035.1 Burkholderiaceae bacterium | reverse complement strand
TTCGCAGGCCTGGCCGATGACGATCGGGCCGGCGCCGATGATCAGGATGCTGTGGAGGTCGGTGCGCTTGGGCATGATGCTGCGGTCATTGGACGGGATTGGCGCCAGCGAGCTTGGCGCCGAAGCCGATGAACAGGGCGCCGGTGGCCGTCTTGCCGAATGCGCCGAGCCACCGGCTGCGACGCGCGGCCGCGGCGAGCGAGGCGCCGCTCGCCACCAGCGCAACGAGATAGACGAAGCTGCACAGCTGCAGGATCGCGCCCATCACGACGAACGTGAGCCAGTTGCTGCTCGCGGAATCGACGAACTGCGGAAAGAACGCCACATAGAACATCATCGCCTTGGGATTGAGCAGGCCGATCGCCACCGCCTTGCGGAAGCTGCCGGCCGGGTCGCCGCCAGCCACGCCGGCGCGGGACTCGCCGACGTCCGCCGCGAGGCCGCCGGCCGCAGCGATGCCGCCGGCCGGGCCGGCGCCACCGGACGCCGCTGCATCGCCCGCCATGGCGGCCGTGGCGCGCGCCGCGGGCGTGCGCCACGCGCGCCAGGCACCCGCCATCAGCAGCGCCCCCAGCCACACCAGGTACGCGGCCCCGATCCAGCGCAGCGCGTCGAACAGCCACGGCATCGCCTCGAGCAGCGCCACCAGGCCGAGCGCCGAACCGACGATGAACACGGTATCGGCCACCAGCACGCCGGCCACCGCGGCCCAGCCGCGGCGGCGATCGGCCAGCGCTGCAGTGCTCATCACGAACAGCGAGTTCGGGCCGGGCAGCAGCACGATCGCGATGCAGCCGATCACGTAGGCCCAGAAGTCGGTGATGCCGGCGAAGCTCATGCTCCGGCCCGATCCGCGACCGTCGGGCGCGTCACCGCGCCTTCGCGCCCCGCGCGCGCCGCGTCCATCAGCGCGACGAAGCGGTCGAACAGGTAGTGGATGTCCTGCGGGCCCGGACTCGCTTCCGGATGTCCCTGGAAGCAGAACGCCGGCCGGTCGGTTCGTTCCAGCCCCTGGATCGAGCCGTCGAACAGCGAGACGTGGGTCACGCGCAGGTTCGACGGCAGCGAGGCCGGATCGACCGCGAAGCCGTGGTTCTGGCTCGTGATGTGCACCTGGCCGGTATCGAGGTTGCGCACCGGGTGGTTCGCGCCGTGATGGCCGAACTTCATCTTCATCGTGCGCGCACCGGCCGCCAGCCCCATGATCTGGTGCCCGAGGCAGATGCCGAACGTGGGCAGGCCGCGCTCGATCAGCTCGCGCGTGGCAGCGACCGCGTAGTCGCAGGGTTCGGGATCACCGGGGCCGTTGGACAGGAAGATGCCGTCGGGCTGCTGCGCGAGCGCCTCGGCGGCGCTGGCCTGCGCCGGCAGCACCGTCAGCTCGCAGCCGCGATCGGCCAGCAGACGCAGGATGTTGCGCTTGACGCCGTAGTCGTACACCACGACCCGGAAGCGCCGCAGCGACTGCGACACGAAGCCGGCGCCAAGCCGCCACGAGCCTTCGGTCCAGCGGTAAGGTTCGGCGGTCGACACCACCCTGGCGAGGTCCATGCCCGCCAGCCCTGCGAAGCTGCGCGCCGCCTCGATGGCCGCCCGCTCGTCGATCGGCTCGCCGGGCCGCGCCGCCGCCACCAGGCAGCCGTTCTGCGCGCCGCGATCGCGCAGCAGCCGGGTGAGCCGGCGGGTATCGATGCCGGCGATCCCCGGCACGCCTTCGCGCGACAGGTAGTCGGTCAGCGACTCGACGCTGCGCCAGTTCGACAGCCGCGGCGGCACGTCCTTGACGACCAGCCCCGCGGCGTGGATGCGCGCCGCCTCGACGTCTTCCGGGTTGACGCCGTAGTTGCCGATGTGCGGATAGGTGAGCGTGACGATCTGCCGGCAGTAGCTGGGATCGGTGAGGATTTCCTGGTAGCCGGTCATCGCGGTGTTGAACACCACTTCGCCGACGCTGCGCACCGGCGCGCCGATCGAACGCCCGCGAAACACGGTGCCGTCGGCCAGGGCCAGGATGGCGGGCGCGGATTCGGGAATCAGGCCCGCGCCGGCGTTGCGGGCGGGTTCGGCATGCTGGTCGGGCGGCAACGGCAACTCCTGCGGAATTCACCGGTGCACCCAGCGCCGACGCCTGGACCGGCTCGGTCCGGATCCCGGTGGTGCGCGGCGATACGACAGCCGGGCAATCGCCGCGTCGGCAAAGGGGAAAGGGGAAGGCAGGCGCTAACCGGTGGGCGTGTATGCAAACCCGCGAATTATAACATCGGGCGCCTGTCCGAGCCGGTCTGTCCGAGCCGGCATGCGCGCCCCTGCGCATGCCGCCGCGCCGGCGGTCGGACGCCGCGCCGGCCGCTTCAGAGCTTCTCGGTTTCCCCGCTGCGCGGCTGCCATTTCATCAGCCGGCGCTCGATCGTCCCGACCAGCGCGTCGAGCACCAGCGCGAAAGCCGTCAGCACGACGATGCCGGCGAACACCGTGTTGATGTCGAACGTGCCCTCGGCCTGAAGGATCAGGTAGCCCACGCCGCGCGCCGAACCCAGGTATTCGCCGACCACGGCGCCGACGAACGCCAGCCCCACCGACGTGTGCAGGCTGGAGAACACCCAGCTCATCGCGCTGGGCAGGTAGACGTGGCGTAGCAGCTGGCGCTTCGTCGCCCCGAGCATGCGCGTGCTGGCGAGCACGTTGGGGCTGACCTCGCGCACCCCCTGGTAGACGTTGAAGAACACGATGAAGAACACCAGCGTGACGCCGAGCGCCACTTTCGACCACACGCCCAGCCCGAACCAGATCGAGAAGATCGGCGCCAGGATCACGCGCGGCATCGAGTTGGCCGCCTTCACGTACGGGTCGAGGATCGCCGACGCGGTCGGGCTGAGCGCCAGCCACATTCCGATCGCCAGCCCGCCGACGGTGCCGATGGCGAATGCGGCCACCGTCTCGAACAGCGTCACGCCGAGATGGATCCAGATCTCGCCGGAGACGAACCAGTCGACCACGCGCACGAACACCTTGTGCGGCTCGCCGAAGAAGAACGCCGCCTGGTGCGGATTGGAGAAATAGAACGGCGGCAGCAGCGTGGGACTGGTCAGCGCCCACCAGGCGAGGATCACCAGCGCGAACACCAGCAGCTGGTAGAAGCGCAGGCGCAGGTTCGTGCGCTTCATCGCCGGCAGGTCAGGCGACGCGCCGTTGCTGCGCGTAGCCTTCGAGCACCTCTTCGCGCAGCACCGCCCAGATGCGGTTGTGCAGGGCCAGGAACTCGGGCTGCGTGCGGATCTCGGCCACGTCGCGCGGCCGCGGCAGCTCGACGACGAACTCGCCGATCGGGTGCGAACCGGGTCCGGCCGACAGCACGACGACCCGGTCGCTCATCGCGATCGCCTCGTCGAGGTCG
>JAHDYE010000333.1:3164-3398 GCA_023383035.1 Burkholderiaceae bacterium | reverse complement strand
GTCGATGCCTGCCTCAGTTGGTTTCAATGAGTTGGCTTCAATGAGTTGGTTTCAATGAGCGGGTTCCGATGAGCCGCGCGCCCGCCTGCCACCACTGCGGCGAACCGGTCGACCAGCCGGGACGCTGGACCGTGCAGATCGACGGCGCCGCGCGCGAGATGTGCTGCGCCGGTTGCCAGGCGGTCGCCTCGGCGATCGTCGCGGCGGGCCTGCACGACTACTACCGCACGCGCA
>JAHDYE010000333.1:0-3124 GCA_023383035.1 Burkholderiaceae bacterium | reverse complement strand
GCTGCGCGTCTACGACGAAGCCGAGGTGCAGGCCCGCTTCGTGCGGCAGCGCGAAGGCGAGCGCGAAGCCACGCTGATGATCGACGGCTTGCGGTGCGGTGCCTGCGTGTGGCTGCTCGAACAGGGACTGCGCCGGCGCCCCGGCGTGACCGCCGCGTCGGTGAACCTCGCCACCGGGCGCGCCACGCTGCGCTGGGATCCTGCCGCCACGCAGCTGTCGTCGCTGCTCGACGCGGTCGGCCAGCTCGGCTATCGCGCGCTGCCGTTCGATGCGCGCGAGCGCGAACTGCAGATCCAGCGCACCACGCGGGCGCTGTTTCGCCGCCTGTTCATCGCCGGTCTCGGCATGATGCAGGTGATGATGTACGCGGTGCCGGTCTACGTCGCCGAGCCCGGCGACATCGAATGGCAGTACGAGAACCTGATGCGCTGGGCGAGCCTGGCGCTGACGCTGCCGGTGATGCTGTACTCGGCCAGTCCGTTCTTCGCCGGCGCCTGGCGCGACCTGCGCGCGCGCAGCGTCGGCATGGACGTGCCGGTGGTGATCGGACTGGTCGCCGCGTTCGTCGCCAGCGTGCACGCCACCGTCGCCGGCCGCGGTGAGGTCTATTTCGATTCGGTAACGATGTTCGTCTGCCTGCTGCTGGCGGCGCGCTACATCGAGTGGATCGCGCGCCGGCGCGCCGGCCGGGCGATCGACGCGGTCGCCGCCGCGGTTCCCGACATGGCCGATCGGGTGAACGCGGTCACCGGCGCGATCGAACGCGTGCCCGCCACGCGCCTGGCGCCGGGCGACCTGTTCCGCGTGTCGGCGGGCGAACGCGTCGCGGTCGATGCGACGATCGTCGAGGGTCGCACCGCGGTCGACCAGTCGCTGCTCACCGGCGAATCGCTGCCGGTGTCGCGCGGCGCCGGCGACGAGGTGCCCGGCGGCGCGATCAATGCCGGCAACCCGGTGCTGATGCGCGCGCTGCGCGCCAGCGCCGACAGCGCGATTTCGACGATCGAGCGGCTGGTCGAGCGCGCGGCCGCCGACAAGCCGCGACTGGCCGGCATCGCCGAGCGCGTCGCGCGCTGGTTCGTGGCGGCGCTGCTGGTACTGGCGCTCGGGGTGTGGCTCGCCTGGCTGCAGATCGACCCCTCGCGCGCGGCACACATCGCGATCGCCGTGCTGGTGGTCTCGTGTCCGTGCGCATTGTCGATGGCCACGCCGGCCGCGCTGGCCGCCGCCACCGGCGCGGCGATGCGCCGCGGCATGCTGATCGCGCGCGGCGACGCGCTCGAACGCGTCGCCGACTGCACCGATGTCGTGTTCGACAAGACCGGCACGCTGACGCGCGGGCGCCCCGAGCTGGCGAGCATCGCGATGCTCGGCGCCGCCGCCGACGTGTCGTCGCACGAGCAGGCGCTGTCGATCGCCGCCGCGCTCGAATCCGGTCAGCCGCACCCGCTGGCCGGGGCGATCCGGCGCGCCGCGGGCATCGCCGAAGCCGCGTCGCAGGCTGCCGCCGAGCTCGAAACCGTTCCCGGACTGGGCGTCGAGGGCACGGTGAGCACACGCCGCTACCGGCTCGGCTCGGCCGCCTTCGTCGCGGCCTGGCACCCCACGCTGGCCGGCAGCGAAGGCGCACAGACGGCGCATGCCGACACGATGGTCTGGCTGGTCGCCGCCGACGCGCCGATCGCCCGGCTGCATTTCCGCGATCGCCTGCGCGACGAGGCGCACGCGGTGGTCGCCGCGCTGCGCGACGCCGGCTTGCGTCTGCACCTGGTCTCGGGCGATCGCGGCGCGGCGGTCGCGCCGGTCGCCGCCGCGCTCGGCATCGAGGCATGGCTCGCCGACGCCAGCCCGCAGCGCAAGCTCGAGCGCGTGCGCGAGCTGCAGGCCGGAGGCCGCCGCGTGCTGATGGTTGGCGACGGCATCAACGACGCGCCGGTGCTCGCGGCGGCCGACGTATCGGTCGCCGTGGGCCACGCCACCTCGCTGGCGCGCACCGCCGCCGCCGTGGTGCTGATCGGCGAGTCGCTGCACGACCTGCCCGCGCTGCGCGCGCTGGCGCTGCGCACCCGCGCAGTGGTGCGGCAGAACCTGGGCTGGGCGCTGGCGTACAATGCGGCCGCGATTCCGGCGGCCGCGCTGGGCTGGGTGCCGCCGTGGCTGGCGGCGATCGGCATGTCGGCCAGTTCGCTGCTGGTGGTGCTCAATGCGCTGCGGCTGATCCCGGCCGAGGTTGCCGGCATGCGCGCGCCCGGCAGCGCCGTGCCGCGGCCGGCACCTCGCGCCGACGCCGCGATCCGGGAGGGCGCGTAGTGGAAGCGCTGTACCTGCTGATCCCGCTGAGCGTGGCGATCGTCGGGCTGGCCGCATGGATCTTCCTGCGCATGTCCGACAGCGGGCAGTTCGACGACATGGACGGCCCGGCGCACAGCATCCTGCTCGACGACGACCGTCCCGCGGAGGAGCGCGGCGGCGATGTCGCGTCGGCGCCGCACCGTTCCACATCGCGCGATACGCGACGGGGTACATGAAAAGCGCGATCTGTCATTGATCCAGCGCAAGTGCGCGGACCCGCGCAATGAGAATAATGGCGTCTCCTATGAGGGGGATCGAATGATCTACAACTACAAGGTCGTGCGCCAGTTCGCGGTCATGACCGTGGTCTGGGGCGTGGTGGGCATGCTGGTAGGCGTGTGGATCGCGGCGCAGCTGGCCTGGCCGCAGCTGAACTTCGACCTGCCGTGGATCACCTACAGCCGGCTGCGCCCGCTGCATACCAACGCGGTGATCTTCGCGTTCGGCGGCTGTGCGCTGTTCGCGACCTCGTATTTCGTCGTGCAGCGCACTTGCCAGGTGCCGCTGTTCGCGCCGAAGCTGGCGGCGTTCACGTTCTGGGGCTGGCAGCTGGTCATCGTCGCCGCCGCGATCACCCTGCCGCTGGGCCTCACCACCAGCAAGGAATATGCCGAACTCGAGTGGCCGATCGACCTGCTGATCGCCGCCGTGTGGGTGGCCTACGCGATCGTCTTCTTCGGCACCATCGCCAAGCGCAAGACGCCGCACATCTACGTAGCCAACTGGTTCTTCGGCGCCTACGTGATCACGATCGCGGTGCTGCACATCGTC
>JAHDYE010000332.1 GCA_023383035.1 Burkholderiaceae bacterium | reverse complement strand
GCGCGCGAGCGTGGATGCCTCCCGCCGCGAGGACTGGATCGCCGAGCAGTTGGATCGCGGCATCGACGTGCTGATCACGAACCCGGAGTTGGTCAAGACGGGTCTCGACCTGTTGGAGTTTCCGACGATCGTGTTCATGCAGTCGGGCTACAACGTGTATTCGTTGCAGCAGGCGGCCCGGCGCTCGTGGCGCATCGGCCAGAAGCAGCCGGTTCGCGTGATCTACCTCGGCTACGCGGCTTCCTCGCAGATGACCTGCCTGGGGCTGATGGCACGGAAGATCATGGTCTCGCAAAGCACGTCGGGAGACGTGCCCGAATCGGGACTGGACGTGCTGAACCAGGACGGTGATTCCGTCGAGGTGGCACTGGCCCGGCAACTCGTCGCGGCCTGATCCACCCATCCATGCCGGCGGCCCTTCGGGGCGCCGGCTTCTTTTTTTGCCGCGCCATGAATCGGGCGCATGCCAGTTCCCTTTGTTTGCTGCCCGAACGCTCTGTGGCGGCGATGGTGAGGGCTCCGTGTTCCAGGGAACTGCACCATGCAATCACTCACCTGCGTCGCCCATCGCCTGACCTTCGCCTCCTTGTTCGTCGGCAGCGTGCTCATCACTGGCTGCGCCACCACGGACGGGGCGAATACCCCGACGACCACTGCCGTGCCGCCCGAGCCGGTCTTGTCGGCCAGGATCATCTACCCGGAACCCGATCCGACCCTGATCCCGGTCGCCCGCTACGGGCGTTACACGCTGGTCGAGCTGGTGCCGGAACCGGCGCAGCGCGACCTGACGCGACAGGTGATCGAGGTTTCGATTCCGCCGACCTTCGATGCGAGCGTCGGCGACGCCCTGCGGCACGTGCTGCTGCGCACCGGCTACCGGCTCTGCGACACGACGGAGGCCGCGGCGCTGTACGCACTGCCGCTGCCGGCGGCGCATCTGCGGCTCGGGCCGCTGCCGTTGCGCGATGCCTTGCTGGCACTCGTCGGCCCGGCCTGGGAACTGTCCGTCGACGACGCTTCGCGCACGGTGTGCTTCACGCGCGTGACGGCAGCGCGCTCCGCTGGCCGCGTCCCAGCCGCCCCCGCACCCAGCACGACGGAAGCCGAACCCGCGCAGCCCCAGGAGGCCCAGCCATGAACATCCCGCAACTTCCCGCCGAAGGCGCCGACCGCGCGCGCTGGCTGAAGATCGCAGCGGCCGCCTGGCTGCTGCTCGTGAGCGTGCTGGCTGTGGTCAACAGCGTGGGACTGTCGCGCCTGAGCGAGCAAAGCCAGGCCAGTGCCGAGGATGCCCACGTGCAGGCACTCAACACGCGCGTCGCTGAACTCGAACAGCAGTCTGTGGCCTCGAAGAGCCAGCCCAAGCCCGTCGCCCAGCCGAACTTCGAGGCCGCCCGCAAGGCGCTCGACGAACGGCTGTCGCAAGTGGAGCAGGCCCAAGCCGCGGGCAGCCGTGCCGGCGACCTGCAGGCGCTGCAAGCCCGCGTGGGCGACATCGAGGCCCGCCTGAAGAAAGCCGCTGCGCCTGCCGCGACGCCCCGGCGCACCGCCGAGGCGGTCAAGCCCAAGACGCCGGAGCCGCCGTTCAGCGTCGCAGGCCTGGAACTGCGCGGCGGCGAGCGTTTCCTGTCGATCGCGGCGCCGGGTGTGGCCGCCGTGCGCGAACTGCGACTGCTGCGCGAAGGCGATGCCATCGGCGCCTGGCAATTGCAGGCCATCGAGGCGCACGCCGCCGTGTTCCGTGTGGACGGGCAGACGCAGCGCATCGCGCTGCCGTAGGAGCCGGCCATGAAACCAGCCGCGATCGGTCTTGCCGCCATCCTCACCGTCGTCGCGGGTGCTGCCTCGGCGCAGTCCGCGCCGGTTGCGTCCTCGCGCACGGTTCCCGCCCAGGTTCAGAACAGCGCCGACGCCGCGCTGGACGAGCGCCTGGCGCGCGATTGGGGCCTGCGGCCGGAGGAATGGGCGCGCTACCGGCAACTGATGCAGGGACCGCTGGGCATCTATTCCCCGAACCTCGATCCGCTCACGGCCCTGGGCATCGAATCGCGCAGCGACGAGGAACGCAACCGCTATGCAGAGCTGCAGGTGCAGGCGGAATCGAAGCGCGTGGGCAAGACGCTGACCTACCAGCGGGCCTATGACGCCGCCTGGAAGCGGCTCTATCCGGGCCAGCAGCGCGTGGACATGCCGGGCGCGAAGGCGCCGGGCGCCGGGAACCGGGGGTCGGGCCGCTTGGCGGTTTTCGTGAAGGCCGAGTGTCCGCCGTGCGAGCAGCGCGCGCGCCAGTTGCAGGCGGCCGGCACCGCCTTCGATCTCTACATGGTCGGTAGCCGCCAAGACGACGCCCGCATCCGCCAGTGGGCGACCCAGGCCGGCATCGACCCCGGCCGCGTGCGCGCGCGCACGATCACGCTCAACCACGACGCCGGGCGCTGGCTGTCGCTCGGCCTGCCCGGCGATCTGCCCGCCGTGGTGCGCGAGGTCAACGGCCAATGGCAGCGGCAGTAGCGCTCCGCACCGGCCGCACGGCACTGGCCCTCGGGCTCTGCGCCTGTGCGAGCTTCGCCCTGGCCCAGGAGGTGCCGCCGCCTGCCTACCAGCTTGCCGCGCAGCAGGCGGGCGTGCCGTCGCCGGTGCTGTATGCCGTAGCGCTGCAGGAGAGCGGCGCCCGGTTGCGCGGTCGCCTGATCCCCTGGCCGTGGACGCTCAACGTCGCCGGGCGGGCCGAACGCTACGCCACGCGAGCAGAGGCCTGCGCAGGCATCCGCCGGGCGCTCGCCCGAACGCCGGCCAACCGCATCGACGCCGGCCTCGGCCAGGTCAACCTCGGCTACCACGCGCAGCGCTACGACCACCCCTGCGAGCTGCTCGACCCGTACCGCAACCTCGCCATCGCCGCGGAAATCCTGCAGGAGCAGCACACGCCGGGCGAGGACTGGCTGGTCGCCATCGGCCGCTACCACCGTCCCGCGGGTGGCGCGCCCGCCGCCCGCTACCGCCGCAGCGTCCACCAGCACCTGACCCGCGTGCTGGGACCGGGCGCCTCCATTCCCACAGCCCGGAGCCCCATGCCATGAACCGCATCCTCCCTGCCGCCGCCGCGGCGCTGCTCGCCGCCGTGGCCCACGCGCAGGACCGCAGCGCCGCAAACAAGGCCGTCACCCCGCCGCTGATCGTGGTCGAGGACAAGGGCGGCGCCTCCGCGCTGCCGTACTACCGGGCCTTGAATCCGCAGGATGCGCAGCCGGGGCAAACGACGATGCCGCAGCCGGCGCCGCGCATCGGTGGCCCTGCGGATGCTGAGGCGGCCATGCTGCCGGTGCGCTCGGCGCGGCTGTCGCCCGGCGACGAACCGCGCCGCGTGATCCGCGCGCCGGGCCTGACGCCGCTGTTCCTG
>JAHDYE010000331.1 GCA_023383035.1 Burkholderiaceae bacterium | reverse complement strand
CTTGTCGGCGTCCTTCTCGGCGCGGTCGATCGCGTCGATGTGCTGGCGGCGCGCGGCAACGTCGCCGTACTCGCTCATCAGCCGCGCCAGCGCGTGACTGCCGGTGGCGATGTGTTCGGCGTGCTGGTCGAACAACTCGAAGAAGTTGCCCTCGCGGGGCATCAGGCGTCCGAACATGCTGCGTTCCAGGGCGGGTAGGCGGGCAGATCGTGAGGCTGGGGCCGGCGGGGTCGCGGCCCGAAGCGTAACAGAAAAGCGGTTCCGGTCAGCGCGTGGGAGGGCCGCCGCCGTGGCGGCCGGGCAGGTCGTTTCCGTTGCCGGGTGCGCCGGCGCGGCGGGCGATGCACTCGAGGTAGCCCGCGGCGTCGGGCGGCGCCTTGTCGCGCTGCGAGCGCCACAGCACTTCGCCCAGGCATTCGAGCAGCGCGTGCGCGGCCTCGTGCGCCGAGCCGGTGCGGTGCGCCAGGCGCTGGTACGCGGCGCGGATGCCGGGCGGCTGGTCGATCTGCAGTTGCTCGGCCACCGCCAGGTGCAGCGACAGATGCAGGAAGGGATTGGTGCGACCCGATTCCACGCCGAAGTCCGACGCAAGCGCCTGCTCGGGCGCGGCGAGCAGCGCGTGGTATTCCGGATGTTCGAGGATCCAGTCCAGCGCCAGCGCCTCGAGCGCGCTGAGCGGCAGGCGCTCGCGGTGCTTGCGCCAGGTTTCGCAGAAGAAGCGGCGTACGTCTTCGCGCGACGGATCGAACATCGGTCTCGTCAGGTGCGGGCTGTGCGGGGACGCCGGGGCGCGGCCTGCGCCGCGGGCGCCGGCGTCTTCGCCCGATAGTCGCACAGATCGGCGATCGGGCAGCGCCAGCACTCGGGCTTGAGCGCCTTGCACACGTAGCGGCCGTGCAGGATCAGCCAGTGATGACAGTCGTGCAGGTATTCCTTCGGCACCAGCCGCAGCAGGCGCCGCTCGACCGCGAGCGGGTTCGCGCCCGGCGCGATGCCGGTGCGGTTGGCGACCCTGAAGATGTGCGTGTCCACCGCCACGGTGGGTTCGCCGAACGCGGTGTTGAGCACGACGTTGGCGGTCTTGCGTCCGACGCCCGGCAGGCGCTCGAGCGCTTCGCGGGTGCGCGGCACCTGGCCGTCGTGTTCGGCCGCCAGGATCGCGCAGGTCTGCATGATGTGGCGCGCCTTGGCGCGATACAGGCCGATGGTGCGGATGTAGGCGCTCAGTCCTTCCTCGCCCAGCGCCAGCATCTTCGCCGGCGTATCGGCCGCGTGGAACAGCTCGCGCGTGGCCAGGTTGACGCTGCGATCGGTGGCCTGCGCCGACAGGATTACCGCGACCAGCAGCTCGAATGGCGATCGGTACTCCAGCTCGGTGGTGGGGTGCGGATTCAGCGCCTTCAGCCGCGCGAAGATCTCGGCACGCCGCGCGGCGTTCATGATCGGTTCGCGGCGCGTTCGCGCGCACGGCGCAGCGCCGCCTCGATCACCGCGCGCCTGCGCTGCGCGGCAGGGTCGGCGCCATCGCGGGGCGTACCGGTCTCGTCGGCGTTCCCGCGCGCCGCGGCGGCCTCGGGCGCGGGTGGGTGCGCCGCGCGTTGCGCGAGCCGCGTGTCGCGCTCGGCACGCCGGCGCGCGAGCCGCGCGTTGCGTGCCCGGTAACGCGCACGCGCCGCGTCCGCGTCTTCGTCGCGCCACGGCGGGGCGGCGCAGGGTTCGGCCTCGCCCGCCGCCCTGGTCGGGGCGAGGTCACGCATCGGGATGCAGTCGACCGGGCACGGCGCCACGCACAGCTCGCAGCCGGTGCACAGTGCGGCGATCACGGTATGCATGCGGCGCGACGCGCCGATGATCGCGTCCACGGGGCAGGCCTGGATGCAGCGGGTGCAGCCGATGCACAGCGCCGGATCGATCCAGGCGACGCGGCGCGGCCGTTCGATGCCGCAGGTCGGATCGAGCGGCAGCGGCGCGCGTCCGAGCAGCCGGGCCAGGCGCCCGATCGTGGCCTGTCCGCCGGGCGGGCATCGATTGATCGCCGCCTGCCCGGCAGCGATCGCCTGCGCATAGGGTCTGCAGCCGCCGAAACCGCACTTCGTGCACTGCGTCTGCGGCAGCAGCGCGTCGATCGTGTCGGCGTCGATCACACCACGCGGCGCAGCTTCGCCCGCTGGCGGCTTGCGGCGATGAAGTCGCGCACCTCCGGATAGAGGATCTCGCGCCAGCGCCGCCCGCTGAAGATGCCGTAGTGGCCGGCGCCGGCAGCCGTGATGTGCTTCTTCATCGACGCCGGCAGGCCGGCGCACAGCTCGTGCGCGGCCTTCGTCTGCCCCTGGCCCGAGATGTCGTCGAGCTCGCCTTCGACCGTGAGCAGCGGCACCGTGCGGATGTCCTCGGGCGCGACGCGCCGGTGCTCGCCTTCGAACCAGACCCGCCAGCGGCCCAGCGGCAGCGCGTAGTCCTGGAACACGGTGCGGATCGTGTCCAGGTAGTACTCGGCCGGCAGGTCGAGCACCGCGTTGTACTCGTCGTAGAAGCGCCGGTGCGACTCGGCGTCTTCCAGGTCGCCCTTGACCAGGCTCAGGTAGAAGTCCCAGTGCGAGTTCACGTGCCGGTCGGGGTTCATCGCCACGAAGCCGGCGTGCTGCAGGAAGCCCGGATATACGCGTCGTCCGGCGCCGGGATACTTCGCGGGCACGCGATAGATGACGGTGCGCTCGAACCACTCGAAGCTGCGCGTGCGGGCCAGGTTGTTGACCTCGGTGGGCGAGCGGCGCGCGTCGATCGGGCCGCCCATCATCGTCATCGAGCGCGGCAGCGCCGCATCGCCCATCGACGCCATCAGCGAGATCGCGCCCAGCACCGGCACCGTCGGCTGACAGACCGACATCACATGCACGTCGGGGCCCAGGCGGCGGATGAACTCGATCGCGTAGCCGACGTAGTCGTCGAGCTGGAAGTTGCCTTCCCGCAGCGGCACCATGCGCGCGTCGACCCAGTCGGTGATGTAGACCGTGTGGTCGGCCAGCAGCGACTGCACCGTGTCGCGCAACAGCGTCGCGTGATGGCCCGACAGCGGCGCGAACACCAGCACCGCCGGATCGTTGCGGCGATGCGCCAGCGCCTCGGGCAGCAGCCGCTCGAACTTCAACAGCCGGCAGAAAGGCCGCACCACTTCGACGCGTTCGGCCACCGGGACTTCCCGGCCTGCGACCTGCGCACAGCGGATGTCGA
This sequence comes from Burkholderiaceae bacterium, assembly GCA_023383035.1. Taxonomy (GTDB): domain Bacteria; phylum Pseudomonadota; class Gammaproteobacteria; order Burkholderiales; family Burkholderiaceae_E; genus Zeimonas. The sequence goes on along the minus strand of JAHDYE010000331.1, from coordinate 195 downwards.
ACCGGGGCTTCTCGTATTCCTTGCCGAGACGGTGCACCAGTTCCAGGCCCGCGGAGATCCGGTTCGCGAATGGCACATAGGAAAGCGGGCTGTACGGATTGGTGTACAGCTGGCTCATCGAGTCGGCCCAGTTCGACAGCGGATTCAGGAACGCGCGCTGGGCCTCGCGGATGTCATAGAGCATTCGATCTCCGG
>JAHDYE010000330.1:1748-3429 GCA_023383035.1 Burkholderiaceae bacterium | reverse complement strand
ACCGCGATGCTGCGCCTGGACCACAACCGCGCGCTGTCGCAGGTGGCCGCGCGCCTGGGCAAGCCGGTCGACACGATCGAACGGATGGTGGTGTGGGGCAACCATAGCCCCACCATGTATCCGGACTACCGCTTCGCCACCGTCGACGGTCGGTCGGTCAAGGACCTGATCGCCGACGATGCCTGGAACCGCGACGTCTTCATTCCCACGGTCGGCAAGCGCGGCGCCGCGATCATCGAGGCGCGCGGCCTGTCCTCGGCGGCCTCGGCAGCCAACGCGGCGATCGACCACATGCGCGACTGGGCGCTGGGCACGGGCGGGCGCTGGGTCACGATGGGCGTGCCGTCCGACGGCTCGTACGGCATTCCCGAGGACGTGATGTACGGCGTGCCGGTCACCTGCGGCGGCGGCGAGTACACGCGCGTGGCGGGGCTGGAGATCGACGCGTTCAGCCGTGCCCGCATGGACGCCACGCTGAACGAGTTGTTCGAGGAGCGCGAAGGCGTCAAGCACCTGGTCGGCTGAAGCGCCGGCGCCGTGCCGTCGCGGCCCGGTCGCGCCGGCGCGGCGAGGCGATGCGCCCGCACCACTTCGCCGCCACCCGGCGGGATGCGCCTGCCGCCCCGAGGCCCATCCTGCCAGAACCCGCGAGTTCCACGATGAACACTCCAGGACGCAAGTTCCGCGACGCACTGGCCGCCGAGCAGCCGCTGCAGATCCCCGGCACGGTCAACGCCAATCATGCGCTGCTGGCCCGGCACGCCGGCTATCGCGCGGTCTACCTGTCGGGCGGTGGCGTGGCCGCAGGCTCGCTCGGCCTGCCCGACCTGGGCATCACAGGCCTGGAAGACGTGCTGATCGACGTGCGGCGCATCACCGACGTGTGCGACCTGCCGCTGCTGGTCGACGTCGACACCGGTTTCGGCGCCTCCGCCTTCAACGTGGCGCGCACCACGAAGTCGCTGATCAAGGCGGGCGCCGCCGCGATGCACATCGAGGACCAGGTCGGCGCCAAGCGCTGCGGCCATCGGCCCGGCAAGGAAATCGTCAGCCAGGACGAAATGGTCGACCGCATCAAGGCGGCGGTCGACGCGCGCACCGACCCGGAATTCTTCGTCATGGCGCGCACCGACGCGCTGGCGGTCGAGGGGCTGGAGCGCGCGATCGAGCGCGCCGCGGCCTGCGCCGAGGCCGGCGCCGACGGCATCTTCCCCGAGGCGATGACCGAGCTGTCGATGTACCGGCGCTTCGTCGACGCGGTCAAGGTGCCGGTACTGGCGAACCTGACCGAGTTCGGCCAGACGCCGCTGTTCACCGTCGAGGAGCTGCGCAGCGCGGGGGTGGCCATGGCGCTGTACCCGCTGTCGGCGTTCCGGGCCATGAACAAGGCCGCCGACAACGTCTACCGCACGCTGCGCCGCGACGGCACCCAGCAGGCGGTGGTGCCGACGATGCAGACGCGCCAGGAACTGTACGACGCGATCGGCTACTGGGACTACGAGCGCAAGCTCGACGAGCTGTTCGCGCGTTCGAAGTGAGCGCGCTCATCACGAGTGATCACCACGGGAAGACCATGACCAACGAGACGCAGAATCCGGGCTTCAAACCGAAGAAATCGGTTGCGCTGTCGGGCGTCACCGCCGGCAACACCGCCCTGTGCACCGTGGGCCGCACCGGCAAC
>JAHDYE010000330.1:1036-1649 GCA_023383035.1 Burkholderiaceae bacterium | reverse complement strand
GGCGAAGCTGCGCGCGCTGCGCGGGCTGCCGGCCAACGTGAAGGCGGCGCTCGAATCGCTGCCCGCCTCGGCCCACGCGATGGACGTGCTGCGCACCGGCGTGTCGGCGCTCGGCTGCAACCTGCCCGAGAAGGACGATCACAACGCGGCGGGCGCGCGCGACATCGCCGACCGGCTGCTGGCCTCGCTCGGCTCGATGCTGCTCTACTGGTACCACTACAGCACCAACGGCCGGCGCATCGAGGTCGAGACCGACGACGACTCGATCGGCGCGCACTTCCTGCACCTGCTGCACGGACGCGCGCCGTCGGCGTCGTGGACGCGGGCGATGCACACGTCGCTGATCCTGTATGCCGAGCACGAGTACAACGCCTCCACCTTCACCGCGCGCGTGATCGCCGGCACCGGCTCCGACATGTACTCGTCGATCGCCGGCGCGATCGGCGCGCTGCGCGGGCCGAAGCATGGCGGCGCCAACGAGGTGGCGTTCGAGATCCAGAAGCGCTACGACTCGCCCGACGAGGCCGAGGCCGACATCCGCCGCCGCGTGGAGAACAAGGAGGTCGTGATCGGCTTTGGCCACCCGGTCTACACGGTCTCCGACCCGCGCAAC
>JAHDYE010000330.1:0-987 GCA_023383035.1 Burkholderiaceae bacterium | reverse complement strand
TTCAGCGCGGTGAGCTACCACATGATGGGCGTGCCCACCGCGATGTTCACGCCGTTGTTCGTGATCTCGCGCACCTCGGGCTGGTCGGCGCATGTGATCGAGCAGCGCATCGACAACAAGATCATCCGGCCGAGCGCCAATTACGTCGGACCCGAGAACCTGAAGTTCGTGCCGATCGAAAAACGCAAGTAACCCCAATCCACCACTTCCCGGACACGCACGCGAACATGGGCGCCCCTATCCCGAAGAGCCGGCCCGAGCCGGACAAGGTGCTGGTCGACATCGTCGACTACACGCTGAAGTACAAGATCCGCAGCAAGGAGGCGCTCGACACCGCGCGCGCCTGCCTGATCGACACGCTGGGCTGCGGGCTCGAAGCGCTGTCGTATCCGGCGTGCACCAAGCTGCTCGGGCCGATCGTGCCGGGCACCGTGGTGCCCCACGGCGCCAAAGTGCCGGGCACGCAGTTCCAGCTCGACCCGGTGCAGGCCGCGTTCAACATCGGCGCGATGATCCGCTGGCTCGACTTCAACGACACCTGGCTCGCCGCCGAATGGGGTCATCCGTCCGACAACCTGGGCGGCATCCTCGCCACGGCCGACTGGTTGAGCCGCGGCGCGATGGCGCAGGGCAAGGCGCCGCTCACGATGCGCCAGGTGCTCGAGGCGATGGTCAAGGCGCACGAGATCCAGGGCGTGATCGCGCTGGAGAACTCGTTCAACCGCGTCGGGCTCGACCACGTGGTGCTGGTCAAGGTGGCCTCCACCGCGGTGTGCGGCATGCTGATGGGCCTGACGCGCGAGGAGCTGATCAACGCGGTTTCGCTCGCGTGGGTCGACGGCCAGTCGCTGCGCACCTACCGCCACGCGCCGAACACCGGCAGCCGCAAGAGCTGGGCCGCGGGCGACGCCACCAGCCGCGCGGTGCGCCTGGCGCTGATCGCGCGCACCGGCGAGATGGGCTATCCGTCGGTGCTCACCGCGAAGA
>JAHDYE010000329.1 GCA_023383035.1 Burkholderiaceae bacterium | reverse complement strand
CGCGGAAGAAGTTGACCACCCGCACCACGTTGGGATGGAAGATGCGCGCCAGTGCCCGTCCTTCCTCGAAGAAGCAGCGCAGGCCGTTGCGGAAGGTGACTTCGTTGGCGGGGGGAATCTCGGGCGCCAGCTGGCCAGCGCTGCGCTTGACCAGCGAGCTCGGCAGGTACTCCTTGAGCGCGAACTTCTCGCCGGCAGCGTCCTCGGCGAGATAGACGATCGAGAATCCGCCGCTGGAGATCTTCCTTACAATACGGTATCCGCCGAGTTCGTGCCCGTCGGGCAACGGCGCGTTCGTCTGGGTGCCCATCGCGTCGATCGTTCGGTCCTGCCTGCCGGTGCCGGCTTTCCGCGCATTCTAAAGACTTCCCGCTGCAAAGACCCATCTTGAACCCACGAGCCGCCGAGCGGCACCCCCTGCAGAGCATGACCGGTTACGCGCAGGTCCTGCGTGACGTGCCGAACGGACAGATCGGTGTGGAGATCCGCAGCGTCAATTCGCGCTTTTTCGACCTGTCGTTCCGCGTCTCCGACGAGCTGCGCGGCACCGAACCGGCGTTGCGCGAGCTGATCGCCGGCGCCGTGCGGCGTGGCAAGGTCGAATGCCGTGTTGTTTTCCGGCCGCAGTCGCGCGAAGACGCGCCACCGGCGCTCGATGCGCGCGTGCTCGCGCAGCTCGCCGAGCTGGCGCAGCGGGTCGGCCAGGCGATGCCCGGCGCCGCGCTGCCTACGGTGGGCGAGATCCTGCGCTGGCCGGGCGTGATCGTCGACGCGGCCAGCGCCGAATCGCTCGCCCCGGAGTTGCTCGCCGCGGCGCGCCAGGCGCTCGAGGAGTTTGTCGCCAGCCGCATCCGCGAGGGCGAGAAGCTGGCCGCGTTCATGCGCGAGCGTGCCGACGCCAACGCCGCGATCGTCGAGCCGCTCGCGCGACGCAGCCCCGAGCTGCTGCAGGCGTGGCAGGCGAAGCTGGTCGAACGACTGCGCAGCGCGCTCGAGCAGACCGACGCGCCGATCCCGGCCGAGGAAACCATGGCCCGCGTGCGCCAGGAAGTGACCGCCTACGGGCTGCGCATCGACATCGCCGAAGAGCTGGCACGGCTGCATGCCCACGTCGACGAGCTGCGGCGCATCCTCGAGGCCGGCAGTCCGGCCGGCAAGCGGCTCGACTTCCTGCTGCAGGAGTTCAACCGCGAAGCCAACACGCTCGGCTCGAAGGCCGCCGCGATCGACCTCACCGGCGCCTCGATCGAGCTCAAGGTGCTGATCGAGCAGATGCGCGAGCAGGTGCAGAACATCGAGTAGGGTCGTCCGGCTGCTCGGTGATCGTCAGCAGTCACTTCGATATGCTAGACTAGTCATTTGACTGGTCATATAAAGATGATCATGAAAGCATGGCCTGTACAGGATGCGAAAGCCCGCTTCAGCGAGTTCCTCGACGCCTGCCTGTCGGAGGGCCCGCAAATGGTCACGCGGCGCGGCGCCGAGGCTGCAGTGCTGGTGCCTGCCGCCCAGTGGCAGCAGTTGCAGTCAGCTGCCCGTCCCTCCCTCAAGGAACTGCTGCTGTCCGAGGAAGCGCGCACCGACTATCTGGCGCCGGAACGCTCCCATCAAAGGGGCAAGGCCCGTCGCCGCCGGGTGGAAGCCCTGCGCTGAGTGCCGCTCGAAGGTTCTTCTTCATGTACCTGCTGGACACCAACGTCATCTCGGAACTGCGCCGGCCCAAGCCGCACGGCGCGGTAGTGGCCTGGCTCCAATCCGTGCCAGATAGCGACCTGCGCATTTCCGCCGTGAGCCTGGGAGAGATCCAGGCCGGCATCGAACTCACCCGGGAACAGGACGCACACAAGGCCGCCGAGATCGAGCGATGGGCCGACCGCGTGGCGGCCTCGTACAACGTGCTGGCCATGGATGCCGACACCTTCCGCATCTGGGCCCGGCTGATGCACCGCCGCTCCGACACCCTCTACGAGGACGCCATGATCGCGGCCACGGCCATCCGGCACCGCCTGACCGTCGTGACCCGCAATATCGCAGATCTCTCGTACTTCGAGGTCGCACTGCTCAACCCCTTTGCATCATGAGCGACCATCAACACCGCGCCGGCAGCCTGTTCGTCGTCTCCGCTCCCTCGGGCGCCGGCAAGACCTCGCTGGTACGCGCGCTGCTTGCCGACGCGCCGTTGATCCAGCTGTCGGTGTCCTACACCACGCGACCGCCGCGCGCCGGCGAGGTGCACGGGCGCGACTACATGTTCGTCGATGCCGCCGACTTCGAGCGCCGCCGCGCCGCCGGCGAATTCCTCGAATGGGCCGAGGTGCACGGCAACCTGTACGCCACCTCACGCACCTGGATCGAAGACCACGTGGCCGCAGGGGTCGATATCGTGCTCGAGATCGACTGGCAGGGCGCCGCCCAGGTGCAGCGGCTGTACCCGGACGCGATCGGCGTGTTCATCGTGCCGCCGTCGATCGACGTGCTGCGCGAGCGTCTGGCGCAGCGCGGCCAGGACAGCACCGAGGTGATCGAGCGCCGCGTGGCGGCTGCCGAAGCCGAATTGAAGCAGGCGCACCGCTTCCAATATGTTATTATTAATCAAGAGTTTGCAAGCGCCCTTGGCGATCTGCGCACGATCGTCGAAGCGGCGCGTCTGCGCTATTCCAAACAGCAGGCCCGGCATCCCGCCCTGTTCGGCGGGTTGGGCATCGCGCAACGGAAGAAGGTGTGACCATGGCCCGCATTACCGTCGAAGACTGCCTGAAGCAGATTCCCAACCGCTTCGAGCTCACGCTCGCAGCCACCTACCGCGCGCGCATGCTCGCGCAGGGGCACACGCCCAAGGTCGACAGCAAGGACAAGCCGACGGTCACCGCGCTGCGCGAAATCGCCGCCAGCAAGGTCGGCGTGGAAATGCTGCGGCGCGTGCCCACATGAAACGATAGCGGCCGGCTCCGCTGCGCGCCGCGGACGAGGCCATGCACGTTCCGCCCCCGATCGCCCGATCCGCCCGACGCGGACGCCGGCAGGCCGCATCGCCGTTCGTCGCGGCGCCCGACGAACGGCAGGTGGTGTCGCTTGCAGACCTCACCCGGAAGGCCGGCACCTACCTGTCGAAAGACGACGTCCAGCGCATCCGCGAGGCCTATCGCTTCAGCGACGAAGCGCACCTCGGGCAGTTCCGCTCCAGCGGCGAGCCCTACATCTCGCATCCGATCGCGGTCGCCGAGATCCTCTCCAGCTGGAAGCTCGACGCCGATTCGCTGATGGCGGCGCTGCTGCACGACGTCATCGAGGACACGGCGGTCGCCAAGCAGATCCTGATCGAGCGCTTCGGCGTGCAGGTGGCCGAGCTGGTCGACGGCCTGTCCAAGCTCGAGCGCGTCGAGTTCGCCTCGAAGGAGCAGCAGCAGGCCGAGAGCTTCCGCAAGATGCTGC
>JAHDYE010000328.1 GCA_023383035.1 Burkholderiaceae bacterium | reverse complement strand
GCAGATCGTCGAGATGAACAACGGCTGCATCTGCTGCACCGTGCGCGGCGACCTGATCCGCATCCTCGGCGACCTGCGCGCGCGTCGCGACAAGGGCGAGATCGGCTTCGAGCGGGTGGTCATCGAGACCACCGGCATGGCCGATCCGGGGCCGGTCGCGCAGACCTTCTTCATCGACGACGACATCGCCGACTACTATCTGCTCGACGCGGTGATCACGATCGTCGACGCCCGCCACGGCGAGCGCCAGCTCGACGAGCACAAGGAGGCGCAGGAGCAGGTGGGCTTCGCCGATCGCATCCTGATGTCCAAGGTCGACCTGGTCGACGAGGCCGAGCGCGAGCGCCTCGCCGCGCGCCTGCGCCGCATGAATCCGCGCGCGCCGGTGCGGGCGATGCACTTCGGCGACGCGCCGATCGCCGAGATCCTCGACATCCGCGGCTTCAACCTGAACGCGGTGCTCGAGATCGATCCGCAGTTCCTGGCCAGCGACGCGCACGAACACGACGACGCGGTGCATTCGTTCGCGTTCCGCTCCGACCGGCCGTTCGACCCGCTGAAACTGGAGGATTTCCTGTCCGGCCTGCTCCAGGTTTACGGCCCTGACATGTTGCGGTATAAAGGCGTGCTTTACATGAAGGGAGCCGATCGGCAGACGGTGTTCCAGGGGGTCCACATGATGATGGGCGCCGACGTCGGACGCCGCTGGCAGCCAGGCGAGAAACGTTCCAGCCGCATGGTGTTCATCGGCCGGAACCTGCCCGCGGACACCTTCATCAAGGGTCTGGAGCAATGTCTGGCATGATCCGCCGGCTGCGCCGGATCCGTCCGGCGGCCTTTGCGGCCCCGGCAGCTCCCCCGGTCCTGCGGGGGCAGTCCGGAATCGATCACCCAGGCAGTACGCGGAGACAGCGCTCCACGAGCGCAGGCAAGTGACATCATGGCAGCCACGAAAGAAAAGCGGATCCCGAGCGAGGCAGAACTGCTGAAGATGCCCGAGTCGGACTACATGAACGAAGCCCAGCTCGCGTTCTTCCGGCAGCGGCTGCAGCAGATCGAGAAGGACCTGCTCGCCAACGCCGACGAAACCACCGAGCACCTGCGCGAGACGGTGATCGTGCCCGATCCGGCCGATCGGGCCACGATCGAGGAGGAGCACGCGCTCGAGCTGCGCACGCGCGACCGCGAACGCAAGCTGCTGAAGAAGGTCCAGCAATCGCTGTCGCGCATCGATAGCGGCGAATACGGCTTCTGCGAGGAAACCGGCGAGCCGATCGGCATTCCGCGCCTGCTGGCCCGGCCCACCGCCACGCTGTCGCTCGAGGCGCAGCAGCGTCGCGAGCTGCGCCAGAAGCTGTACGGCGACTGACCCCGAGCGGCGCCGTTGCGCTGCCGCGGATCGTGTCGCATCACCCGACGGATGGCAGGCTGAGGGCCGACTCGCGGTCGGCCGGCGCGCGTTCCGCGCCAGGGGGTGCGTGCTAGACTGGCCCGGCACCCGAACGATCCCAGTGCACGTTCGGCGAACCGCGGTCAGCGTCTTGTCGGAAGGTCCCGGTGGTCTTCTCCCTTTTCAGCCGGAAAGAAAGGAACGACCCGCGTCGCGCACGCGAAGCGATGCTGGCACGCACCGCCGATTCCCGCCCCGGCCCCAGCCCCGATACGCTGGCGGCGCAGCGCGAGGCGGCGCGCCGCACCGAAGAGAAGATCAACCAGATCGAATCCGAAATGATCGCCGCCGGCGCGGTGGCGCGCGCCGCCGCTTCGCCGGGGCCGGCCACGATGGCGCGCGCGCTGGCTCCCACCGTTCCGCAGGCCGCCGCGCGCGCGCCCGCGCAGCCCCAGCATGCGGCCACCTCGCTGCTCGGCGACCAGGCCGGCGCGATGGCGATCGACGTGCACGGTTCGGCGCTGCCGAGCGTGCTCGAGGAGGCGGCGATCCTCTACTCGAACGGCCAGCCGCAGCCCGCCGAGCTGGCGTTGCGGCAGGCGCTGGACGACGCCGGCCTCGGCGCCTACCGGTCGCTGGCCTGGCTGATGCTGCTCGACCTGCACCAGGCGCAGGGCGATCGCCCGGCGTTCGAGGCGCTGGCGCTCGACTACGCGGCGCGTTTCGAGTCGTCGCCGCCGGGGTGGAGCGAACAACTCGGCGCCCAGGCAGTGGCGACGCAGGCCGCGCCCGACGGCGGTACCGCGGTAGGTTTCCAGGCGCGGCTCGACGGCGCGACCGCGGCACAGGTCGATTCGATCCTGAAGGCCTCGGCGCGGCGGCGCGAAACCGTCGTCGACTTCACGCGCGTCGAGTCGGTGGACGCGCCGGCGGCCGATGCGCTGCTGCGCCTGTTCCGGCATTTCGAGAAGTCGTCGTCGAACACGCTGGCGGTGCGCGGCGCCGAACCGCTGTTCGCCGCGGCGCGCAACGCGATCGAGCCGGGCCGGCGCGATCCCTCCGAATCGGGCTGGATGCTGGCGCTGCAGGCGCTGCGCGTGCTCGGGCGCCAGCAGGCCTTCGAGGACCTGAGCATCGAGTATTGCGTCACCTACGAGGTCTCGCCGCCGTCGTGGGAGCCGATCGGCGAGCGCATTCGCGCCGCCGATGGGGGCGGCTGCGACATCGACGTGCCGGCCGCCATGCCGCGCCAGGAACCGAGCGCTTTCGCGCTGCGCGGCGACGTGCTCGGCCGCATGCAGGCCGAGTTGCAGGCGCTGCGCGCCTATGCGGTCAATCGTGGCGACGTGGTGGTCGACTGCCGCGGCCTGCGGCGCATGGAGTTCGTCGCCGCCGGAGACCTGCTCAACGAGGTCGTCACGCTGCATTCGGCCGGCAAGCAGGTGCTGTTCGTCGAGCCGAACTACCTGGTCTATGCGCTGATGCTCGTCATGGGCATCCAGGAGCTCGCCGAGATCCGCCGGCGTAAGATCTGAAGCGCACGTCGCGCCGGGTGGCGGAGCGCGCCGGATTGCGCCCTTCGGCGCGGCACGGCGCTTGCCCGGCCACGGCGCATCGTCGATGCCGGCGGGGTTTCCTGCCGGGGCTTCCTTCCCGCCGGCGTTCCTTTCGCACCTTGTTCGAGCCGCCAGCGGCCCCATATCGGAATCCATGGAACAGTTCCACGGCACTACCATCCTGTCGGTGCGGCGCGGTCCGCGCGTGGCGCTCGGCGGCGACGGCCAGGTCACGCTCGGCAACGTCGTCATCAAGGCGGGCGCGCGCAAGGTGCGGCGCCTGTACAACGACCAGGTGCTGGCCGGCTTCGCCGGCGGCACGGCCGATGCGTTCACGCTGTTCGAGCGCTTCGAGGCCAAGCTCGACAAGCACTCCGGACACCTGGTGCGCGCCGCGGTCGAGCTCGCCAAGGACTGGCGCACCGACCGCATGCTGCGCCGGCTCGAGGCGATGCTGGCGGTGGCCGACCGCGACGCGTCGCTGGTCATCACCGGCAACGGCGACGTGCTCGAGCCCGAGCACGGCCTG
>JAHDYE010000327.1 GCA_023383035.1 Burkholderiaceae bacterium | reverse complement strand
GAAGGCGAGACAGCCGGTCGGCTGCTGCACTAGCATGGGGGGCCCTTGCGCGTTGCCATCCTACTTTTGTCCAGGAGCCATCCCGATGAATTCCGAGGCTTCGTTCGTGCGGCATTCGCGCCGCCGGTTCGGCGCGCTGCGCCCGATCGCGCTGTCCATCGCCACGCTTGCCCTCGCCGCGTGCGGCGGTGGCGGGGGCGGCGACGACGAGCCGCCGCCGCCCTCGCCCCCGCCGCCGGCGGTGCTGCCACAGTCGATATCGGGCAGTGTCGTCGATGGCTACGTGGCCGGCGCCAGCGTCGAGTGCCGTAAGGCCGGCACGCTGGTGGCCACGGCCACGAGCGGCGCCTCCGGCGGCTTCGCGTTCGCGCTCGCATCGGGGCAGACCTGCGACACCATCGTGGCCCTGGGCGGCATCGACGTCGGCGTCACGCCGAACGATCCGTCCGACGACGTGACGCCACCCACCGGATTCGCGCGCGCACCGGTGCCCACCGGCAGCACCACCGTCACCGGCCTGATCGTCTCGCCGCTGTCCACGCTGGTGCAGGCGCTGATCGACGGCGGCCGCACCTTCGCCGATGCGCAGGCGCTGGTGAAGACCAGCCTCGGCCTGTCGGCCGGCATCGATCTGCTGCGCGACGACCCGGCCGCCAACGCGGTGCTCTACAGGGCGAACGGCGTGGTGGCGCAACTCGTCGGCCAGCTCGTGGACGCGCTGGCGGCCGCCGGCGGCATCGGCAGCGCTGCCGGCCTGAACGCACTCGCCGACGCGTCGTTCGACGCGCTGGCCGCGCGCCTCGCCAGCCTGAAGACGGCCGATCTCGCACCCCTGCCCGGCTCGCTCACGCCGAGCTCGCCGCTGTTCGGCCTGGTGGAGCTGGCGGCCAGCAACGCGAAGAAAGATCCGGCCGTCAGCGGCGCGCTCGCCAGCCTGAACCCCGCCACCTTCGCGGCGCTCGCCAGCCCGATCGTTGCGTCGGCCACCGGCAGCATCAACACGGCCACCGACATCGCCGACGTGGTGGCCCGCGTCCACCGCATCGAAGACCGCGATCGCGCCACGAGCGTGATCGGCGCACTGAGGGGTCTGCTGGACAACACCGCTTCGAACCCGCAACAGGCGCTCAACGAGATCGCCGCGAAGCTGGCCGCGGCCGACGGCGGCACCGACCAGGCGCTGTCGATCACCATCGACAGCGAGACGCTGACGGCCACCGTTGCGGGCGGGCTGTCGAACTTCGCGCGGCTCGTGAGCGACCAGCTCACGCTGAAGAACCCGCTCACCGCGCCTGTGGCGTCGCTGTCCGACTTCGAGTCGGCCAGTGGTGTGACCGTGCCGCAGGAGCTGGTCAGCGTGGGCTTCGCCCTGCAGAAGTCGGCCGTGAACGTGCAGCTTTCGACAACGCCGATGGAAGCGCCGCTGGCGATCGAAGTCACCGACGCCACGCGCGTCTTCCAGGCCTACATCGACCGCGTCGCGTTCAAGCCTGGCGTGGGCGACCAGGTCGAGGCCAGCCTGCCCTCGGGCGCACGGCTCTGGGTCTACGGCAAGACCGCCTCCAGCGAGACCACGTCGCCACTGATCGTCAACCTGGCCGGCGCCGGGCTGCAGATCGTTTCGACGACCGGCGGCGCGATCGCATTCAGCTTCGACAGACTGTTCGAAGTGATCGGTTCGGCCGCCGCATCCGGCAGCGCGCTCGACGTGCTGGCGGCCAGCCGCGTGAGCAGCGGCACCTACGACGTGAAGCTCGTACTCGGCACGCTGCGCATCGCGCGCTCCACCCCGACGCCGGCACTGGCCACGCTGCAGGCATTCGCGCTGCGCGCCGGCGGTCAGTCGGTGACCGGACACGGCTTCAAGGGCAAGGTGAAAGTGACACCGTGACCAGCGCCCGCCGTCCGGCGATGCGCGGCGCATTCTCCGCGGCCGGCGCGCTGCTCGCGGCCGCTGCGCTCACGCCGGCGGCCGCGGCGCCCCTCGACTTCACGCTCACCGCGCGTCCCGGGGAGCGCGGCGCGCGCCAGCTCGAAGTGGCCGTCGACGCGATGAACGACACGCTCGACGTCTTCGACGTGCGCGGTCGCGATCCGGTCTACGGCGGCACCAACGTCGGCGACTATCGCGGCGCCCACCTGCGCGGCGGCTGGCGCATCGACGAGCGCTGGTGGGTCGATGCCGCGCTGTGGCGACGACGCATCGACTACCGCAGCGACCGCGGCAGTCTGGGCAGCTGGCAGCTGGCCGTGCAGTATCGCTTCGCGGGTGCTCCGGGCGGCGCAATTGGCGCAGGCAGCGCAGGCAGAGTAGGCGGCGCGGCGGGCACAGCCGGCAACGCCACCTCCGCCGACATCGCCTCGGCCGCCACCGCCTGGGCCGTGCGCGCCAGCGTCTGGGGCAACCGCTCGGGCTCGCTCGACAAGCGCTCGGCCACCTCGCTGGTCGGCTACACGATGGACAGCGTCCACGTCGATCGCCCGCGCGACACGCAGTGGCAGTTCGATCTCATCGGCACCCGCGGCGCAGCCGACGCGTCGCTGAGCTGGTTCGCCGGCATCCAGCGCGGCAAGATCGACTACTCGCGGCTGGGCGGCACCGCCACCGCCGGCACCTGCCCGTACGCGGTGGCGTTCGGTGCCACGCACACCGTGCTCACGCAGACCGCCGACTGCACCGGCAGCGGCGGCACGCTGGCCGCGGGCACGCAGCTGACGCTGGCCAATTCGGTGCTCGGTTTCGACCCGCGCGGCGCGCTCGCCTACACCGCCACCGTGCTGCGTGCCGGTGTCAACGCACACCGGCGCTGGGGCGCGTGGCACCTGCGCGGCGGCCTCGCCTGGGAACATCACGACCGCGGCAAAGCGCTCGAGAACGCCGCGCGCGGCCTGTCGGGCACCTACGACTCGGGCAACCTCGCCGCCGCGCTCGAAGTCGGCTACCGCTTCACGCCCGGGCTCACCGGCTTCGTGCGCGGCTCCGCCTGGCAGCACCAGTTGATGGGTGAAGTGCCGTTCCTGTACAACGCGGTGACGGCGAAGCGCTCGGACCGGCGCTACGGGATCGTGTCGATCGGGGTGTCGGCGGCGTTCTGAGTGCTCGGGCGATCGTCGAGCCGATTTCGGCCCGGTGCACGGCTCGCGGCATTGATTTCGCCCCGACCGCGGCCTATCGTGGCCGTCATCGAAACGGAGAGACCGATGACCGTCCACCCGCAGGTCGTCCAGGACCTGAACGACTACCTGTCGTTCGAGCTCACCGGGCACCGCCAATACCTGCTGCACGGCGCAACCTGCCGCCACTGGGGCTTCGAGCAACTCGCACAAGCGCAGCTCGCCTACAGCGACGAAGAGACGCGCCACGCCGCGCGCATCATGGCGCGGATCCTGCTGCTGGGGGCGACGCCGCTCATGCGCAGCGCCCGCGACGTGGCCACGGACGCTACGGCGGCCGGACAGCCGGCACGTGCCGGCGCGGCG
>JAHDYE010000326.1 GCA_023383035.1 Burkholderiaceae bacterium | reverse complement strand
CGAGCGCCGGCCGCGCTTCGGCGTGATGCGCGGGCGCGAGTTCACGATGAAGGATGCCTACTCGTTCGACCGCGACCAGGCCGCGGCGCTCGAGAGCTACCGCGCGATGTACGACGCCTACGTGGCGATCTTCCGGCGCATGGGGCTGACCTTCCGCGCGGTCGCGGCCGATACCGGCGCGATCGGCGGCTCGGCCAGCCACGAGTTCCAGGTCATCGCCGAGACGGGCGAGGACGCGATCGCCTGGTGTCCGGCCTCCGACTACGCGGCCAACGTCGAGCTGGCCGAGGCCCTGCCGCTGATCGCCGCGCGCGGCGCGCCCGCCGAGCCGCTCGTGAAGACGCCCACGCCGTCGCGCGAGAAGTGCGAGGACGTCGCCGCGCTGCTCGGGCTGCCGCTGTCGCGCACCGTGAAGTCGCTCGTGCTGGCGGTGGACCGGCGCGAGCCTGTGAAGGACGGCGCGCAGGACTACGCGGCCGCGCCGCGCATCGTCGACACCGCGATCTGGCTGCTGCTGGTGCGCGGCGACCACGAGCTGAACGAAGTGAAGGCGGGCAAGGTGCCCGGCCTGGCGGGCTTTCGCTTCGCCACCGAGGCCGAGATCGTCGAGCACTTCGGATCGCCGCCCGGCTACCTCGGCCCGATCGGAACGCGCCGGCCGGTGCAGGTGGTGGCCGACCGCACCGTGGCGGCGATGCACGACTTCGTGTGCGGCGCCAACGAGGCCGACTTCCACTACACCGGGGTCAACTGGGGCCGCGACCTGCCCGAGCCGATCGTGGCCGACCTGCGCAACGTGCAGGCCGGTGACCCGTCGCCCGACGGCAAGGGCGTGCTGGAGATCCAGCGCGGCATCGAGGTCGGCCACGTGTTCTACCTGGGCACGAAGTACTCCGATGCGATGAACGCCACGTTCGTCGACATCGACGGCAAGTCGCGGCCGTTCGAGATGGGCTGCTACGGCATCGGCATCACGCGCCTGGTGGGCGCGGCGATCGAGCAGAACCACGACGAACGCGGCATCGTGTGGCCGCGCGCGATCGCGCCGTTCGAGGTGGCGATCGTGCCGCTCGGCTACGACCGTTCGGCCGCGGTGCGCGAGACCGCCGACGCGCTGTACGGGCAGCTGCTGGCCGACGGCGTCGACGTGGTGCTGGACGACCGCGACGAACGGCCCGGCGTCATGTTCGCCGACTGGGAGCTGATCGGCGTGCCGCTGCGGGTGACGATCGGAGAGCGCAGCCTGAAGGAGGGCCGCGTCGAGCTGCTGGCGCGTCGCGGCATGCAGTCGCTGGCGGTACCCGTCGGCGAGGCGGCACCGGCCGTCCGGCGCATGCTTGCCGGCTGAGCGCCGGCAGGGTCTCATCGTGCCGATGAGGAGCGTGCTGCTGCTGATATTGCTGATCTGTGCCGCGCTGGCCGGCCTGGTGCTGGTGCGCTCCGCGCATGCCGGTGCGCAGCAGTACGAGCCGCTCGGCGCCGCGGTGCGCGGCGCGCTGGCGGCGGCGATCGACGAGCGCGGCGACCTGCTGCCCCAGCCGCAGTTCGCCTCGCTCGACGAGAAGGTCGACTGGCTGTCGGCGATGTCCAGCCGCCTGCCGCGGCGCTGGAAACCCGACTACCGGCAGCGTGTCGAATTCCTGCACGCCGTACGCTACGAGGCGCAGCGCGCCGGGCTCGATCCGCACCTCGTGCTCGGACTGATCGAGGTGGAAAGCGGGTTTCGCCGCTACGCGATCTCCAGCGCCGGTGCGCGCGGATACATGCAGGTGATGCCGTTCTGGACCGGCCTGATCGGCGACGGCGATCCGTCGCGGCTGTTCGAGATGCGCGCCAATCTGCGCTACGGCTGCACCATCCTGCGCCACTATCTGGACATCGAGCGCGGCAACCTGTTCCGCGCGCTGGGCCGCTACAACGGCAGCCTGGGCCGCCCGGAGTATCCGAACGCAGTGCTGCGCGCCTGGAAGCGCTGGGAGTTCAGACCGGCCGATCGCGTGGCGGGCACCCGTTCGCCGGCGTCGTAGGCGCGCCCACGCCCACTACCCGCGCGAGCAGGCGCGCCAGCTCGGCGCGCTCGCGCGGCGTGCAGCGCGCCGCGAGCCCGGCGTCGTGGGCGCGCAGCCGCGCCCGCAGATCCTGCAGCGCCGCCTGTCCCGACGCGGTCAGCGACAGCGATTTCTCGCGCCGGTTCGAGCCGGGGCTCGTTGCCACCCAGCCGCGCGCATCGAGGAAGCGGATCAGCGCCACCAGGTTCGAGCGTTCGACCGCCATCGCGCCGGCCAGCGCGGTGGGCTTGATGCCCGGGTTGCAGGCGATCAGCTCGAGCGCGGTGAAGCGCGCCGGCGTCACGCCGGTGTCGGCGAAAGCGCGCGAGAATCCCTGCATGTTCGCCAGCTCGGCCAGGCGGATCAGATAGCCGAGTGCATGTTGCAGTGCACCATAGTCGATGGCCCCGACATCGGACGCCACCGGGCGTGCCGCGGGTTTTCGAGGCTTGCGGTTTACCATGTCGATCGTTATAACGCATAGCAATCCGGGAGGGCAAATGAACCTGGCATCGAACCTGGAACGCCGTGCCGCCGAAGCCCCGATGCATCCGGCGATCGTCTTCGAAGGGCGCCGCATCGACTACGGCGAGCTCGAGGCGTCGGCGTCGCGACTGGCGCACGCGCTGCGCGCGCACGGTGTGGCCGCCGGCGACCGGGTGGCGCTGTTCCTGCCGAACGTGCCCGAGTACCTGGTCGCCTACTACGCCGCCCAGAAGCTGGGCGCGATCACGGTGTCGATCAACGCGATCTTCCGCACCGCCGAGGTCGAATACCTGCTCGGCGACTCCGGCGCGAAGGTGGTGTTCACCACCGGCGAGCTCGCGCAATTCGTGCCGCGCGAGCGCTGCCCGGCGCTCGCGCACGTGGTCGTCTGCGAGGGCGAGGCGCCGGCCGGCACGGCCACGCTCACCGACTGGTGCGCCGGGCGCGAGGCGCGCTTCGCGCCGGTCGACTGCGCCGCCGACGCGCCGGCCGCGCTGCTGTATTCGTCGGGCACCACCGGCTTTCCGAAGGGCGTGACGCTCACGCAGTCGAACATCGGCAGCAACGTCGCCACCGCGGCGAAGTATTCAGGCTACCGCGCCGACGACCGCCTCGCGGTGTTCCTGCCGCTGTTCCATGTGTACGGCCAGAACTACATCATGAACGCCGCGGTGCTGGCCGGCGCCACGCTGGTGCTGTTCCGCCGCTTCGCACCCGAGCCGGTGCTCGAGGCGATCGGGCGCGAGCGCATCACGATGTTCTTCGGCGTACCGACCATCTTCATCGGCCTGCTGTCGATGGACCTGTCGAAGTACGACCTGTCGTCGATCCGCTACGAGATGTCGGCGGCCGCGACCATGCCGGAGGAGATCTCGCGGCGCTGGACCGAGCGTTTCGGCCGGCGCGTCTACGAGGGCTACGGGCTCACCGAATGCTCGCCGTTCGCCTGCTCCA
>JAHDYE010000325.1 GCA_023383035.1 Burkholderiaceae bacterium | reverse complement strand
TTGGAGTAAACTGGGTCGGTGCAGATTCTACTGGTTATCGTTCACCTGCTCGCCATGCTGGCTTACCTCGTGGCGTGGCGCGCGCCGGTGCGCCACGTCGGGGTGCTGATGCTGGTGGGGCTGGCGCTGCACGCCGGTGCGCTGTACGGCGCCATCGTCGGCGATGCCGGCTGGCATTTCGGCTTCGCGCCCATCCTCTCGGCCACTGCCTGGATCGGCGTGGCGGTGCTGTGGATCGAAGGCCTGTCGGTGCGCGTGGAAGCGCTGTCCAGCGTCGTGCTGCCGGGCGCCGCGGTCGCGGTGCTGCTGCCGCTGCTGTTTCCGGGGCTGGACCTGAGCGCGCAGGCGGGCCGCCCGCTGTTCCTGCCGCACCTGCTGATCGGCACGCTCGCTTACGGCGTGCTGTCGATGGCGGCGCTGCATGCGTTGCTGATGACCGCCGCCGAGCGCGCGCTGCATGGCGGCGCCGGCAGCGCCGGCGGCAGCCGGATGTCGCCGTTCTCGCGCTTTCTCGAAGACCTGCCGCCGCTGCTGGTGCTCGAACGCATCCTGTTCCGCTTCATCGGACTGGGCTTCGTGCTGCTCACGCTGACCGCCCTCAGCGGCGTGCTGTTCTCCGAGGAGATCTTCGGCCAGCCGATGCGTTTCGACCACAAGACCGTGTTCACGCTGATCGCCTGGGTGGTATTCGGCGTGCTGCTGGTCGGCCGGTGGATGTGGGGCTGGCGCGGTCGCACCGCGCTGCGGCTCACCTTCGGCGGTTTCGCGCTGCTGCTGCTGGCCTACGTCGGCAGCCGCATCGTGCTCGAAGTGATCCTGCACCGGCGCTGATGGGCAAGCTGCTGTTCTGGGTGGCGTTGATCGCGCTGGTCTACCTGGCATACCGGCTGTTCGTGATCAGCCAGCGCCGGCGTGAGGCCGCCGCGCGTGCGGCGCGCCACGCCGGCGCGCAGCCCCCCGAAGAGAGGATGGTGCGCTGCGCCCACTGCGGCGTGTTCCTGCCGTCCTCCGATGCGCTGATCGAGGGCGACCGGGCCTGGTGCGATCGCGCGCATCGCGAGGCCGGCCGGGCCGGACACGCCGGCGAATGAATACCCGCGGCGATCCGGTGCCGGTACCGGAGCCCGCGGCGCTTCCAGCCGATTCATACCGCACCGCGCTGCGCTGGCTGGCGACCGCCCGCGTGGCGATGGCGCTGGTGCTGCTCGCCTTCCTGCCGCTGCAGGAGGCCGGCCGCTTCGCCGCCGAGCTGGTCGATCCGCCGCTGTTCGAGCGCGTCGCGGTGGCCTACCTGCTGGCGGCGATCCTCTACCTGTCGACGTTGCACCGTTTCTACGCGCACTTTCACGCGACGCTGGTGGTGCACGCGCTCACCGACCTGTTCGCGCTGTCGGCGCTGATGCACGCGGCCGGCGGCCTGCGCGGCGGCGTCGTGGTGCTGCTGATCGCGGCGCTGGCCGGCGCCGCGGTGGTCTCCACGCGGCGCATGGCCGCGTCGTTCGCGGCGGTCGCGACGCTGCTGGTGCTCGTCGAGGCCGGCTGGAGCGTGCTGCCCGGCAACGGCACCGAGGCGGGGCTGATGCTGATGGCCGGGCTGGTAGGCATCGCCTGCTTCGCCACCGCGATGATCGTGAACTGGCTGGCGATCCGCCTGCACGCGCAGGAAGAGATCGCGCGCCGTCGCGGTGAAGACCTGCGCCGGCAGCTCGCGGTCACCTCGCGCGTGGTCGCCGAGCTGCAGCAGGGGGTGCTGGTGGTCGGTGGCGACGGCGAGGTGCGCACGATGAACCCGGCGGCGCGCGCGTTGCTCGGCGCCGTGCCGCAGCCGCCGTCGCTGGCGCCGGGCGCGCCGGTCGATGGCGACGGCGGCGGTGCGTGGGCGGCGCTGCGGCGCGCCTATGCGCGCTGGCGTGCGCAGGCCGCGGGGCGATCCGCCGAATCCGGCCTGCAGCTCACCGGCGCCGGGGGCGACGCGCAGCCGATCCGCCTGCGCTTCCTGGGCACCGACGAACCGGGCGGCGACACCGTGATGATTCTCGAAGACCAGCGCCTGGTCGAGGAGCGGGCGCAGCAGCTCAAGCTGGCGTCGATGGGCCGGCTTTCCGCATCGATCGCGCACGAGGTGCGCAATCCGCTGGCGGCGATCCGTCATGCCAACGGCCTGCTCGCCGAGCGGCTCGAAGATCCGACGCTCGCGCGGCTGGCGCGCATCGTCGAGGACAACACGGTGCGCATCGACCGGATCGTGACCGACGTGCTGTCGATCGCGCGCCGCGAACGTGCCAGCGACGAGACGATCGACCTGGCGCCGTTCCTGAAGGGATTCCTGCCGGAGTTCCTGGCCGCCTCGGGCGCCGATCCGCAACGCATCGCGGTGCACCTGGAGAGCGCGCGTCCGGTCCGGTTCGACCCCAACCACCTGCGGCAGGTGCTGCTCAACCTGCTGGCCAATGCGATGCGCTATGCGTCGCGGACGCCGGGCGCGATATCGATCGAGTGGCGCGAGCGCGATTCCCATCGATTAGAATTGAGAATCGCCGATGACGGGCCCGGTTTGCCGACCGAAATGCTGGAACACGCGTTCGAACCGTTCTTCACGACCGAAAGCCGCGGCACCGGGCTCGGTCTGTACCTGGCGCGCGAGCTGTGCAGCGCGAACGCGGCGACCATCCGCTATCAGGCCGGTGCACCGTCGGGGCGCCATCGCAGTGCGTTCGTCATCGAGCCGCAGCCGGGCTGACCGAGCCAGCCGATGAAAGACGCCGCCGAGAGCCAGTCCGGCCCGGCCGCCCGCGCCTCGGGACGGCCGCCGCGCGTGCTGGTGGTCGACGACGAAGCCGACCTGCGCGAGCTGCTCGAACTGACGCTGGTCGGCATGGGGCTGGACGTGGACTGTGCCGGCAGCCTTGCCGAGGCCCACGACCTGTTCGAGCGCCAGTCCTACGCGCTGTGCCTGACCGACATGCGTCTTCCCGACGGCGACGGCCTGACGCTGGTGGGCACGATCAACCGCCGCTATCCGCACACGCCGGTGGCCGTCATCACCGCGTACGGCAGCGCCGAGAACGCGGTCGCCGCCCTGAAGGCGGGCGCGTTCGACTACCTCGCCAAGCCGGTGGCGCTCGATGCGCTGCGCAGCCTGGTGCGTTCGGCGATCGAGCTGCCCGCCCAGCAGCCGCCGGCGCGCGATGCGGCGCCCGCGGCGGCGACCGTTTCCGCGTGGCAGCTGCTCGGCGACTCGGCCGCGATGCACGAGGTGCGCGTGCAGATCCAGCGGCTGGCGCGCAGCATGGCGCCGGTCTCGATCAACGGCGAATCGGGTTCGGGCAAGGAGCTGGCCGCGCGCCTGATCCACCTGTCGGGGCCGCGCGCCGCGCAGCCGTTCGTGGCGGTGAACTGCGGCGCGATTCCCGAGACCCTGATGGAAGCCGAGTTCTTCGGCTATCGCAAGGGCGCGTTCACCGGCGCCGATCACGATCGCGACGGCTTCTTCCAGGCCGCCAGCGGCGGCACGCTGTTCCTCGACGAG
>JAHDYE010000324.1 GCA_023383035.1 Burkholderiaceae bacterium | reverse complement strand
CCATCGCCGCCAACGGCTTCCGCTTCCGCGTGCCCTACGGCACGCTGCTGTGCGTGAGCGACAAGCCGCTGCACGGCGAAATCAAGCTGCCCGGCATGGCCGACCGCTTCTATCGCGAACGCGTCGACCAGCACCTGCGCATCGGCATGCGCGCGATCGACCTGCTGCGCCGGCACCGGCCGGAGGAGCTGCACAGCCGCAAGCTCAGGAGCTTCGACGAGGTGGCGTTCCAGTAGGCCGCCGACGCGTGCGGCGGGAGCGGGCGCGGGCGCGCGGCTCATGAGCGCCTCAAGGCGTGCCGTCCCGCGTCGCTCCGGTCGGCGCAGGCATTGCCTGCCGGTACGCGTGCCAGTCCTTGAACGAGCCATACAGCGGCACCACGAGAAAGCCCAGGCCACCGCCGGCCTCGGTCTGCGCCACGACCAGGTCCCCGCGAACGTTGCGCCCCAGCCGTGCGTGGCGCGTGGCCACGACGCCGGGCAACGCCGGAGCGGCCAGCGGGACCTGCAACCAGCCGGCGACGCAGCGGAAGTCGACGTCCTCGTGCAGCGTCCGCTGCAGCAGCACGGTCGCGTCGGCGCCGAGCCAGCGCACCGTGAGTCCGCCGCCTCGTGGGCCCGCAAGGTCCACATGAGTGGCCCCGGCCGGGGCCGGGGCCCAGGGCTGGGTCCAGTGCAGCAGCGACAGCGGTCGCCGGTCGTCGAGGTCATGCAACTCGAAGCGGCCGTCCAGCAACGGGCAAGGCCCCGACGCGGCGACCGGCGCGGGCCAGTACGGCGGGTAGCCCGGATGCTCGATCACGACAGGGCCGTGGAAAGCAGCGCCCTCACGATCGATCACCACGCAGGCGGTCAGGGTCGCGCACACGGCGGCGGCGGCCACCGCGCCAGCCGGCGATGTGCGGCGGCTCATGGCTCGGGCAGGATGGCCAGCCGCACCGTGTCGTGCGGCGAAGACGCCTGGATGCGTTCCGAGAGCGCGCGGCCCAGCCCCTTGAGCGCCGAACCCTCGGTGTCCGCCGTGCTGTGCAGGCGCGCGAACAGGAGCGGCCCGCCCGGGAACCAGACGTCGCGCGATTCGCCGATCGCCACCGAGACGATGCGCGTGGGCGCCTCGCCGGGCGACGCGAGGTCGACGAGCACGGCCGAGCGCGTCGTGGTCTTGCGGTCACGCGCGTAGAACGGGTTGGGCGTCAACTCGTGCTGGGTGCCCGTCAGCGGCGCCAGCACGATCAGGAAGCGGATGCCCAGCGCCGCCAGGCGGGCTCGCGCGGCGGGCGCCACGATCTCGCTGATGCGCATCGGCTGCCGGCCGAGCCCCGTCGGGTCGGCCGCCGCCCAGAACGCGTCGGCGTCGATCGCCTCGATGCGCGTCGACGGCTCGAGCAGCGATTGCCTCAGCGCATGCGCCGATTCCAGGTGCAGGTCCCGTGCGGACGTCGCGTCCCAGTCAGCGGGCACCGGCACGCTGCGTACGACGGGCTCGACCGGCCGGTTCGACACCTCGATCTGGGCACAGGCCGCCAGCAATGCGAGCAGCAACCCGCCGACGAAGAGGCGGCCTGCGCGTCGGAGCCGTTGGACGAATCCCATCGGGGGTCGGGTGCGCATGGCGATCGACGAGCTGTTCGCCGGCGTCGGCTGAATTCAGCCCTCGTCGACCATCCCCTCGTCGCGCGCGGCGCGTTCGGCGGCTTCGCGCTCGAGCCGCATCGCTTTCTCGTGCGCGCGCGCGGCGCGCGCCTGCGCCGCATCGGCATGCAGCGGGATCGTCATCTCGCCGAACAGCGTCTGGCGCAGGAAACGGAAGCCGAACTGCATCAGCGCGACGTCGTCGAGCAGGATGTCGTGCAGCTCCTGCGCCGGCAGGTCGAACAGTTGCGAGAAGCCGTCGCTGGCGACGAACTCGCGGAAGCGGTCGATGTCGTAGCAGGCGAGGAAGAACAGTTGCAGGCTGCGCTTCGACGGCTTGCCGATGGTCGGGCCGGACGACTTCTTCTTCAGGATCAGCTGGCGCCAGCCGCGCGCCGGCTCGTCGTACTCGGGCAGGCCCTGTCCGGCGCGGTACTCGTCGATGGTCTGCGTGTGCGGCTCGTGGTGGCCCAGGCAGTGGGGCTCCTTCACCAGTGCGTACGCGTCGCGGTCGGTGTACTCTTGCTGGTGACGCATCGACAGCAGCGCCACCGGGTAGTAGCGGCACGCGGTGGGACGGTCCTCGTAGACGCTGCAGCCTTCCTCGACCATGAAGCGGCAGGCGGTGCCGCCGTCGACCGGGCGCAGTTTCACGCCGGCGATGCCGTCCTTCTCCATTTCGTACGGCACCGTGTAGCGCTCGAGGAACTCGGTCGACGTGATGTCGAGCCGGTGCTTCAGGCGCACGATGTCCACCGGCGTCAGCGAGATGTCGATGTTGCTGCAACAGGCGTTCCAGCAGGCGACACCGCGATGACAGCGGAACCGGATCGGGTGCGAGCCGTCCAGCTTGTTCGGCATCACCGGACTTTCGGGAAAGGGGATGTCGTCGGCAGGAGACGTGCTCACGGCGAACCTCGCGGAAATGAAAAGGCCGGACAGCCCGCTCGGGCGGGCTTCCGGCCATCGACCCTACGTCGGCGCGTTCGTCAGCGTCGTCAGTGCGCGGCCGGCTTGAACAGCTTCGACTTGTCGACCAGGTCGACGTGCTTGCGCTTGAAGCAGGTCCACTTCTTCGCATTGCGATCGTAGATCGAATTGACGAAGCACTTCCAGTTTTCCTCGTCGATGAAGTTCTTGTCGGCGCGGTAGTAGAAGCCCGGGTAGCGCGACTCCTCGCGGAACTGGATGTGCTTCATGTGCGCTTCGGCGGTGATGATGCGGTGGTAGTTCTCCCACGCGCGCAGCAGCTCGTGCAGGTCCTTCGCGCGCATCTTCGCCGAGTCTTCCTTGAGCATCTCGAGCTTCTCTTCGGCCACCGCGAGCATGTGCCCGTTGGTGGTGTAGTAGGTGGCCACGCCCGCGACGTATTCGTCCATGATCTTCTGCAGCCGGAACTGCAGCATCTTGGGCGTGATGTAGTGCGGGTTGATGTCGATCGCGGTGGTGTAGTCCTTGTGCTCGAGGAAGGTGCGCACCGGCTTGTAGATCTCCTCGGCGAGCTGCGCCGGCGCGGTGTCGAGCTCGGGCTTGTAGTCCTTGTTGTCGAGCGCGAACTTCACCATCGCCTTGGCCGCGAGCCGCCCTTCGGCATGCGAGCCCGACGAGAACTTGTGGCCCGAGGCGCCCACGCCGTCGCCGGCGGTGAACAGGCCGCGCACCGTGGTCATCGAGCGATAGCCCCAGTTCCAGCCGCGCGGCAGGTGCGCCGGCACGTTGTCGTAGTCGCCATCGTCGGCGGTGGGCGCGCCCAGGTCTTCCGGACCGGACACCCAGATGCCGCAGCAGCCCGAGTGCGAGCCGAGCAGGTACGGCTCGGTGGGCATCAGCTCGGAGTTGCGCTTCTCGGGTTCGATGTTCTCGCCGACCCAGATGCCGCACTGGCCGATGCACATGTCGAGGAAG
>JAHDYE010000323.1:1978-3542 GCA_023383035.1 Burkholderiaceae bacterium | reverse complement strand
GCTGGCCGAACTGCGCGTCGCGGCCGGCGAAGATCAGCCCGCCGGCCATCGCCACCTCGAGCCCGCCGCCCAGGCACTGCCCGCGCACCGCGACCAGGATCGGCGCCGGGAATGCGAGCATCGACAGGAGCAGCGCATGCATCGAGGCGAGCATCGAAGCGCAGCGCTCCGGCAGGTGCTCTTCGACGCTCGCGCCGAAGCTGAAGTTCGGGCCCTCGGCGCCCAGCAGCACTCCCCGCAGGCCCCGCGCCGAGGCGTGCGCGGCCAGCGCGTCCGAGAGCGCACCGAACATCTCGGCGTCGACGATGTTCGCTTTCGGGCGCGCCAGCGTCAGGCGCAGCAACGCGCCGTCGCGCTCCAGGCTCACCTTCAGCGGCGAGGATTCTGCCATCGCGTCACCCCTTGCGCTTGGCCTTCGGCTGGATCGAATCGTGCAGCGGACCGACCCAGCTCTCTCCGGCGGCGAGCTTCTGGCGCAGCAACACGAAATCGACCTCGCGGTCCTCCTTCGTGCCCTCGTTGAATGCCGTGAAGCCGGCACGCGCTTCGGTCATCATATTCAGCGCAAGCCAGGCGCGCGAATTCTCCTTGTTGCGGTTCCAGGCATCGAGCTTGGGCTTGCGCAGTTCTTCGAGCGACTTGGTCGTGCAATCGGGCAAGGTGAGCAGCATCTTCGCGCACAGCTCTTCCACTTTCGCATCGAGCAGCGACAGGTCGACCGTGCCGCGAGCCATCAGCGCCTTGCCTTCCTTCGCCGCCTCGCCGGTCTTGGGCTCGCCGTAGGCATTGCGCCCGTATTCGTCGACCATGCGCTGCGTCTCGACCAGCGGGTTGGCGATGAACTTGCCGTCGACCTTCAGCGCCGGCACGACGTCGGTGATCAAGCCCATCTGGTAGGCCTTGTGCGCCGAGAACGGCTCGCACAGCACGCAGGCGGCCATCGCGCGCTCGGCACCCACCATCACCGGCAGGAAGTCGGTGGCACCGCCGATCGGCGCCGAGCCGTGCTTCGGACCGGCCTGGCCGAAGCGGGCCAGGTCCTGCGCAACCGAGAAGTCCGCGGCCATGCCGATTTCCTGACCGCCGCCGATGCGCAGGCCGTTCACACGACAAATCACCGGCTTGTCGCAGCCGAGGATCGCCGTCACCATGTCGTTGAACAGACGCATGTATTGCCGGTATTCCAGCGGATGACCGGCGTAGTACTCGGCGTATTCCTTGGTGTTGCCGCCGGTGCAGAACGCCCGGTCGCCGACACCGGTGAACACGACGCAGTTGACATCGCGCGCGTGCGAGGCGGCCCGGAACGCCATGATCAGCCCTTTGACCATCTCGGTCGTATACGAATTGAGCTGAGCGGGGTTGTCCAGCGTGATCCAGGCGTTGAACAGGCCCGGCACGATCGAGCCGTCAGGCAGTTTCGCCGGCCGCTTCTCGTAGCGCACTCCGGGTTTCGAGATGTCGGCAACGAGATTGAAATCCGTCAATTCACGCACTTTTGACTCCTGGTTCAGGGAACGAGCACCGCGCGCTTGCGGATCTCGCGATGGTGGACCGCGTCGAA
>JAHDYE010000323.1:0-1940 GCA_023383035.1 Burkholderiaceae bacterium | reverse complement strand
CCATCAGGTTCGACAGCCTGACTTCGACCTTGTCCATCGTGAAGCCGACCACGGACAGCGTCGCGCCGTGCACCAGCAGGCTGAACGCGGTGAGCTGGCCGGGCGCGGTGCCCGAGCACTCGAAGATAAACCATTCCGTGGAACGCAGGCCGTTCTTCTTCGCAAAGTCGACGATCGCGGACTTGATGCCGCGCGCATCGAGCTGCCGGCTGTTGATCGTGAGCGCGGCACCGTGCGCGGCGATCGCCTCGAGCTTCGCGTCGTCGACGTCGATCGCAACCACCTTCGCGCCGCTTGCGCTGGCAATCTGCACGCAGTAGCCGCCGACGCCGCCCGCGCCGATCACTACCGCCAGGCTGCCCGGCCCTACGCCGGCCCGTCGCACGGCCTGGTACGGCGTCGTCAGCGCGTCGGCGACGATCGACACTTCCGCCAGCGTCAGCCCCGCTTTCGCCAGCCGCGCTTCGTCCACCTCGCACAAGCCGCGGCCCGGCACCACGATGTGGGAGGCGAAACCGCCCTGGACGTCGTTGCCGGGCATCTTCTGGTTGCGGCAGATCGTACCCAGCCCCCGGCGGCAAAGGTCGCACTCGCCACAAGGCAGCACCGCCGGAACGATCACCGCCTTGCCCAACCACTTCTCCGCGCCCGCGCCAGCCGCGACCACGCGCCCGCTGATCTCATGACCCAGCGCGAGCGGCAGCGGGTGGTTGGTGCGCACGCCGTCGTAGAAGTAGCCCAGATCGGTGTGGCAGACGCCGCAGCCGGCCACCTCGACCGCTACCTCGCCGTCGGCGGGCGAGGCCTGGAACGTCGCGCGTTCGAGCGGCGTGTTGACCGCAGTCATCAGCCAGCGATGCGCTTCGATAGTCATTGTTTCGCGGCCTCCCGTGCCGTACTCTGTCCGCTGTCGCGCCCCGCGTCGCGCCTTGCCGTTCGGGGTTGACCGGTGTGTTGTCGCCGTTTATTCTTGTATTGTGGTACCGAAATACTGTTATCTGGCTACGGATGTTGTAATAGAGCGGTTTCGGGTGCCTTGATCTGAATCAAACCCCCTTCTGCATGCACCCGACGGACAATCCGCACTCCACGCAAGAGAGTCCATCTTGAACCCCACACGGAATACCCCATCGCCCGGCGCTGCGGGCAGCGCGAAGCCGGCGTCCGGCACCGTCACGAGCGTCTCGGTCGCCCTCGCGGGAAGCGGCGGCAGCGGCGTGATGACTGCCGGCAATCTGCTGCTCGACGCAGCCGCCAAGGCCGGGCTGTACGGCCTGATGGTGCGCACCAGCGGACCGCAGATCCGCGGCGGCGAGGCCGCGGCGCTGCTGCGGCTCGCGCGCACGCAGACCGAATCGCTCGACGACGGCTTCGACCTGCTGCTGGCGATCGACTGGCAGAACATCAACCGCTTCGCCGACGAGATCCCGATGCGGCCGACCGGCCTGCTGATCGGCGATTCCGACGAAGGTGAACCGCCGGCCGTCTTCCTCGCCGGGGGCGCACGCTTCGTGTCGCTGCCGTTGAAGAAGATGGCCAAGGCGATTCCCGGCAGCTGGATCAACATGGTGGCGCTGGGCGTTTCGGGCGCGCTCACCGGCATTCCGGTGGCGGCACTCGAAGAGGCGCTCGGCGCGTCCTGGAAGCGGGGCGACACCGCGCTGCAGGCCAACCTGCAGGCGCTGCGCGCCGGCGTCGAGGCAGCCGCCGGCATCGAAGGCGTGCCGCGCATGGCTGCGGGCGCGCCGCCGTCGGAAAAACGCTGGCTGCTCAGCGGCAACGAGGGCGCCGGTTTCGGCGCGCTGCGCGGCGGCGTGCGCTTCGTCGCGGCCTACCCGATCACGCCGGCCACCGAACTGCTCGAATGGATGGCGCCCGCGCTCACCAAGGTGGGCGGCACGCTGCTGCAGGCCGAGGACGAACTCGCCTCGATCAACATG
>JAHDYE010000322.1:1848-3547 GCA_023383035.1 Burkholderiaceae bacterium | reverse complement strand
GAAGCTCGAGGAAGCGCGCAGCGCCGGCGCGATCGGCTCGTCGCTGCAGGCCGAAGTCGTGGTGCGCGCCTCGGGCGAGGCCTACGACGCACTCGCCTCGCTCGGCGACGACCTGCGCTTCGTGCTGATCACCTCGCAGGCGCGCGTGGAGCGCGGCGCCGACAGCGAGCCGACTTCGGCGGCCGTCGCGCCCAGCGCGCACGCCAAGTGCGAGCGCTGCTGGCACTATCGCGCCGACGTCGGCGCCGATGCGGCGCATCCCCGCCTGTGCGGGCGCTGCATGGCGAACCTGTACGGCGCCGGCGAGGCGCGCAGCGCAGCCTGAGCACGGCGAGCCGGAGATCCTCATGGCCAAGGGCGGCGCGGCGGCGATGAAGACCTGGCTGTGGCTGGCGACGGCGATCATCGCCGCCGATCAGTTCACCAAGTTCGCGATCGAGCGCAGCTTCGCGTTCGGCGAGCGGCTCGCCGTGGTACCCGGCCTGTTCGACCTGACGCTGGTCTACAACCGCGGCGCCGCGTTCAGCTTCCTGGCCGGCGCCGCGGGCTGGCAGCGCTGGTTCTTCACCGCGCTCGGCCTCGGCGCGGCCGCCTTCATCGTGTGGCTGCTCGCGCGCCACGGCTCGCAGCGGCTGTTCGCGTTCGCGCTCGCGCTGATCCTGGGCGGCGCACTCGGCAACGTGATCGACCGGCTCGCGCGCGGACAGGTGGTGGACTTCCTGCTCGTGTACTGGCAGCGCTTCCACTGGCCGGCGTTCAACGTGGCCGACAGCGCGATCACCGTCGGCGCGGTGCTGCTGATCATCGACGAGTTCAGGCGGGTGCGGCGCGGTCGTTGAGGCGACGCTGCGCGCCCGCCGGGCCGGTACTCCGGGCACGGGTGCGCGTCGCGGCTCACAAGCCGTGCCGCGCATGCCACTGCGCAAGCGACTCGTCCGGATATTCGTCATGGCACAGGTCGCCGGCGCGCACGTCCGGCTCGACCCACGGCGCCTTCGAGCCCAGCATGATGTGCACGCGCTGCGGCGGCACCGGCAGCGGCGTGTCGATCGCCGACGCATGCGGATGCACCAGCTCGGGCCAGGTCGGGTCATACAGCCACAGCGCGCTGCCGCAGCGGCGGCAGAAGTTGCGCTCACCGCTGCTGATGCTGCCGTCCTCCAGCCTGGCACGGTAGACCGACAGGTGCTCCCTGCCCCGTACCCTGAGCGTGCGCCGCTCGGCGCCCAGGTTGATCGCGTAGCCGCCGCTGCCCGCGGTCTTGCGGCAGATCGAGCAATAGCAGCGCATGAACGGATACGGCGCCGATGCCTGCACCGTGAACCGCACCGCCTTGCAGTGGCAGGAACCCTCGAGTTTCATCGGATCGCTCCCGGATGGCAGGCGCCCGGCCGGCGGGATCGGCGCGCGGGGTCCGGCCGGACTGCAGGCGTGCGCCCGTACGCGAACTGCGCGCCGAAGTCAGGAATTCTGCGGCTTTCTCCGGATGCCTGCGCAATTTGCGCCCGCTTCCCGGAACCCTTGTGCTATACAGCGCGGATGAACCTGCAAGGCAAACGGATCGTGCTCGGCGTGACCGGCGGCGTGGCCGCCTACAAGGCGGCCGAGCTGGCGCGCCAGCGGCCGCGCCCCCGCGCGCCCGGGCCCGTGGGGGTGTACCGGGGCCCGCCCCCCCGACTCGCGCCCCCCCCCCAACACG
>JAHDYE010000322.1:0-1838 GCA_023383035.1 Burkholderiaceae bacterium | reverse complement strand
AAGGCGGCCGAGCTGGCGCGCGAGCTGCAGCGCGCCGGGGCGCGCGTCCAGGTGGTGATGACCGAGGCGGCGACCCGCTTCGTCACGCCGGTGACGTTCCAGGCGCTCACGGGCGAACCGGTGTTCGTCGACCAGTGGGACGCGCGCATCGACGACAACATGGCGCACATCGCGCTGTCGCGCCGCGCCGACGCGATGCTGGTGGCGCCGGCCACCGCCGACTTCCTCGCGAAGCTCGCGCACGGCCTGGCCGACGACCTGCTCGCCACGATGTGCCTGGCGCGCGACTGCCCGCTGCTGGCGGCGCCGACAATGAACCGGCAGATGTGGCTGCATCCGGCCACGCAGCGCAACGTCGCGCAACTGGTCGCCGACGGCGTGACGATCCTCGGCCCGGCGAGCGGCGATCAGGCCTGCGGTGAAACCGGACTGGGCCGCATGCTCGAGCCGCTCGAACTGGTCGACGAGCTGGCGGCGTTCTTCGTGCCCAGGACGCTGGCCGGCCGGCACGTGCTGCTGACCGCCGGGCCCACCTACGAGCCGATCGACCCGGTGCGCGGCATCACCAACCTGTCCTCGGGCAAGATGGGTTTCGCGCTCGCGCGGGCGTGCAGCGCCGCGGGGGCGCAGGTCACGCTGGTGGCCGGCCCCACGGCGCTGGCCACGCCGCGCGGCGTGCAGCGCGTGGACGTGCGCACCGCGCAGCAGATGCACGACGCGGTGATGGCCGTGCTCGACGCGCCGCCCGCTTCGGGCACGCTGCGGCCCGACGTCTTCATCGCCGTGGCGGCGGTGGCCGACTGGCGGGTTGCCAATGCCAGCGAGCGCAAGCTGAAGAAGCGCAGCGCCGACGACCTGCCGAAGCTCGAATTCGCGCAGAATCCCGACATCCTCGCCGCCGTCGCGCGCCGCGCCGATGCGCCGTGGTGCGTCGGCTTCGCCGCCGAGAGCGAAGACCTGGAAGCCAACGGCGCAGCCAAGCGCGCCGCCAAGGGCGTGCCGCTGCTGGTCGCCAACATCGGCCATGCCACGTTCGGTCGCGACGACAACGAGCTGCTGCTGATCGACGAGCGCGGCAGCCAGCCGCTGCCGCGCGCCGACAAGGCGCAGCTCGCGCAGGCGCTGGTGACCGAAATCGCGCGGCGGCTGCCGCCGCGGCGCGGCTGAGCGGCCATGGCGACCAGCCCGATCGACCGCGATGGCCCTCCCGACGGAGACTTCGCCAGCTACGTCGAGCAGCTCAGCGGCAACGCCGGCCGCGCGCCCGGCCGGGTCGAGTCGTCCGGCAAGGCGGCCGGAGGCCGACCGCGCGCCGGTACGCGCACCGCGCAGCCCGCGGCTTCCTCCCCGCCCTCGTCCGGCAACCTGGCCCTGGAAGCGCGCAACGTATCGAGCCGGGCCGCCGGCGGCGCCGACCAGGCGGCCGACGCGCTGCGCGCTGCCGGCCGTTCCGTGGCGCTGCGCCTGAGCCGATGGTTCGCGATCGGCGGCATCGTGCTGATCGCGGCCGCCGTGCTCGACCTGTTCCCGGCGCTGTCGCCGCTGCCCGGCTTCGCGCTGCTGATGCTTTCGCTGGTCCTGCGCAGACTCTCCACCCGATGATCAAAGTAGACGTCCGCATCCTCGACGCGCGGCTGCACGGACAGCTGCCCGGCTACGCCACCGCCGGCAGCGCCGGCCTGGACCTGCGCGCGTGCCTCGATGCCCCGCTCGAGCTCGTGCCGGGCGATGCCCGGCTGCTGCCCACCGGCATGGCGATCCATCTCGGCGACCCGGGCTACGCTGCGATGATCCTGCCGCGCTCGGGGCTGGGCACGAAGCACGGCATCGTGCTCGGC
>JAHDYE010000321.1 GCA_023383035.1 Burkholderiaceae bacterium | reverse complement strand
CGCCCCGCATCCCGGGCCGATGAGCTTCCTTAGCCCGAGCGGATCGCTCCCCGCGTGCCCCCCGCCCGGGTCAGTCGACATGCCCCCGGCTCGGGTGCGGGAGGAGCCATGTCGACTGATGCACGCTACGCAGCGACCGCCTTCGGTGCGCCTTCCTTGAAGCTGGCCTTGATCTGCTGGCGCAGCTCCGGCGTGTCGTGGTGGCCGTGCACCGCCACCGCATGCTGGACGGCGGCTTCGAGCAGTTCTTCGTCGGTGTCGGCCGAGATGGCGACCGTGCAGCCGGATACGCTCGGCGTTTCCCGGCAGTCGATGTACTTGCGGGCCATGGCGCTCTCCTCGTTGCAGGGCTTCGGAGCCGGACGGGCCGCCGCCATGCCGCGACGGCACGACGCGATCCGTCCATGGCCATGTTGGTCGCGCACCGCGCGGTCGGCAATACGCCGACCTGCGTAGGTCGCCTTCGCCGCTACAGCGGCCTCTTCAGCCAGTGCGCGATCTCGCCGACGATGCCGCGCCTGAACGCCATCACGCAGATCACGAAGATCGCCCCCTGCACGACGGTGACCCAGGCGCCGATCTGCGCGAGATAGTTCTGCATCGTGATGATGATCGCCGCGCCCACCACCGGGCCGAACAGCGTGCCCAGCCCGCCCAGCAGCGTCATCAGCACCACTTCGCCGGACATGGTCCAGTACACGTCGGTGAGCGAGGCGAGCTGGAACACCAGCGCCTTGGTGGCGCCGGCCAGGCCCGACAACGTGGCCGACAACACGTACGCGAGCAGCTTGTAGCGGTCGGTGTCGTAGCCGAGCGAGGTGGCACGCGCCTCGTTCTCGCGGATCGCCTTCAGGATCTGGCCGAACGGCGAGTTGACGGCGCGCCAGATCAGCAGGAAGCCGGCGAGAAAGACCACCAGCACCAGCGCGTACATGTTCATCGGCTGCCCGAGGTCGACCAGGCCGAGCAGCCTGCCGCGCGGCACCGCCTGGATGCCGTCCTCGCCGCCGGTGAACGGCGCCTGCAGGTAGAAGAAGTAGATCATCTGCGCCAGCGCCAGCGTGATCATCGCGAAGTAGATGCCCTGGCGGCGGATCGCGAGCAGGCCGGTGACCAGTCCGAGCAGCGCCGCGCAGGCAGTGGCGAACAGGATCGCGAGCTCGGGCGTGAAACCCCATGCCTTGGCGGCATGCGCCGACGCGTAGCCGGCCGTGCCGAGGAACATCGCGTGGCCGAACGACAGCAGGCCGCCGAAGCCGATCAGCAGGTTGAAGGCGCACGCGAACAGCGCGAAGCACATCACCTTCATCAGGAACACCGGGTACACGCCGGCGAACGGCGCGATCACGAACACGGCGACCATCAGCAGGAACGCGTTGCGTTGCAGGCGCAGGTCGCCGTTGGTGCCGCGCGCAGGCGACGGCGAGCCGTGCGCCGCGAGGGTGGAGGAGTCGCTCGCCATCGCCACCTACTTCTGGGTACCGAACAGGCCTGCCGGCTTGAGCAGCAGGACGATCGCCATGATCACGAAGATTACCGTGTTCGAAGCCTCCGGATAGAACACCTTGGTCAGTCCTTCGATCAGTCCCAGCCCGAAGCCGGTGAGCACCGAGCCGAGGATGGAGCCCATGCCGCCGATCACCACGACGGCGAACACCACGATGATCAGGTTGGCGCCCATCTGCGGGCTGACCTGGTAGATCGGCGCGGCCATCACGCCGGCCAGCGCCGCGAGCCCCACGCCGAAGCCGTAGGTGAGCGTGATCATGCGCGGCACGTTGATGCCGAAGGCCTGCACCAGCTGCGGATTCTCGGTGGCCGCGCGCAGGTAGGCGCCCAGTCGCGTGCGCTCGATCGCGTACCACGTCGCCAGGCAGACCATCAACGATGCGACGATCACCCACGCGCGATAGTTGGGCAGGAACATGAAGCCGAGGTTCTGTCCGCCGGTGAGCTGCGGCGGCGTCGCGTACGGCAGCCCCGAAGAGCCGAACTCGTTGCGGAACAGCCCTTCCAGGATCAGCGCGATGCCGAAGGTGAGCAGCAGGCCGTACAGGTGGTCGAGCTTGTAGAGCCGGGACAGCAGCAGCCGTTCGACGACGATGCCGGTGGCGCCGACCACGACCGGCGCGATCAGCAGCGCCCACCAGTAGCCGATGCCGAGCCTGTTCAGCAGCAGATACGCGACGAACGCGCCCAGCATGTACTGCGCGCCGTGCGTGAAGTTGATGATGTTCAGCAGTCCGAAGATCACCGCCAGGCCGAGCGACAGCAGCGCGTAGAACGAGCCGTTGATCAGGCCGATCAGCAGCTGGCCGAACAGCGCCTGCGTCGGAATGCCGAAGATCTCCATCGGGGGCCGGTCGTTGGATGGGGAACGACACCTCCCGCGCGGCGCGCCGGCCGCGCGGGGATGCCGGGTCAGGCGTCAGCCGCCGGTCACTTCTTCACCAGCGGGCAGTCGCCCTGGTCGATCGGACGGAACGCCTGCTCGGCCGGGATCGTCGCGCGCAGCTTGTAGTAGTCGTACGGACCCTTCGACTCGCTCGGCTTCTTCACCTCGAACAGGTAGGCCGGGTGGATCTTGCGGCCGTCGGCGCGGATCGTGCCCTTGCCGAACAGCGGATCGTCGGTCGGCATCTCCTTCATCCTGGCGACCACCTTGGTGCCGTCGTCGGTTCCGGCCGCTTCGACCGCCTTCAGGTAGTGCAGCACCGCCGCGTAGACGCCGGCGTGGTCCATCGACGGATACTTGCCGTTGTTCAGCGGAACGAAGCGCTTGGTCCAGGCGCGCGTGCCGTCGTTCATGTCCCAGTAGAACGTCTCGGTGAGGATCAGGCCCTGCGCCGTCTGCAGGCCCAGCCCGTGCACGTCGGTGAGGA
This sequence comes from Burkholderiaceae bacterium, assembly GCA_023383035.1. GTDB lineage: Bacteria > Pseudomonadota > Gammaproteobacteria > Burkholderiales > Burkholderiaceae_E > Zeimonas. Next base: position 685 of record JAHDYE010000321.1, on the reverse strand, counting down.
ACACCAGCAGCCCGGCCAGGTTCTGGCCGCCCTTGACGATGCCGAACTCGGACGCCTGCTTGATCGAGTTGATGGTGTCGCCGCCGGCATTGGCCAGGCCGATGATCTTGGCCTTCGAGGCCTGCGCCTGCAGCAGGAACGACGAGAAGTCCTGCGTGGCCAGCGGGTGGCGCACCTTGCCGACCACCTTGCCGCCGGCCTTCAGCACCACCGCCTCGGTGTCGCGCTCCAGCGCATGGCCGAACGCGTAGTCGGCGGTCAGGAAGTACCAGGAATCGCCGCCGGTCTTGACGATCGCGCTGCCGGTGCCGTTGGCCAGCATCCAGGTGTCGTACAGCCAGTGCACCGTGTTGGGCGAGCACGCCTTGCCGGTGAGGTCGGCGGTGGCCGCGCCGGTGACCAGGAACGCCTTGCCCTTGTCACGCGTGACCTGGTTGACCGCCAGCGCCACCGACGAGGTCGGCACGTCGGCGATCGCGTCGACGCCGTCGGTGTCGTACCACTGCCGCGCGATGGTCGAGCCGACGTCGGGCTTGTTCTGGTGGTCGGCCGAAACGACCTCGATCTTCAGGCCCGCCTTCGACGTCTTCTGGAAGTCTTCGACCGCCATCCGCGCGGCGGCCACCGAGCCCGGGCCGCCGATGTCGGCGTACACGCCCGACATGTCGTTCATCACGCCGATCTT
>JAHDYE010000320.1 GCA_023383035.1 Burkholderiaceae bacterium | reverse complement strand
AGCACATCGAGCAGGCGGGCGTGCACTCCGGCGACTCGGCGTGCTCGCTGCCGCCGCACTCGCTGTCGCCGGCGCTGGTCGCCGGACTGAAGCACCAGACCGCGCTGATGGCGCGCGCGCTGAACGTGTGCGGGCTGATGAACGTGCAGTTCGCGATCCAGCGCGATGCGGCCGGCGAAGGGCCGGGCGATGCGGGCACGGCCGGGCGCGGCAACGGCGACGGCACGGTCTACGTGCTCGAGGTCAACCCGCGCGCGTCGCGCACGGTGCCCTTCGTCTCCAAGGCCACCGGCCTGCAGCTGGCCAAGATCGCCGCGCGCTGCATGGTCGGGCGCAGCCTGGCCGGGCAGGGCGTCACGCGCGAGGTGGTGCCGCGCTACTTCTCGGTCAAGGAGGCGGTGTTCCCGTTCGTGAAGTTCCCGGGCGTGGATACCATCCTCGGGCCCGAGATGAAGTCCACCGGTGAAGTGATGGGCGTGGGCGTGTCGTTCGGCGAAGCCTTCGTCAAGTCACAGCTCGGCGCCGGCGTGCGGCTGCCCGAATCGGGTACGGTGTTCATCTCGGTGAAGAACGCCGACAAGCCGAAGGCGGTGGCGATCGCGCGCTCGCTGCACGACATGGGCTTCGGGCTGGTCGCCACCAGGGGCACCGCGGCGGCGATCGCCGCCGCCGGGCTGCCGGTGGCCTCGGTGCACAAGGTGCAGGAAGGACGTCCGCACGTGGTCGACCTGCTGAAGAACGGCGAGATCTCGCTGGTGCTGAACACGGTCGAGGAAAAGCGCGGCGCGATCGCCGACTCGCGCTCGATCCGCACCACGGCGCTGACCCAGCGCGTCACCTACTACACCACCATCGCCGGCGCGCTGGCGGCGGTCGAAGGCATGCGCTCGCTGGCGCGGCTCGACGTCTACTCGCTTCAGGAGCTGCACGCGCGGCTGTAGCACGGCGCGCGCGTCGCGCCTGGCCGGCGGGGCGAACCTTTCCCGAGGGCGGGTGTTCCCGGATCGCCCCTGCGCCCGCGCTGCGTTTTTGCGTTAGAGTGATGTCGACCCACGGACTGCCCGGCGTCGCCGCCCGGCGGTCCGAGTCTTTTTTGAGTCGTCCGCGCGTGCCGGCACCCGCGCGGCCTTCACGAGGCATCCTCACGGGGCATCCGATGGCAACCATTCCGCTCACCCGGCGCGGCGCCGAACTGCTCAGGGACGAACTGCAGCGCCTGAAGTCGGTCGAACGGCCGGCGGTGATCAACGCGATCGCCGAGGCGCGTTCGCAGGGCGATCTGTCGGAGAACGCCGAGTACGACGCGGCGCGCGAGCGCCAGGGCTTCATCGAGGGGCGCATCGCCGAGCTCGAGTCCAAGCTGGCCAATGCGCAGGTCATCGACCCCCGCCTGCTCGAAGCCGACGGGCGGGTGGTGTTCGCGGCCACCGTCGATCTCGAGGACCTGGAGTCGGGCGGCAGGGTGAGCTACCAGATCGTCGGCGACGACGAGGCCGACATCAAGGCCGGCAAGATCTCGGTGTCGAGCCCCATCGCGCGCGCGCTGATCGGCCGCCAGGCCGGCGAGGTGGCCGAAGTGCGCGCACCGGGCGGCGTGCGCGAGTACGAGATCCTGAAGGTGCGCTACGAGTAGCGGCGCGCGTTCACGACTTCCTGGCCCGATCCCTGCGTCCGGACCGTGCGGCGGGCGCCGAACGACCGGCGAGGTGGCCCGGTCCCTGTGTGGCGGCGCTGGAAGCGCCGTGCCGCGCCGGAATCCTGGCGCTCGCGCCGAGCGCGGTGCGCTTGCCCGCGGTGCCGCGCGGCTCGGGCTTGCCGGCCGCCCCGGCGGGAGCGGCGGGCGCCGCACTCCGTGGCGTCTTCCTGCCCGCGGCGGCGCCGCGCGCGGTTTTCTTCGGCGGGGCGGCATCGCGGGGTGGCTTCTGCGCCGCGCCGGCGGCCCGGGTGGGTCCGGTGCCGGACACCGCTTTCGCGACCTTCATGGCTTTCATCGGTTTTTTTCCTTTCGATGGCGCGCGAGCGGGGGCGACGCCGGCGCCGGCCCGTTTCTTGGGCACGTGCGGGGCGCGCGGACCGGTCCGTGCCTCGCTGTCCTCGATCGGCTTCGGGCGATACACGACCAGCAGCTTGCCGATCGACTGCACCGCGGCGCAGCCCAGCGCCGAGCAGATCTCGGTGAGCAGGGCCTGGCGCTGCGCGCGATCTTCGCCGAGCACGCGGATCTTGATCAGCTCGTGGGCGTCCAGCGCCCGGTCGGCCTCGGCGAGCACCGCCCGGCTCAGACCCGCATCGCCGATCATCACCACCGGATCGAGGTGGTGGGCGCGCGCGCGCAGCGCCTTGCGATCGGCGGGCGTGAGCGCGATGGGCAGCGGGAATGGCGTGGTGGTCATGGTGTGTGAAATCCGCAGCGGTGCGCCTGGGCGCAACGAGGTTTCCAAGTGTGGGCTGTGGAGCCGCCGGTGCGCAAGCACCGTCGTCGTCGCGGCATGAGCAAGGGCAAGAAGTCGACCCGCGCGTGGCTGGCGCGGCACATCGACGACCCGTACGTGAAGCTGGCCCGCAAGCACCAGTACCGTTCGCGTGCGGCGTTCAAGCTGATCGAGATCGACGCGCAGGACCGGCTGATCCGGCCCGGCATCACCGTGGTCGACCTCGGCGCCGCGCCCGGCGCCTGGAGCCAGGTGCTGCGCGAGCGGCTGGCCCGCCCGCCCGAGGCCGGGGGCGGGATCCGCGGGCGCATCGTGGCGCTGGACCTGCTTCCGATGGACCCGGTTCCCGACGTCGAATTCATCCAGGGCGACTTCCGCGAGCCGCAGACGCTGGAGCGCCTCGAACGGACGCTGGCTGGCACGAAGCTGGACCTTGTCGTTTCGGACATGGCCCCCAATCTGAGTGGCATCGCGGTGGCCGACGCGGCGCGCATGGCCGACCTGCTGGCGTTGACACTGGCATTCGCGCTGGCGCATCTGAAACCCGACGGGGCGCTGCTGGCGAAGTGCTTCCACGGCAGCGGCTTCAGCCAGGCGGTCGAGTCGTTCAAGCGCAGCTTCGTGCGGGTCGCGGTGCGCAAGCCGGGGGCCTCGCGCGACCGTTCGGCCGAGACCTACCTGCTGGGGCGCTCGTTGAAGGCCGGCGCAACGGTTGCGCAGCCGCCGGTCGGCTGAAAGGAAGCGCCGGGTCGCATGACATAGGCAAATCAAGGGGTTAGCAGTGTGCTTGTCGGAGACCGGTGCGGCAAAGCGCGTAGAATGGGATTCGTGTCAGTGGGCAATCGATCGGGCCCGGCCCGAAGGAGCAGGTGAGTGAACAACGTGTTCTCCAAGGCGGCGATCTGGCTGGTGATCGCGCTGGTGCTGTTCACCGTGTTCAAGCAGTTCGATACGCGCCAGGCACGCGGGGCGGACATGCCGTACTCGCAGTTCATGGCCGAGGCGCGCGAAGGGCGCATCGACGCGGTCGTCGTCGACGGGCGTACGCTGCGCGCGCGCACCAAGGACGGCCGCAACGTCGTGGTCTACTCGCCGAGCGACATCTGGATGGTCGGCGACCTGATGAAGTACGGCGTGCAGGTCAAT
>JAHDYE010000319.1 GCA_023383035.1 Burkholderiaceae bacterium | reverse complement strand
GCATGGCCGACGACTGCAACTCGGTTCATGCCGCCCACCGTGGGCGCTGAGCGGCGGTCGAAAGCTGGCGAAGCCAGCTTTCGACTGTCCGCTCCAGCAACTGGTTAGCGGTCATCCAAATACCTCAGAACCTGTGGCTTCTTTCCATGCGCCGTTGCGCTGAAGCACCGAGAACTGTGAGCGCCGGCCGTTCTGCCACTGAAACTGTACGACCGCCTTGGCGCGGTAGTAGCGCGACACCTCGCGGAGGCGAAGTACGTCAGCCGCCGTGGGGCCACGCGCGGACCCGCCCTTGACCTGCACAAGAACAATCTCGAAGAGGTCACCGCGCTTCAGCTTTCCGTTCTTCGGTTCGGATGTGTCCTTGCGAATGGCGATGACGTCTACGACACCCCGCCACTCGCCCTTGTTCATGCCCCGGAAGGAGACGAACTGCCATCGATCAGCGACTCGGGTGCTTAGCGCACGGAAGATGGTTTCCGCCCAGCGTCCAGTCGTGTGAGCTTTGACGTGCGCAGGTGTCGGGGCTGCGAGGTCTGTCATGCTTCGCCGTGACCGCTAACGTCGGCGTTGAGCGGCAGTTGAGGCGGACAGCGGCTTGCGGCAGCAAGCCGGTGGCCGGGTCAACTGTCCGCTCGAACAACCTGTTATGCCTGTGGCTACGCAGTACCTCTCTCAGACCTCCGCGAACTTGAGCTTCGCGATGCCGCGAAGGTCCACTTGCTTCCGAGCCTGCCAAAGATCATGCGCGTCTTGCATCGCAAGCCAGCTCTCCGGCGACCGACCAAGCGACTTGGACAGGCGAAGAGCCATCTCCGGCGTTACTCGACCACTCCCCTTCAGAATGCGGCTCACAGTGGAGGCAGCCACGCCAAGACTCTCGGCGAGCTCACGGCCACTTAGTCCGTTCGGTTCGAGATAGATCTCAGAAATGAATTCGCCAGGATGCGGAGGGTTGTACATAGTCATCAGTGATAGTCCTCGTAGTCCAGAACGTAGACATTGCCCTGCTCGAACTCGAAGGTCAGCCGCCAGTTGCCGTTGACGAATATGGACCATCGCCCCTTCATCTCGCCCTTCAGAGGGTGAAGTCGGAATCCGGGGATGTCCATGTCATCGATCGTCTGAGCCGATTCCAATGCAGCGAGCTGCAATCGCAGCCTCCGCGCGTGACTCGCCTGCACACCAGACGCGCTACCTGTCTCGTGAAATCGGCGTAGACTCTTGTGCCGAATCGATTTGATCACATGCAAAGTGTAGCATGTTGCGCATCACGCAACAATAGGGCATAACGCGTTTTGATTCGGACCGTACTCACGGATAAAACCTGCCTTGCCAACATAACCTGTCCATACCTATACCGGCAAGTGATTGTCGCCGCTCAGCTTTCTCTCATAGTCTCCATACCGGCTCGGGCGTAACTGAGGATCCAACTCGGCCCTCGCCTGCTGCCGGCAGTCCGAAACTGTCAATGAGGTCCCACGAAGCAGCTTCGAATAGTCGGCGCCGGATTGGCCACGCCCGGATACGGCACCGGTATCCAGTTATATTTGTTCTGAATGGACCTTCGCGTCCGGCGCGCTGCGGCGGCCGAACAGTATCTCCCGACGTCTGGATGGCCGGGCAATCATGTTGCTCAGCCGCTCGGATGTGGTTCGCCGACTCTCGCTCCAACAGCGATCGGCTCAACGCTTCGCCGGATACCCCACCGTCTGGGATAGCAGCACCTGCTGGTCGTGCGCCAGCCCGAGCGCCTTGGCGATCGCATCCCGGTCGATCCATGCGCGAATCACCGTCGCCAGGCCGTTGCCGGCCGCGAACAGGTACACGTTCTGCGCGATCGCGCCGGCCGCGGCCGACGCGAAGCTCTCGCGCTGTGCCACCGGCACCAGCGCCATACGACGGTGGTCGGCAACGTACACCAGGTCCAGCGGCGCCTCGTCGACGAAGTCCTGATAGCCGGTCACGCGCCGGATGTCGGTCGCCGCCGCCAGGTGCAGCGCGTGCGTGGCCGCATCGTAGCGATAGGCGCCCGCCGGCAGCGCCGCGTACAGTTCGATCTCCTGGGCATTGAGCGCCGACGGCGCGGTGCGCCCGCCGTCCGGGCGGTTCGCGCCCCAGGCCGCCCATAGCAGGTTCGACAGCAGAGGCAACGGCAGCGCATCGCGCGCGAACTCGCGCGACGAGCGGCGCGAAGCGAGCGCCTCCATCAGTGGCATGCCGCCGCGACGTTCAGGCGCCGGTAGCTCGATGGTCGTGATCGCGTCACCCATGGCCGGGCGCGGGCGCAGCCGGCCCATCACGCCCAGCGCGAGCTTCACCAGCGTATCGGTCATCGTGCGATCTCCGGGGCGACCTGCACGAGCGCATCATGCACCGGCTTCGACACCACCGGCACCAACCCGAGCCTCTCCCCCAGCACCGCCTCGCGCCGCTTGGCCTCGACCAGGTTGCGCAGCTTCACGTGCCCGAAGCCACGGATCGACGCCGGCAGGCCGGCGATCTGTTCGGCCAGCTCGAGCCTCCCGGTATCCAGCCCCGGCAGCATCGCCTCGATCGTCGCGGCATAGTCGGCCGGCAGCGCCCGCTCGATGCGACGCTCGCGCGTGTAGCCGAAGGGATCGAACGGCGTGCCGCGCACGCGCCGCACCGCGGCGAGCACGCGCAGGACCGGGAAGATCCAGCGGCCGAAGCGCATCTTGCGCGGCAGGCCGTCGGGACCGCGTCGCGCCAGCAGCGGCGGCGCGAGCAGCACGCTCACTGTGTAGTCGCCCTCGAACTGCGCTTCGAGCTCGCGCCGGAATCGCGCCGACGAATACAGGCGCGCCACCTCGTACTCGTCCTTGAACATCAGCAGCTGCGCGTAGTTGCGCGCCACCGTGGCGGCCAGGCTCAACGGCGCGCCGGGCGGGCGCAACCCGCGCTCGACGGTGGCCACCGCGTCGACGAGGCGGCGCAGCCGCGCCGCATGGGCGGCGCCCTGGTAGTCGACCAGCTCGGCGCTCAGCCGCTGCACCAGAGCGGATAGCGCCTCGTCCGCTGCTTCCGCGGTGGTTGCATCGCAATGCGTCGCCGCCGACTTGCTGGGGGGCACCGCTTCGTCCACCGTCTCGTCCGGCGCGTCCCCGAGCACCCTCTCGAGCGCCCCCGCATCGTGTGCGGCCAGGCGCCCGATGCGGAACGCGAGCCGGTTGGCCTCGACCGCCACGCCGTTCAGCTCCAGCGCATGCTCGATCGCCGCGCGCGACAGCGGCACCACGCCTTGCTGCCATGCATAGCCGAGCATCACGATGTTGGTGGCCATCGTGTCGCCGAGCGCACGCTCGGCGATCGCGTGCGCATCGCACACCGAGAGCCGGTCCTCGCCCGCTGCGGCGGCGAGCTTCTCCAGCAGCGCCGGCACCGGCAGCGGGGCATCGGGGTCGGTCACCTGCGCCGCCACCGGCAGCACGTGCCGATTGGCCACGATGCGCGTGCGCCCGTGGCTCACCGTCTGCAGCGCGTCGTCGCTCGCGGCCACCACCGTGTCGCAGGCCAGCACCGCGTCGGCCTGCTGCGTGTCGATGCGCGCCTGGTTCAGC
>JAHDYE010000318.1 GCA_023383035.1 Burkholderiaceae bacterium | reverse complement strand
TGCGTGGTCTCCAGTCGGGATGAACCGGGTGGGGTGAGCGCTCATCATACTTCAACGGTCCAGGCGCCTCCCGGGACGCCGATGACCTCGCAATCGACGTCGGCACCGCGCCGCTCGATCACCGCGAAGTCGCCGTCGGCGAGCGCCAGCAACGGGTGGTGCCAGACGCCGCGGCGCAAGGTCACGCCGCAATCGCCGCTGACGCGAAACGCCGCGATGGTTTCGACGTCGGGTCCGGACTCTCCCAGTGCCGCAACCACGACGAACGGCGTGTCGCCGAGCGGCAGGAAGGTCTGGCTGCCGAGACGGTGCCGCTCGAGTTCGCGCACCTCGAGTGGCAGGTGCGCCGCGCGCGCGCGAAACACGCTCAGCGAAGGGCGCCCCGCGTCGCCCAACACGTCGGGTTCGGGCATCTCCACCCTCACCGAGGTACCGGCATTGATGCTGTGCCCGTCGCGACCGGCGCTCGTCACCAGGTCGCCGTACGGCGCGAACGACGCGGCGCTCACCGGTTGCAGCACGAGCCTGCGCGTGCCGCTCAGAAATTGATCCCCAGCCATTCGCGCACCTGTGCGTGCAGGTCGCCGGAGAAATCCTCCGGCGTGCCTTCGGCGGTGATTTCGCCCAGGCTCATCACGTAGATGTGGTCGGACATCGCCACGACGCGACGCACGTTGTGGTCGACCAGCAGGATGCCCATGCCGGATTTCGCGAAGGCGTCGATCCACTGGAAGACCTCGGCGGCCACCCGCGGCGCGAGGCCGATGCTCGGCTCGTCGATCAGGCAGACCTTCGGCTGCACCATGTAGGCCTTGGCGAATTCGAGCGATTTCTGCTGGCCGCCCGAGAGATCGCCCGCCTGCGCCGAGAGCTTCTCCTTCAGGACCGGGAAGCGTTCGAGCGCATCGGCGTAGCGCTGCCCGAGCACGGTGCCGAACTGTCGGCGCCGGCCTTCGAGGGCGAGGCGCAGGTTTTCGGCCACCGTCATGTACGGAAAGAGGCTCGATTCCTGCGGGATGTACCACAGCCCGTCGTCGATCATCGTGTGCGCGGCCTTGCCCGAGATGTCGCGCCCGGCCAGCGTGACCCGACCCGACTTGGGGCGCAGGAAGCCGCACAGGGTCTTCATCAGCGTGGACTTGCCGGCGCCGTTCAGGCCGATCAGGCCGCTGATGCGCCCGGCGCGCACCGCGAGCGAGACGTCGCGCAGCACGTCGATGTCGCCGAGGTAGCCGGCGGTGACGCCCTCCATCGCCAGCAGGACGTCAGCCATGCGCCGGCCCCCCGGCGCTGGCGTGCGCCTCCTCGCCGAGGTAGGCCTCGATCACTGCGGGGTCGTTGAGCACCCGCTGCGTCGGTCCGTCGGCCAGGACCTTGCCCGCGTTCATGCACACCGCGCGCGGGCACAGTTCGACCACCACCGGCATGTCGTGACTCACCAGGATGAAGGTCTGGCCGCTTTCGCTGCGACGCCGGATGAATGCCGCCATGGTCTCCTTCATCGTCGGGTGCACCGCGGCGAACGGCTCGTCGAGCAGCGCCAGGCGCGGCGGCACCATGAAGCAGGCGCCGAATTCCAGCAGCTTCTTCTGGCCGCCCGAGAGCTGCCCGCCGTCGAGGTGCATCACGTGGGCGAGCGTCAGTTCGTCGAGCAGTTGCAGCGCGCGCTCGCCGGCGCGTGCCTCGTCGAGGCCCATTGCGAGCCCGCAGACGATCAGGTTGTCGAAGGCGCTCACGCGGTTGAATACGCGCGTCATCTGGAACATCCGCAGGACCCCGAGCCGGGTGAGTTGCGTCGGGTTCAGGCCGAGCACGCTGCGGCCGTCGAGCAGCGCCGCGCCCGCGTCGGCGCGCATGTGGCCCGACAGGACGTTGAGCAGCGTGGTCTTGCCCGATCCGTTGGGTCCGATCAGGCCGAGCAGTTCGCCCTCGGCAACGTCCAGTGTGACGCCGTCGACGGCACGCAGGCCGCCGAAGCGCTTGGCGACGCCGCGGATCTGCATCAGCGCCATCACGCTTCCTTCGCCGCGCCCGGGCTTGCCTGGCGGCGCCGCGCGACGGCTTCGCGCGCCAGACCCCAGAGCCCTTCGCGGAAGAAGCGGGCGAACACGATCACCAGCAGCGCGAACACGATCATCTGGACGTTGCCGACGTCGCGCAGCATCTCCGAGGCCACGTAGACCAGCAATGCGCCGATGAGCGGACCCACCAGCGTACCCATGCCGCCGATGACCACCATCGCGATGACGATGCCGGTCTGCGCGATCAGCCCCAGTTCCGGGCTCACCAGTTGCGCGAAGGTGCCGTACAGGCCGCCGGCGAAACCGCAGATGGCGCAACTGGCCAGGAACGCCCAGGTCCTGGCGCGCACCACGTCGATGCCGCGGCTTGCCGCGCCGATCTCGTCGTCGCGAATCGCCAGCAGGAAGCGGCCGATCGGAGAACGCAGCATGCAGAACACGCCGATCGTCACCGCGGAGAGCGCCGCCACGAACACGTAGTAGTAGCCGATGCGGCTGTCGGTGAGCCCGGGCACGTTCAATCCCTGGTCGCCGCGCGTGAAATCGATCGAGTTGTAGATCACCAGCCGCACGATCTCGGCGAACGAAAGCGTGGTCAGCGCGAGGTACGGGCCGGAGAGGCGCAGCACGATGCGGCCCAGCACCAGCCCGATCAGGCCCGGGACGACGATCGACATCGGCAGCCCGATCCACAGCGGCACCTTCCAGTGCCAGGCGAGCAGGCCGGTGGTGTAGGCGCCGAGCATCGCGAAAGCCGCGGGCGCCAGCGAGAACTGCCCGGCATAGCCGGCGAGCAGGTTCCAGCCGCACGACAGCATCGCGAAGTACATGCTGACGATCAGCACTCCGAGCCAGTACGGCGAGGAGATCGCCAGCGGCAGCAAGGCGAGCAGCGCGAGCACCGCGAGCGACAGACGCATCTCGTGCGTCAGCTTGCTGCGCAGGAAGTTCGGGTGGCTGGGGACGCCCATCGTTTCAGACCTCGCGCGCGCGTTCGCCGAACAGCCCCTGTGGGCGCAACAGCAGGACCAGGATCAGCAGCGCCAGCCCGAAGGTGTCGCGGTAGTCGTACGACAGGTAGACCGCGCCGAAACTCTCGAGAACGCCCAGCGCGAGCGCGGCGACGATGCTGCCCGGGATCGAGCCCATCCCCCCGATGACGACGATCACGTACGACTTCACCGCGGGAAAGATGCCGACGTCGGGCGCCGGATTGATGACCGGCGCGAGCAGCGCGCCGGCCAGCGCCGCCAGCACGCCCGAGGCCATGAAGATGATGCTGCTCGCGCGCGCGGTGTCGATGCCGGCGATCGATGCGCCGAGCCGATTCTGCGCCACCGCCTGCACCTGGCGCCCCCACAGCGAGCGCTTGATGAACAGCGCCAGCCCCGCCAGAAGCACGATCGCCACGCCGGCGGTGATCAGTTTCTGTCCGCTCGCCATGAAGGGCCCGATCGACATCCGGGTCACCTCGGACAGGGACGGGCCGCGCATCGGGTAGGGTCCGACGATCTTGTCGACGAGGTTGATCAGCAGCAGCGACAGCCCGAAGGTGACGACCACCGCGTATTCGTCCTTCATCAGCGCCCACGACCCGGAGCC
>JAHDYE010000317.1 GCA_023383035.1 Burkholderiaceae bacterium | reverse complement strand
CTCGCGGCGATCTTCGGCGGCGTCGAGCACCGCCCGGCCGACCCGGCGAACCTGTTCCGCATCGCCATCGCGCTGGAGAATCGGGCTGCCGCGTATTTCGCCGATTGCGCGGGCCGGGCACCCGAGGGTTCGGCAGAGCAGCAGCTCTATCGCGAACTGGCCGCGGAGGAACGCGAGCATGCCCAACTGCTGGGCACCGAATACGCGCGCTGGCAGGTCGGCAGGCCAGGGACGCTCGGTGCGGCCCGAGATCCGGCGGAGTGAACGCGCGCTATCGCCGTCGCAGGTAATGGCGCTCGTCGAATAGTCGCACGGTTCCCGGAGCGAACACGACCAGCAGCGTGGTCAGCATGCCTTCGAGCCAGGCTTCGCCGCCGGCCAGCAGCAGCGCGTACGGCAGCATCATCGCCCAGTAGCCGGCCAAGGCCTGCGTCTGCGCCGGCGGTCCGGGGCTGCCGGCCAGCGCCCAGGCGCCCACCCCGGCCGCGGCCAGCAGCGACAGCGCATAGGCGGCGAACAGTCCGAGGAAGCCGGCGCCGAGCAGGAACACGAACAGGTTCGGCGGCAGCCAGCGCCGGCAGGCGCGGGTGATCAGCCAGATCGTCCAGGCCGGTGCGATGCCCAGCAGCAACAGCGGCAGCGACTGGGCCGGCAGCGAAAGCCGGTACTGGGCCGCGTGCGCGAGCGCGATCAGCACCATCGACACCACCGCGCGCGGGTAGCCGAGCAGCAGCGCCAGCCACGCCGAACCGAGGTACTGCAGCGACATGCCGCCAGGCATCGTCACGGTCATCTGGCGCGCGAGGAAGATTCCTGCCGTAGCAAGTGCCCACATCAAATGCTCGCGCAGGCCCGCCTGCCAGTCGGCGCGGCGGAAAGCGTCGAATACGAGCCATGCGGTCAATAGCGTAACGAAGCCGGTGAATGCGGCAGGCAGGCCCTCCAGCGGCATGTGAGCGCCCGCTTGCGCTAGTGGGCGAACGCGGTGCTGAGCGCGTCGGCTTCGCGGAGGGCGGCGATCAGGCTGCGCGGATCGGCCAAGCCACGTCCGTCGGGGCCGGGCCGGCCGGCAAGGTCGAATGCGGTGCCGTGGTCGGGGCTGGTGCGCACGAACGGCAACCCGAGGGTGACGTTCACGCCGTCGTCGATGCCCAGGTACTTGATCGGGATCAGTCCCTGGTCGTGGTACATCGCGACCACGACGTCGAACTCGCGCAGGCCGCGCGCCCGCATGAATACGGTGTCGGGCGGGAAGGGACCGCTCGCTTCGATGCCGCGCATGCGGGCGTCGGCAACGGCCGGTGCGATGGCGTCGAGCTCCTCGCGGCCGAACAGGCCGGCTTCGCCGGCATGCGGGTTCAGGCCGGCAACCGCGATGCGGGGGCGGTCGATGCCGGCCCGGCGCAATGCGGTGTCAGCGATCACTATCGTCCGAAGCACGTTTTCGCGCGTGACCTGGCCGAGCGCGTCGCGCAGCGACAGGTGGATCGACACGAGCACCGTGCGCAGCTCGGCGTTGGCCAGCATCATGCGCACCTCGACGCCGCCGGCCAGCTCGGCCAGCAGCTCGGTGTGACCGGGGAAGCGGTGGCCGGCCGCGTGCATCGCTTCCTTGGCGATCGGCGCGGTGACGATCGCGCGCACTTCGCCGCGCAGCGCCAGCCGGGCGGCGTGGACGATGAAGCGCCAGGCGGCATCCCCGGCGCGGGCGTCGATGCGCCCGGCCGGCAGGTCGGCGGGCAGTTCGACGATCGAGTCGACCTGCGCCGGCATCGGCAGGCGCAGGCGCGCGGCCTCGCGCGCGAGCAGCGCCGCGTCGCCGACGACGCGCAGCGGCGGCAGCGCGGGCGGGCGTTCGGCGCAGGCCTTGAGCACGATCTCGGGACCGATGCCGCAGGGGTCGCCGAGCGTGACCGCGATCGGGCGAGAGGCAGCGGAAGCTTCGGTGGGGGCGGGCATGCGAACTCGGCCGGAGACGCGCCGGGCATGGCACGTCGTTCGATGATTCTAGGGCTTGTTCATGCTCCGGTCGCGAACAGGCTCGGCTCGACCGCGACGGCGGCCGGGGCCAGCGCCACGGCCGGCCCGGCGCCACGGCTGGCCCGGCACTACGGCCGGTTCGGCACTACGGCCGGTTCAGCACCACGGCCGGTTCGGCACCACGGCCGGCCCGGCGCTACGGCCGGTACCCCAGACGCTGCGACACGCGCGCCGCCAGCTCGCGGATGGCGGCGATCACTTCGTCGCGCCGCCGCACGCTGGTGGACGCCTTGATCAGGCTGACCGCGACCGCGGCGACCGCTTCGCCGCGGCCGGCGGCGAACACCGGCGCGCCGAAGCAGTGCATGCCGTCGGCGGTTTCCTCGTCGTCCACTGCGTAGCCCTGCGCGCGGAACCGCGCGAGCTGGCGCAGCAGCGCGGCGGTGCTGCCGACGCTGTGACGGGTGAGCCGCGGCAGCGCGGCCCCGCCCAGCAGTTCGCGCACGCGCGCCTCGGGCAGCGTGGCGAGCAGCGCCTTGCCCGACGACGTGCAGTGCGCCGGAAAGCGGCCGCCGACGCGAAAGTTCACCGCCAGCGCCCGCGTGCCCGGCCGGCAGGCGAGATACAGCACGTCGGCGCCGTCGAGCACCGCCAACATGATCGCCTCCTCGCGCAGGACCGACACTTGCCCCGCGACCGCATCGAACGCGTCGACCATGCCCGATCGGCCGGCGAAGGCGCCGGCCCACTGCAGCGGCCGGGCGCCCAGCGCGTACTCGCCGCGCTCGTCGCGAGAGGCCAGGCCGAGCGCGACCAGCGTGTGCAGCAGTCCGTGCAGGCTGCTCTTGGGCATGGCCAGCGCCTTCGACAGCTCGGCCAGCGGTTGCGGCCTGCGCAGCCCGGCGAGATGATCGATCAGGCGCACCGCACGCTCGACCGCCGGCACCAGCCTGGGCGTATCGCTGCCGGCGGCGGGCGGGGCGCCGGGCGCGGGTTTCGTTCCCTGGAGCGTTCGGGTTGACATCAGGACGTCAGCGACTACACTCGGATTCCAGATGTTGAACAATCGTTCAACCTGTTGAACAGACGGATTCTCCGTCGGATATGCAGGAGGCGCAAGTGGGCAATTCCGACAGCACGCTCGCCGCCGCGAGTGCCGCGGCCGATGCGGTCGACCAGACGGTGGCGATCGGCCACTGGATCGCCGGTCAAGTGTCGGCGCCGGCGCCCGGCACCCGTTACGCGCCGGTGTTCGACCCGGCCACCGGTGCGGTCAGCGGCCAGGTGGCACTCGCCTCGCCGGCCGAAGTCGACGCGGCGGTGCGCGCTGCCGCCGCGGCGTTTCCCGAATGGGCGGCCACACCGCCGCTGCGCCGCGCGCGCGTGATGTTCCGCCTGCGCGAGCTGCTCGAGCAGCATGCCGACGAGCTGGCCGCCTGCATCGTGGCCGAGCATGGCAAGGTGCTCAGCGACGCGAAGGGCGAAGTCACGCGCGGGCTCGAAGTGGTGGAGTTCGCCTGCGGGATTCCGCAGCTCCTCAAGGGCGAGTTCAGCGAGCAGGTCGGCGGCGGCATCGACATGTACTCGGTGCGCCAGCCGCTGGGCGTGTGCGCGGGCATCACGCCGTTCAACTTCCCGGTGATG
>JAHDYE010000316.1:2083-3630 GCA_023383035.1 Burkholderiaceae bacterium | reverse complement strand
GCTCGCTCAGGTCTCCCTCGAAATGCAATGAGTTCAACGGTCCGAGGAACGAGTCTTTCGATGGGAACCAAGATCTACGTGGGCAATCTGCCGTGGCGTGCGACCGATGCACAGCTGTCGCAGCTGTTCGGCAATCACGGCGAAGTCACCGACGCCAAGATCGTCACCGACCGGGAGACCGGCCGTTCGCGCGGCTTCGGCTTCGTCACCATGGCTTCCGATGACGCCGCACAGGCCGCGATCCGCGCGCTCAACGGCTATTCGCTGGAAGGCCGCAGCCTGGTGGTCAACGAGGCACGCGAGCAATCCGGCGGAGGCGGTGGCGGCTACGGTGGCGGCGGTGGCGGTCGCAGCGGCGGTGGCGGCGGCTACGGTGGCCGGGGCGGCGGTGGTGGTGGCGGCTACGGTGGCGGCGGTGGCGGTCGCAGCGGCGGTGGCGGCGGCTATGGCGGCGGCGGTGGCGGCGGTTACGGAGGGGGCGGCGGCTACGGCGGCGACCGTGAAGGCGGTGGCGGCCGCGGCGGCCAGCGGCGCGCGCGCCAGTTCGGCCAGTAGATCCTTCCTTCCTGCGTCCTGATCCTTCGCGCCGGCAATGTCCGGTGCGAAGGGCCGTGCCCGCCGTCCGGCGGGCGCGGCCGGTTTGCGTTCCTGTGCGCCGAACGGGTGGCCCCTCCCCCGGGTTACGCGTCGCATCCCCCTCCGTGGCTATAGACGCGCGCGATGCGCGCCGCGCTCAATGCGCGGTGTGCGCCGATCGCATCGACCCGAGGAGGAGAAAGTCGCCATGAAACAGATGGTCTCGCGTGTCCTGCCCGTGCTTGCCGTACTGCTGGTGGCGGGCTGCGCTGCGCCGCCGCCAGCGCCGGTCGCGGCACCGCCCGGCTACCTGGACGAGGCACGCGGCATCGCCGCCATGGTGCCGGCGAACCTCCTGCAGGTGCTCACCGCGGAGCTGGAGCGCGGTGGTCCTGCGGGCGCCATCGAGGTGTGTCGCGACAAGGCCCCGGAGATGGCGCGCGCGGCGTCGGCGCGCACCGGCTGGAACGTGCGGCGTGCGAGCCTGCGCAATCGCAACCCGAAGGGCGTTCCCGATGCATGGGAGCGGGCGGTGCTGGAGCGCTTCGATGCCCAGGCGGCGGCCGGGGCGTCCGGTGCGACGCTGGAGACCCACCAGGTGGTCACCGAGGACGGCAAGCCGTATTTCCGCTATGCCAAGGCACTGCCCACCCAGGCGCTGTGCGTGCAGTGCCACGGCGATCCCGCCACGCTGGGCACAGCGGTCAAGGCCAGGCTGCAGGCGCTGTATCCGGACGATCGCGCCACCGGCTACGCGCCGGGGCAGATCCGCGGCGCGCTGTTCCTGAAGAAACCGATCTGACGCGCGGCGCCGCGGCGCCCGGCCGGCGCGCCGGCCCACGGGTCGGGGCAGCCGTCACATGCCTGCGTAGTTCGGGCCGCCGCCGCCTTCCGGAACGACCCAGACGATGTTCTGGGTCGGGTCCTTGATGTCGCAGGTCTTGCAGTGCACGCAGTTCTGCGCGTTGATC
>JAHDYE010000316.1:0-1962 GCA_023383035.1 Burkholderiaceae bacterium | reverse complement strand
GTTCTCCTCGTGGTTGGTGTTCGAGATGAACACCGACGAGAGCCGGTCGAAGCTGAGCTTGCCGTCGGGTTTCGGGTACTGGATCGGCGTGCACTCGGCCGCCGGCAGCAGGTAGGCATGATCGGGTCGGGTGGTGTGCAGCGTGAACGGCGCCTTGCCGCGGAACAGCACCTGGTCGATGCCCACCAGCAGCGTACCGAGCCACAGGCCCTTGCCCATCGCCGGCTTGAAATTGCGCGCGCGGTACAGCTCGTCGTACAGCCACGAGGCGCGAAACGCCTCGGTGTAGCCGTTCAGCTCGTCGCCCGAGCGTCCGGCGGCCAGCGCCTCGAACGCGGCCTCGGCCGCGAGCATGCCGGTCTTGATGGCCGCGTGGCTGCCCTTGATGCGCGATGCGTTGAGGAAACCCGCCTCGCAGCCGATCAGGCAGCCGCCCGGGAAGGTGAACTTCGGCAGCGAGTTCAGGCCGCCGGCGGTGATCGCGCGCGCGCCGTAGGCCAGGCGCTTGCCGCCCTCGAGGAAGGCGCGGATGGCTGGATGCGTCTTGTAGCGCTGGAATTCCTCGAACGGCGCCAGGTACGGGTTGCGGTAGTTCAGTCCGACCACGTAGCCGATGGCGACCTTGTTGTCCTCGAGGTGATACAGGAACGAGCCGCCGTAGGTGGCGTTGTCCAGCGGCCAGCCGGCGGTGTGGACGACCAGCCCTGCCTTGAATTTCGAGGGTGCCACCTCCCACAGCTCCTTGAGCCCGATGCCGTAGCTCTGCGGGTCGCGGCCCGCATCGAGCCCGTACTTCGCGATCAGCTGCTTGCCGAGGTGGCCGCGCGAGCCTTCGGCGAAGAACGTGTACTTCGCGTGCAGTTCGATGCCCGGCTGGAAGGCGTCGGTAGGCTGGCCGTCGCGGCCGATGCCCATGTTGCCGGTGGCCACGCCCTTGACCGAGCCGTCGTCGCGATACAGCACTTCGGCCGCGGCGAAGCCGGGAAAGATTTCCACGCCGAGCGCTTCGGCCTGCTCGCCGAGCCAGCGCACCACGTTGCCCAGGCGCACCACGTAGTTGCCGTGGTTGCGAAAGCACTCGGGCAGCATCCAGTTCGGCACCTTGCGTGCGCCGGTCTCGGACAGGAACAGGAAGCGGTCTTCGCTCACCTCGGTGTTCAGCGGCGCGCCGCGCTCGCGCCAGTCGGGCATCAGCTCGGCCAGCGCGCGCGGATCCATCACCGCGCCCGACAGGATGTGGGCGCCGATCTCCGAGCCTTTCTCGATCACGCAGACGCCGATCTCGCTGCCCTTTTCGGCGGCGAGCTGCTTCAGGCGGATGGCGGCGGCGAGCCCGGCGGGACCACCACCGACGATCACCACGTCGAACTCCATCGCTTCGCGTTCAATGTCCATGGAAAACCGGCTCCGGGAGTGCCCGCACAGGTGGGTATCGGCCCCGATTGTCCCCGAAACCGGCGGAGGCGCAAAAACGACCGGCTCGCCCGTCAGGCGGGCGCGCAGCCGAGGGCATCGTCGCTTCGGCTAACATCGCGTTCGGAGACGCGTCGTTCCGCAGCGCGTCCGTCCCGCTTCGCGAAGGAGATCCGCCGTGCCTACCCGCTTCGATCTCGACGGCAAGACCGCTCTCGTCACCGGTGCTTCCAGCGGCCTGGGCGCGCGGTTCGCGCGCGTGCTGGCCGACAACGGCGCGCAGGTCGTGCTGGCTTCGCGGCGCGTCGAGCGCCTGAAGGAACTGCGCGCGGAGATCGAGGCGGCCGGCGGCGATGCGCACGTGGTCGCGCTCGATGTGACCGACATCGACGGCATCGGCGCCGCGGTCGCGCAGGCCGAATCCGAGGCCGGCCCGATCGACATCCTGGTCAACAACTCTGGCGTGAGCACCACGCAGCGGCTGGTCGACGTGAAGCCCGAGGACTACGACTTCGTCTTCGACACCAACACGCGCGGTGCGTTCTTCGT
>JAHDYE010000315.1 GCA_023383035.1 Burkholderiaceae bacterium | reverse complement strand
AGCCGCTGACGCTGGACCGCGCCGAGGTGCTGTCGTACACGCCGTTCGCCGGCAGCCGCGATACCGGCCTGGCGATCTGGGGCAACCTGCTCGACGCGCGCCTGCAGTACCGCTTCATGGTGGCCGACGGGCGCGAGGGGCAGTTCGTCGCGAAGGACAGCCCGCGGCTCACCGCGCGCGTGCACTACAGCTTCTGGGACCCGGAGTTCAACTACGGCTATCTCGGCACCTACCTGGGCACGGCCAAGGTGCTCACCGTCGGCGCCGCGTACGACACCCAGTCGGACGTCGCGTTCGGCAACTGGCTGCTGCGCAGCGACATGAAGGACTACAAGGCGTGGACCGTCGACGCGTTCATGGAGTATCCGGCGCGAAGCGGCGTCTATACCGTCTCGGGCGCCGCCTTCAAGTACGACACCGGCGGCGCGATCAACCAGGCGCCCGATCCCGATCTGCCGGTGAACAGCGACCTGAAGGGCTACTACGTGAAGGCGGGCTACATGCTGCCCGGCAAGGTCGGCAGCGGCCGCCTGCAGTTCTTCGCGCGCCACGAGAACTCCGACTACGGGATACAGGTCGGCAATGCCGAGTACTACGACCAGAAGTGGAACAGCATCGGCGCCAACTGGTACCTCGACGGCCAGAAGCTCAAGGTGAGCTTCGAGTACGCGAAGGTGAAGTTCGACACGCCCGACCCCTCCAACCGTGCGCTGCGCGACTATAATCAGTTCACGTTGGGCCTGCAGTTCATCTTCTGACCGCGCCGCTTGGGGCCCGCCTCCTCGCTGGTCCGCCGGTCGCCATCGAATCGCGGGGTGTCGACATAGGATCGCTGCCGATCGCAGGCGCGGCCGCGCGGGCCGCGCCGGGTTCCTCCGCGTTGCGGGGCCGGGTGCGGCTGCTCGGCTGGGGCGTGCTCGGCGGGCTCGCGTACGCGATCGGCGGTTCGTTCTGGCACGATGACCGGACGGCGTGGCTGTGGGCCACGCTGGCAGCGGCCGCGCTGGGCTGGGCGGCGGCACGGGTGTTCGCCGAGCTTGCCGCGTTGCGTGCGCTGCAGGACGGCGTGCGCCGCGCCTCCGAGGGCCGCTTCGATCCGATACCGATCGAGCCGCATGCCGCCACCTTCGTCGGGCGGCTCATCCCCGAGTACAACACCACCATCTCGACGTTCGGCCTCACGTTCCAGAGCGTGGTCGAGTGCCAGGGGCGCTTCCTCGACGAGCGCAACCGGATCAACACGATCCTGCAGAGCCTGCCGGTGGGGGTGCTCAGCATCGGCGACGACCTGCGCGTGAACACCGCCAACCGCCAGGCCGATGCGGTGTTCGGCGTCGAGTCGGGCAAGCTGATCGGCGCGAACCTGTTCGACCTGCTCGAGCTGACCGAGCGCGACCGCTCGCTGCTGCGCGACGCCTTCCTCTACAAGTACCCGGTGCGCAACCAGGAGATCGGGCTGAAGCTGGGCGGCAAGACGCGCTACATCGCGCTGAGCCTCGCCTTCTACAGCGACGCCGAGAACGACATGGGCAGCGTGCTCACGCTGCAGGACATCACCGAGCACCGGGCGCTGATGGAAACCGTGACGATGCGCGAGAAGCTGGTGGCCATGGGCCAGCTGGCCGCCGGCGTCGCGCACGAGCTGAACACCCCGCTGGGCAACGTGCTGGGCTACGCGCAGCTGCTCGAGCGCGGCGCCGAGGATCGTCCGAAGCTGGCCGGCTACGCGCGCATCATCGCCGAGGAGACGCGGCGCTGCTCGCGGGTGGTGCAGGAGCTGCTCGGCTACGCGCGCAAGGACGAATGCAGCGACGAGACCTGCGACGTGAACCAGCTGGTGCGCGAGCTGGTCGAGACCTTCGTCGACTGCCGGCTCAAGCGCTACCGGATCGACGCGCGCATGGAGCTGGCGCCGGGCGCCCTGCTGGTGGAGGGCGGCTGCGGCCAGCTCGACATCGTGCTCACCAACCTGATCGTCAACGCGATCCACGCGCTCGACAAGGTGCCCGATCCGCGCATCGTGGTGCGTACCTGGCAGGAAGGCCCGCAGGTGTTCATCAGCGTGTCCGACAACGGGCCCGGCGTCGCGCCCGACGTGCGCGGGCGCCTGTTCGATCCGTTCTTCACCACCAAGGCGGTCGGACAGGGCACCGGCCTGGGGCTGCCGATCAGCAACGCGATCGTCTCGCGGCGCGGCGGGTTCATCAACTACGACGCCGACTACACCGACGGCGCGCGCTTCGTCGTCACCCTGCCCGCGGTCGACCTCGGACGCATGCGGCAATGAAGGGGGAGGCCGCCGACACGATGGCCGCGCAGGAGGCGCCGCCGCGCATCCTCGTCGTCGAGGACGACAAGCGCATGCGCGAGCTGATCGTCGCGGTGCTCGCCGAGCTCGACATGCGCTTCGAGGTGACCACCGCCGCCGACGCGCACGACGCGATGGACCTGTTCGAGGCCGCGCACGCGGCGGTGGTGCTCACCGACCTGCGCATGCCGGGCGCCGACGGGCTGCACCTGCTGAAGTTCGTCAAGCAGCGCGACGCGCAGACGCAGGTGGTGCTGATCACCGGCCACGGCACGGTCGAGTCGGCGGTCGAGGCGCTCAAGCAGGGCGCGTACGACTACGTCGAGAAGCCGTTCGACACGGTCAAGCTGCGCTGCGTGGTCGAGAACGCGCTGCGTCACTACCTGCTGTCCACCGAGAACCAGCGCCTGCGCCAGCAACGGCGCGCGTTCGAGGAGGGCGGCGAGATCATCGGCCAGTCGCAGGCGCGCGAACGGGTCGAGCGCCTGATCGCGGCGGCTGCCGCGTACGATTCGAGCGTGCTGGTGAGCGGGCCGAGCGGCAGCGGCAAGGAGCTCGCTGCGCGGCAGATCCACCTGCGCAGCGCGCGCAAGGACAAGCCGTTCGTCGTCATCAACTGCGCGGCGATTCCCGAGACGCTGATCGAGAGCGAGCTGTTCGGCTACCGCAAGGGCGCGTTCACCGGCGCCGAGCGCAACAAGATCGGGCTGTTCGAGGCCGCCGACGGCGGCACGCTGTTCCTCGACGAGATCAACAACGCGCCGATGGCGCTGCAGGCCAAGCTGCTGCGCGTGGCGCAGGACGGCGCCTTCTACCCGGTGGGCGCGACCGAGCCGGTCAGCGTCGACGTGCGCCTGATCGCCGCCAGCAACCGGCCGATGGCCGAGCTGGTGGAGAAGGGGCTGTTCCGCGAGGACCTGTTCTACCGGCTGTCGGTGATGGAGATCCCGATCCCGCCGCTGCGCGAGCGGCGCGAGGACATCCCGCTGCTGGCCTACTACTTCCTGAACAAGCACTCGGTGCGGCTGGGCAAGCGCATCACCGGGCTCAAGACCGCGGTGCTCGGCGCGCTGATGCGCTACGACTGGCCCGGCAACGTGCGCGAGCTCGAGAACGTCGTGCAGCGCATGATGATCCTCACCGAGTCCGACCCGATCGGCCCCGACGTGCTGCCGCCGCGGCTGGCCGAGCAGAACGGCGTGCACGTGCGCGCGCTCGACTACCTGTCGCCGCGCAGCCTCGACGAGCTCGAGGCCTACTTCATCGGCAAGACGCTGCGCGAGACCAAGGGTGACCGTGCGCTGGCCGCCGAGATCCTCGGCATCGACAAGTCGACGCTGTGGCGCAAGGTCAAG
>JAHDYE010000314.1 GCA_023383035.1 Burkholderiaceae bacterium | reverse complement strand
GGCCGATGCCGATCTTGCCGACGTAGCTCGAGTAGTCGAGCGCCGAGATCTGCAGTTGCAGCGCGCCGTCGGGATCGTCGTCGCGCGCCGGCACCTGGCGCAGGATCGCCTCGAACAACGGCTTCATCGACAGGCCCCGCGCGGCCGCGTCGTCCGGACCGTCGACCCCCTGCGCAGGCAGCTCCCCCAGGCCCTCGACCGCGAAGCCGTTGACCGCCGACGCGTACACGACCGGGAAGTCGAGCTGCTCCTCGGTGGCGCCGAGCTTGTCGAACAGGTCGAAAGTCTGGCTCACCACGCGGTCGGGATGCGCGCCGGGACGGTCGATCTTGTTCACGACCACGATCGGCTTCAGGCCAAGCGCCAGCGCCTTGCGGGTGACGAAGCGGGTCTGCGGCATCGGCCCTTCCACCGCGTCGACCAGCAGCAGCACGCCGTCGACCATCGACAGCGCGCGCTCGACCTCGCCGCCGAAGTCGGCGTGCCCGGGCGTGTCGACGATGTTGATGCGGGTGCCCGCGTACTCGACCGCGCAGTTCTTGGCCAGGATGGTGATGCCGCGCTCGCGCTCGAGGTCGTTGCTGTCCATCACCCGCTCGGCCACCTGCTGGTTGGCCCGGAAGGTGCCGGACTGGCGCAGCAACTGGTCGACCAGGGTGGTCTTGCCGTGATCGACGTGGGCGATGATCGCGATGTTGCGGATGGCGAGGCTCATGGGATACGTCCGTTGCGGGGTATGGCGGCGCGTTCGCCCGGAGCAGCCGGCGGGTCTGCGCGGGGCTCGCCGAAGGCCGTGGCGCGCGCATCGGGCCCGGCCGGATCGTCGACGCGGCGCTCGGTACGGGCCGCGGCGGCATGGGTGGCGACCAGCCGCTGCGGCACCAGCGCGCCGCGGCGCACCGTTGCCACGCCGAGCAGCCCGCCCGGGCCGTAGACGCGCACGCGCGCTTGCTCGCCGGCGCGCAGCGCGTCGGCCGGTGCGCGCAGCTTCTGGCCCTGCAGCAGGCGCGCCGCGCCGGCCGCGTCGAGCTCGATGCGCACCAGTCCGGCCAGCAACGCGTCGGCCGGCGCGAGCCGTGCGCGCCGCTGCGCCGGCGCCAGCGCCTCGAGGGTTTCGAGTCCGATCGCATCGACCAGCGACAGCGCGCCGACCTGCTCGCGCCGCAGCGCGCTGAGGTGGGCGCCGCAGCCGAGCCGTTCACCGATGTCGGCCGCCAGCACGCGCACGTAAGTGCCCTTGCTGCAGCTCACGCGGATCGTGGCGTGCGGGGGATCGAAGGCGAGCGTGTCGATCGCATGGATCGTCACGCGCCGCGCAGCGCGCTCGAGCGTGACGCCGGCGCGCGCGTACTCGTACAGCGGGCGGCCCTCGCGCTTGAGCGCCGAATGCATCGGCGGCACCTGTTCGATCGGGCCGACGAACGCCGCGACGGCGGCACGAAAGGCGGCCTCGTCGCAGTTCACGGCGCGCCGCGCGAGCGTGCGGCCTTCGGCGTCGCCGGTGTCGGTGGCCGCGCCCAGCGTCAGCTCGGCCAGGTAGGTCTTGTCGGCGTCGAGCGCGTCGTGCGCGAACTTGGTCGCCTCGCCGAACAACAGCGGCAGCAGGCCGGTGGCCATCGGGTCGAGGGTGCCGCCGTGGCCGGCCTTGCGGGCGTTCAGGAGCCGGCGCGCGCGCACCAGCGCGTCGTTGGAGCTCAGGCCCTTCGGCTTGTCGAGCAGCAGGAGGCCGTCGACCGGGTCGCGGGAGGATTTCTTCGGGTTCATGCTGCTTCGATGGAGGCCGGACGAGCCGAGCCGAAGGGGATCGAGTCGCTCCCCGATACGCGCCTGGTCGATCCCCTTCGGCTCGGCCCGTCCTTCGCGGAGACTCCACGCTCGCCGCGTCGATGACGGCCGCGAACCGGCCGGGATGGGGGGTGGATTTTCGGGTTCAGTCGTCGGCGTGGCGCCTGTTCGCCTCGTCGATCAGCTTCGACATGGCCATGCCGCGCTCGACCGACGGATCGTGGACGAAGCGCAGCTCGGGCGTGGTATGGATGCGCACCCGGCGCCCGAGCTGCGAACGCAGGAAGCCGGCGGCGCGGCGCAGGCCGGCCAGCGTGCCGGCCACCGTGGCTTCGTCGTCGGGCAGCACGCTGAAGTACACGGTCGCGTAGGCGTAGTCGGGCGTCAGCGCCACGCCGGTGATCGTGACCATGCCGATGCGCGGGTCCTTGACCTCGGCGCGTACCAGCTCGGCGAGCTCGTGGTGCACCTGCTCGGTGACCCGCACGCTGCGGCTCACGCCGCCCGGTCGATGACTCGTCATGGCACCCGGCGCCCGCCTCACAGCGTGCGCGCCACCTCCTTGATCTCGAACACCTCGAGCTGGTCGCCTTCCTTGATGTCGCTGAAGTTCTTCAGCGACAGGCCGCACTCGAAGCCTTCGCGCACTTCGCGCACGTCGTCTTTGAAGCGCTTGAGCGAATCGAGCTCGCCGGTCCACACGACGGTGTGGTCGCGCAGCAGGCGCACTTTCGCGCCGCGGCGCACCACGCCCTCGAGCACCATGCAGCCGGCGATGTTGCCGACCTTGGGCACGCGGATGATCTGGCGGATCTCGACCAGCCCGATCGCCTCTTCCTTCTGCTCGGGCGAGAGCAGGCCCGACATGGCCGCCTTCACGTCGTCGACGGCGTCGTAGATGATGTTGTAGTAGCGGATGTCGATGCCGTTGGTCTCGGCCAGCCGCTTGGCCTGCTGGTCGGCGCGCACGTTGAAGCCGATGATGACCGCCTTCGACGCGGTGGCCAGGTTGACGTCGTTCTCGCTGATGCCGCCCACGCCCTGGTGCACGACCTGCACCTTGACCTCGTCGGTGGACAGCTTGAGCATCGCGTGCGCGAGCGCTTCCTGCGAGCCCTGCACGTCGGCCTTGATGATCAGCGGCAGCGTCTTCACCTCGCCGGCGCCCATCTGCTCGAACATGTTCTCGAGCTTGGCAGCCTGCTGGCGGGCCAGCTTGACGTCGCGGAACTTGCCCTGGCGGAACAGCGCGATCTCGCGCGCCTTGCGCTCGTCGCCGAGCACGATCACTTCCTCGCCGGCGGCCGGCACGTCCTGCAGGCCCTGGATCTCGACCGGGATCGACGGCCCGGCCTCGGCGACCGGCTTGGCGTTCTCGTCGAGCATCGCGCGCACGCGGCCGAACGAGGAGCCGGCCAGCACGATGTCGCCGCGCTTGAGCGTGCCCGACTGCACCAGCACCGTGGCCACCGCGCCGCGCCCCTTGTCCAGGCGCGCCTCGATCACCAGGCCCTTGGCGGCGCCGTCGCGCACGGCCGTGAGCTCGAGCACCTCGGCCTGCAGCAGCACGTTCTCGAGCAGGTCGTCGATGCCCTGGCCGGTCTTGGCCGACACCGGCACGATCGGCACTTCGCCGCCGTACTCCTCGGGCACGACCTGGTTGGCCACCAGCTCCTGCTTGACCCGGTCGGGGTTGGCCTCGGGCTTGTCGATCTTGTTCATCGCCACGACCATCGGCACGCCGGCCGCCTTCGCGTGGTTGATCGCCTCGACCGTCTGCGGCATCACGCCGTCGTCGGCCGCGACCACCAGGATCACGATGTCGGTGGCTTTCGCGCCGCGCGCGCGCATCGCGGTGAACGCCTCGTGGCCCGGCGTGTCGAGGAACGTGACCACGCCGCGCGGCGTCTCGACGTGATAGGCGCCGATGTGCTGCGTGATG
>JAHDYE010000313.1 GCA_023383035.1 Burkholderiaceae bacterium | reverse complement strand
TAGCGGGTGGTGCGGCGCGAGTTGTCCTCGCGGCGCTCGGACTCGATCGTGATCGCCAGCGCCGGGCACACCGCCTCGCACAGCTTGCACGCGATGCAGCGCTCCTCGCCGTTCGGATAGCGGCGCAGCGCGTGCAGGCCGCGGAAGCGCGGCGACATCGGGGTCTTCTCTTCCGGGTACTGCAGCGTGATCTTGCGCGCGAAGAAGTACCTGCCGGTGAGACGCAGCCCCTTGAGCATCTCGCTCAGCATGAAACTGGATAGGAAGTCCCTGACCGCTTGCATGTTCGGTGCCTCTTGCGTGCCGCGCGCCGTCCGTCAGTTCCAGATGTTCCAGGGCGTCTGCATCCAGATCGCCACCAGCACCAGCCAGAACAGCGTGAGCGGGATGAAGACCTTCCAGCCCAGGCGCATGATCTGGTCGTAGCGATAGCGCGGGAACGACGCGCGGAACCAGATGAACAGCGACACGACGAAGAAGGTCTTGATGCCGAGCCACAGCCAGCCCGGAATCCAGTTGAGCACCGGCCAGTCGAGCGGCGGATACCAGCCGCCGAGGAACATGATCGACGCCACCGCCGACAGCAGGATCATGTTCGCGTATTCGGCCAGGAAGAACACCGCGAAGCCCATGCCCGAGTACTCGACCATGTGGCCGGCCACGATCTCCGACTCGCCCTCGACCACGTCGAACGGGTGGCGGTTGGTCTCGGCCACCGACGAGACCACGTACACGACGAAGATCGGCAGCAGCGGCAGCCAGTTCCACGACAGGAACGTGATGCCGCGCTCGGCGAACCAGCCGCGCCCCTGGGCGAGCACGATGTCGCTCATGTTCAGGCTGCCCGAGACCATCAGCACGATCACCAGCGCGAAGCCGATCGCCAGCTCGTACGACACCATCTGCGCCGAGGCGCGCATCGCGGCGATGAACGGGTATTTGGAGTTGGACGCCCAGCCGGCGATGATCACGCCGTAGACCTCGACCGAGGTGATCGCCAGCAGCAGCAGCAGGCCGGCGTTCACGTTGGCCAGCGCCATCTCGGGACCGAACGGGATCACCACCCAGGCCGCCAGCGCCGGCATGATCGTCATCACCGGCCCGATCAGGTACAGCACCTTGTTGGCCTGCGACGGGACGATGATCTCCTTGAACATCAGCTTGAACGCGTCGGCGATCGGCTGCAGGAAGCCTTTCGGACCGACGCGGTTCGGCCCCAGGCGCAGGTGCATGTAGCCGATCATCTTGCGTTCCCACAGCGTGAGATAGGCCACGCAGCCGAGCAGCGGCAGCACCAGCGCGACGATCTTCACCAGGTTCCAGACCACCGGCCAGGCCGCGCCCAGCGTGCCCTCGCCCCAGCTCGTCACCCCGTTCAGCAGGTTCTCCATGGCGCTTCAGACCTTCTCGATCGAAACCGCGCCGAAGGCGCACACCAGGCCGGCCGTGGCGGGCTGGGCCGTGGCGATCCGCACCACGCCGTCGGCCAGCGCGTCGTCGCGCTCGAGCTCGAGCATCGCTTCGCCGGTGGTCTCGCCGAGCGCCTGCTTCACGCGCACCTGCTCGCCCGCGGCCAGGCCCAGCCGCGCGAGGGTGGCAGCGTTGACGCGCGCGCGCGCCGGGCGCGCGTCGCGCGTGCGCTGCAGGCTTTCGGCGCGGCGCACCAGCGGGTCGGCGGCGTAGAGGGGAACGTCGGTCAGCCGCTCGAACGAACCCGTGGCGATGCCGGTCATCGCTTCGCGGCCGGGCGCCGGGGTCGTCGCCTCGCCGCCTGCCGGCTCGTCGCCTGACAGCGCGTTGTCCAGCCGCCCCGCAACGTCGGCCGACAACGCCTCGGCACGCACCGCCTCGGGGCTGTCGTGGTCGAAGCCGCCCAGCTCGAGCAGGTTGCCGAGCACGCGCAGCACCTTCCAGGCCGGACGCGCCTGGCCGGCCGGGCGCACCACGCCGTTGAAGCTCTGCACGCGCCCCTCGCAGTTCACGAAGGTGCCGGCGGTTTCGGTGAACGGCGCCACCGGCAGCAGGCAATCGGCGTACTCGAGCAGCTCGGCCGAACGGTACGCGCTCAGCGCGATCACCGACTCGGCCTTCGACAACGCCGCGCGCGCGGTGACCGGCAGCGCGTGATCGAGCCCCGGCTCGTTGTTCAGCAGCAGGTACAGGCTGCGCGGCTGCTCGACCATCGCGCGCGCATCCAGCCCGCCGCCGGACGGCACCGCGCGGGCCAGGTAGCCGCCGACGGAGTTCGCCGCCTCGCCGATCTGCCCGAAGCGCGCCGCGGTGGCCGTGGCGATCGCCTGCGCCAGCCGCGCGATGCGCGCGTACTCGGGATGCTGGACGGCGGCGTTGCCGAGCAGCTCCGCGCCGCGCTCGCCGGAAGACAGGCTGGCGGCGATCGCGCGCGCGGTCTCGCCCGGCATCAGCGTGGCGAGGTGGATCGACACCGCGCCGGAGAGCTCCGCCGGCGCGCTGCGGCCCTGCGCCTCCAGCACCGCCACCAGCACCTCGGCGAGCAGGCGCGCCCACTGCGACGGCGCCTCGATCGCCCGCTGCGCCAGCGGCATCAGCAGGTCGTCGTCGGCCGCGTGCACGATCGACACCTGCGCGCCGCGCTTGACCGCCGCGCGCACGCGCGCCGCCAACAGCGGGTGGTCCTTGCGCAGGAACGAGCCGACCAGCAGCAGGCGGTCGAGCGCGCCCACGTCCTCGACCGCCATGCCCAGCCAGGGCACGCCGGCGCGCGCCGGATCGGCCGAGAAGTCGAGCTGGCGCAGCCGGAAGTCGACGTTGTCGCTGCCCAGGCCGCGCATCAGGCGTCCCAGCAGGTGCAGCTCCTCGAGCGTGCTCTGGCCCGAGCCGAGCGCGCCCAGCGCCTGCGGCCCGTGCTCGGCGCGCACGGTGCGCATCGCGTGCGACGCGTAGTCGAGCGCGGTCTGCCACTCCACTTCGCGCCACTGCCCGTCCTGGCGGATCATCGGCGCGAGCAGACGGTCGTCGCTGTTCAGGCCCTCGTAGGACCAGCGGTCGCGATCCGAGATCCAGCACTCGTTGACCGCCTCGTTCTCCAGCGGCAGCACGCGCATGACGCGGTCGCCCTTGACCTGCACGACCAGGTTCGAGCCGAGCGAATCGTGCGGGGCGATCGACTTGCGCCGCGCCAGCTCCCACGAGCGCGCGCTGAAGCGGAACGGCCGGCTGGTGAGCGCGCCCACCGGGCACAGGTCGATCATGTTGCCCGAGAGCTCGGAGTCGACCGAGCGGCCGACGAAGCTCATGATCTCGGAGTGCTCGCCGCGGTTGGCCATGCCGAGCTCCATGATCCCGCCGATCTCCTGGCCGAAGCGCACGCAGCGGGTGCAGTGGATGCAGCGCGTCATCTCGTCGGCCGAGATCAGCGGACCCATCTGCTTGCGGAACACCACGCGCTTGGCCTCGACGAAGCGCGAGGCCGAGTAGCCGTAGCCGACCGAGAGATCCTGGAGCTGGCATTCGCCGCCCTGGTCGCATACCGGGCAGTCGAGCGGGTGATTGATCAGCAGGAACTCCATCACGCCCTTCTGGGCGCGCACCGCCATGTCGGAATGCGTGAACACCTTCATGCCGTTGGCGACCGGCGTGGCGCACGCAGGCAGCGGCTTGGGCGCCTTCTCGACCTCGACCAGGCACATCCGGCAGTTGGCGGCGATCGAGAGCTTCTTGTGGTAGCAGAAGTGCGGCACGTAGATGTCGAGC
>JAHDYE010000312.1 GCA_023383035.1 Burkholderiaceae bacterium | reverse complement strand
GCGTTCTGGCGCGACCCGAAGCTGCTCGAGCGGCTGATGTACCTGCTGCTGCCGAAGATCGCCGGACGGCCCGGCACCGAGAAGCCGCCGCAACGCCCGCGCCGCGTGGAAGAAGCGCTGTCGCCACCCTCCGACACGCCGCCGCCCGAGGCGCCGCCGCGCGAGGAGGACCAGCGCACGATCGACGCCGTGGTGAGCTTCTCGGAACGCGAGCGGCTGCAGCGGGCCGATTTCGAGAGCATGTCGGCGCGCGAGTTCGCCATCGCGCGCCGCCTGGCCGAGACGGTGCCGCTGCCGGTGCGCCCGCTGCGTACGCGCCGGCGCGCGCCTTCGCTGCGCGGACGCATCGACCTGCGCCGCGCGCTGCGGCGCCAGGCGCGCGCGCCCGACACCATCGACCTGCCGCGCACGGCGCCGCGCCTGCGTGCGCCGCCGCTGGTGATCCTGATCGACATCTCGGGTTCGATGGATCGCTACGCACGCGCGTTCCTGCATTACGCGTACGGGCTCACGCAGCACCATCATCGCGTGCACACGCTGGTGTTCGGCACCCGCCTCACCGACATCACGCGCTGCCTGCGCCACCGCGATCCCGACGTGGCGATCGAGCGCGCCGACGCGCTGGTGCAGGACTGGCGCGGCGGCACGCGCATCGCGTCGAACCTGGCCGAGTTCAACCGCCGCTGGGCGCGCCGGCTGCTCACCGGCAACGCCGCGCTGCTGCTGGTGACCGACGGCCTGGACCGCGACGAGCGCGGTTCGCTGTCGGGCGAGGCGGCGCGGCTGGCGCGCTTCGCGCACGAGCTGGTGTGGCTCAATCCGCTGTTGCGCTACCGCGGCTTCGCGCCGCGCGCGGCCGGCGTGCGCGCGCTGCTGCCGCACGTCGACCGGATGCTGCCGATGCACAACCTCGCGAGCCTGGCCGACCTTGCCGAGGCGCTGCGCAAGCCGCCCGCGCGACCCGACCTCCGATCTTCCCGTACGGAACCTGCGACATGAACCTGCAAGGCGAACGCGTGATCGCCGCGAGCCCCGACGCGACCTGGGCCGCGCTGAACGACCCCGAAACCCTGAAGGCCTGCATCGCCGGCTGCGAGTCGCTCGAGCGGGTGGCCGACGACGAATACCTGGCCACGATGGCGATGCGCATCGGGCCGGTCAACGCGCGCTTCAAGGGCAAGCTGAAGCTGCAGAACATCGTGCCGATCTCGTCGTACACGATCGCCTTCGACGGCCAGGGTGGCGTGGCCGGCTTCGGCAAGGGCACGGCCGACGTCAAGCTGATCCCCGAAGGCGCAGCGACCCGGCTCGCCTACAACGCCCGGGCGCAGGTCGGCGGCAAGCTCGCGCAGGTGGGCTCCAGGCTGATCGAAGGGGCGGCCACGAAGATCACCGACGATTTCTTCAAGGCGTTCGAAGCGCGGCTCGCGCCGGCGCCCGCCGAAGCGGCGCCGCTCGAGGCGGCCGCGGCGCCACCGCCCGCCGCGGCGACCGCCGGCACCGGCCGCTGGATCGCATGGATCATCGCCGCTGCGGTGCTGATCGCGCTCATCGCGTACCTGGCAGGCTGAGCGCGAACACCGGCCGGCCGGCCGGCGTGCGCGCGGCCTCGACGTCGACGCCGTAGACGCGCGACAGCGTGCCTGGCTCGATCAGCGCGTCGATCGGACCGAACGCGGTGGTCGCATCGGGCAGGTAGACCAGCGCGCG
The DNA here is from genome assembly GCA_023383035.1 of Burkholderiaceae bacterium. Taxonomy (GTDB): domain Bacteria; phylum Pseudomonadota; class Gammaproteobacteria; order Burkholderiales; family Burkholderiaceae_E; genus Zeimonas. Next base: position 2,045 of record JAHDYE010000312.1, on the reverse strand, counting down.
GGTGCCGGCGCGCAGCGCGTGGTTCGGATCGTGCGTGGCATAGACGATGCCCAGCCCGTCGGCGGCCAGGCCGCGCAAGGTGTCGAGCACCCTGCCCTGGTTGCCGAAATCCAGGCTGGCGGTGGGCTCGTCGAGCAGCAGCGTCGAGGCCTGTTGCGCCAGCGCGCGCGCGATCGCGGCGAGCTGGCGCTCGCCGCCCGACATGCGCGACAGCGCGCGCGTGCGGAAGCGCTCGATGCCCAGCCGGGCGATCGCATGCCGAACCGCGTCGCGGTCGGCACGGCCCGGCGCTGCGCCCAGCGCGAGCCGGCCGAGCCGGCCGAGCATGACGTACTGCTCGACCGTGAGCTCGAACGCGGCCCCCGGTTGCTGCGGCACCCATGCGACCTGCGTGGCCAGCTCGCGCGGCCGCAGCTCCGTGAGCGGGCGCGTGCCCCAGTGCACCGTGCCCGACAACGGCGGCAGCGTGCCGAGCAGGGTACGGAACAGCGTGCTCTTGCCCGCACCGTTGGGGCCCAGCACGACCACGATCTCGCCCGCGTCCAGCATCAGGTCGATCGGCGTCGTCAGCGCGCGCCGGTCGTGGCCGAAGGCGAGCGCGCGCGTGCGCAGCAGCTCAGTCACGGCCACGTCCGAGCATCAGTCCGAACAGCACCGGCGCGCCCACCAGCGCGGTGAGCACGCCCGGCGGCACTTCGGCCTGCGCGATGCTGCGCCCGAGCGTGTCGATCAGCAGCATCAGCAACGCGCCGAGCAGCATCGACACCGGCAGCACGCGCGGAAACGACGCGCCCACCATCAGTCGCGCGGCATGGGGCACCACCAGGCCGATCCAGCCGATGACGCCGGCGGCGGCGACGGTGCCGCTGGTGGCCAGCGTGGCGCCCGTCACCAGCGCCAGGCGCACCACCGGCAGCCGCACGCCCAGCGCATGGACCTCGTCGTCGGACAATGCCAGCGCGTCGGCGCGCCAGCGCATCAGCGCCAGCGGCGCCAGGCCGGCCAGCGAGAACGCCGCCAGCAGCGACAGATCGGTGGCGGTGATCGAGGCGAAGCTGCCGAGCAGCCAGAACGTGATCGCCGGCAACTGCGTGTACGGATCGGCCAGCGTCTTGATCAGTGCGATCAGCGCACCGAGCATGCTGCCGATCGCGATGCCGGCCAGCACCAGACTGAGCACACGGTCGCGCAGTGGCAGCACCGTGCCCACCGCGTAGACCAGCGACACCGCGGCGATACCGCCGGCGAACGCCGAAGCCTGGATGGCGAACACGCTCCAGCCGAGGAAGATGCCGAGCACGGCGCCCAGCGCCGCGCCGGCCGACACGCCGAGCAGATCGGGGGCGGCCAGCGGGTTGCGGAACACCGACTGCAGCGCCACGCCCGAGGCGGCGAGCGCGGCGCCGACCACGATCGCCGCCAGCACGCGCGGGCCGCGGATCTGCCACAGCACCGTCTCGGCCATCGGGGCGAGTGCCTGGTCGGGCGCTTCGTGGCTGCCCGTGACGATGCGCAGCACTTCGCCCAGCGGCAGCTCGAAGCGCCCGCTGCCCAGCGCGTACAACGCCATCGCCAGCAGCGCCAGCGCGAGCAGCGCGACCACCAGCGGCCACGCCAGCCGCTCGCCCGCGCGCGACGGCAGCGGCACGTCGCTCACGGGGTGGAATCGCCTGCCCATTGCCGGACAGGATAAACCATGCGAATCGCCGCGCCGGCGGGAACGGCGACGCGGCGCGAGGCGGCCGCGATGCCCGCCGCTACCTGCGGCGCGCGGCCGCCTCGCGCGTCTGGACGCCGGGCCGCCGCCGCGCCGGATTCACGAGCGCGTGTTCGCGTCGACGCGGCGCAGCGCCACGCGCACCAGATCGGAACCCGAGCCGGTGGCATCGGTGAGCTCCAGCGACATCGGCGCCACCGTGTTGAGGCTGGGCGCCTTGATGCCCTTCGCGTAGGGCGTGGCCCAGTGGTCGAACTGGCCGACGATCAGCAGCGTGTCGGGCCGGATGCCCTGGTTGAGGATGGCCGGGCCGCGCGTGGTGCGCACC
>JAHDYE010000311.1 GCA_023383035.1 Burkholderiaceae bacterium | reverse complement strand
CGCGCGCCCCACTGCGCGGGCCGCGCCCGGTTCGCCGAGCCGGTCGGCGACCTCGCCGTAAGTGAGCGTTTCGCCGGGCGCGATGCCGCGCACCAGCTCATAGACGCGGACCTCGAACGGCGACACGCCGCTCATGTCGAGTGCGATGTCGCGCAGGTCGTCGCGCTCGCCGCGAAGCAGCGCGGCGATGCGCGCCGCCGCTTCGCGCACCGCAGGCGGCGGCGCGGTTTCGGCCACGCCCGGGAAAAGCCGGCGCATCCGCGCACGGGTGAGCGCCTCGCGCGCTTCGGGAAGCTGCACGCCGGCCAGGCCGCGTTCACTCCAGGCGATGCCGCAGCAGCCGATCGCCGTATCGAACAGGCTGAATCCGGTCGCCGTCATCGACAAGCCGCCCGCATGGATAGAATTCGTTCGATGCTACGCCAACACTCCGGAGCAGGCATGAACAGGAACTACATCGGCGGGGAATGGATCGACGCCTCCGACGCCGGCGGCAACGTCAATCCATCCGATCTTTCCGACGTGATCGGCGAGTACGCCCGCGCCGACGCGGCGCAGGCCGCCACCGCCATCGCGGCCGCGCGCGATGCCTTCGCCACCTGGTCGACCGGCGCGCTGCAGGCGCGCGCCGACGCGCTCGAGAAAGTGGCCGCCGAACTGCTCGCGCGCCGCGACGAGCTCGGCAACCTCCTTTCGCGCGAAGAAGGCAAGACGCTGCCCGAGGGAATCGGCGAAGTGGCGCGCGCCGGCCAGATCTTCCGCTTCTTCGCCGGCGAAGTGGTGCGCCAGCGCGGCGAGCGCCTGTCTTCGGTGCGCGCGGGGATCGACGTCGAGATCACGCGCGAGCCGGTCGGCGTGGTGGGCATCATCACGCCGTGGAACTTCCCGATCGCGATTCCCGCGTGGAAGATCGCGCCGGCGCTCGCTTACGGCAACTGCGTGGTGTTCAAGCCCGCCGACCTGGTGCCCGGCTCGGCGTGGGCGCTGGCCGAGATCATCAGCCGCGCCGGTTTTCCGCCCGGCGTGTTCAACCTGGTGATGGGGCCCGGCAGCCGCGTCGGGCAGGCGTTGATCGATCATCCGGCGGTGAACGCGCTGAGCTTCACCGGGTCGGTGGCCACCGGCCGGCGCGTGCTCGAAGGCATGGCGCGTCGCATGGCCAAGGTGCAGCTCGAGATGGGCGGCAAGAACCCGCTGGTCGTGCTCGACGACGCCGATCTCGCGCAGGCCGTGGAGTGCGCGGTGCAGGGCAGCTACTTCTCGACCGGCCAGCGCTGCACCGCGTCGAGCCGGCTCATCGTGCAGAAGGGCATCCTGTCGCGCTTCGTCGAGGCGATGAAGGCGCGGCTGGAGGCGCTGGTGATCGACGACGCGCGCAAGCCCGGCACGCACATCGGGCCGGTGGTCGACGCATCGCAGCTCGACGTCGACCTCGAATACCTCGCGACGGGCCGCGCCGAGGGCGCGCGGCTGGTGTGCGGCGGCGAACGCCTGACGCGCGCCACCGACGGTTACTACCTGAGCCCTGCCCTGTTCGCCGACGCGGCGCCGGCGATGCGCATCGCGCGCGAGGAGATCTTCGGGCCGATCGCCTGCGTGATCGCCGCCGGCAGCTACGAGCACGCGCTGGCGCTGGCCAACGACACCGAGTTCGGATTGTCCTCCGGCATCTGCACCACGTCGCTGAAGTACGCCACGCACTTCAAGCGCCACGCGCAGGCGGGCATGGTGATGGTCAACGCGCCGACCGCCGGCGTCGACTATCACGTACCGTTCGGCGGGCGCAAGGGGTCGAGCTACGGACCGCGCGAGCAGGGCAGCTACGCGGCGGAGTTCTTCACGACGGTGAAGACGGCCTACACGGCGGCGTGAGCGGCCCGGTCCGGGTCACGTCGCGTCGAGCGCGGCCGTGACCCGACCGAGGACGTGAGTCCGCAGCGCAGCCGGAATGCGGCCGAGCCGGGTCGCATCGGCCGCCTCGATCGTCGCGATCTTCGCCGTGCGGATCACGGACGGTGCCAGCAGACCCGCAGCGGCCGGCTTCGCGATCGGCACATCGCCCGGCCGGCCCCGGTTCTCGGCACTGGTGATCATGAGCACCCACAGCAACCCGTGCACGTCCTCGAGTTCGCCGGTCGACACGACCAGCGCCGGCCTCGACTGGCGTGTCGGGCGATCGATGTACGGAAACGGCACCTTGATGACGTCGCCCTGGCTAAAGGCTGCCATAGGCCTTTTCGTCCGCCTCCGAGTGCCATTCATGGATCATGGCCGACACGGTAAGGATTTTCCTTTCGTCGGTCAACGACGCTACGGCGCGACAGCGCAACGGCCGGTGCCGCTGCATTCGGCGACAATCGACGAATACTCTACTCCTCGGACGGATGCACGAACGGATGACCACCCGCGATATCGGACGCGCAGTCGAAACCTGGGCCATCGGCGACCTGCAGGGCTGCCTCGACGCGCTGCTGCGCCTGCTGCCGCAGTTGCCCGCCGACGCCCGGCTGTGGATGCCCGGAGACCTGGTCAACCGCGGGCCGCGCTCGGCCGACAGCCTGCGTTGGGCGATTGCCCAGGGAGAGCGGCTCGTCACCGTGCTGGGCAATCACGACCTGCACCTGCTGGCGGTGGCCGCGGGCATCCGGCGCGCGCACCGCACCGATACGCTGGACGACATCCTCGGCGCGCCTGATCGCGACGCGTTGATCGACTGGGTGCGCACGCGTCCGCTGGCGCACTGTGAGGGCGGCTGGCTGATGGTGCATGCGGGCCTGCTGCCGCAGTGGACGGTCGAGCGCACGCTGGAGCTGGCCGGCGAAGTGCAGCGGGCGCTGTCGGGGCCGCGCTGGATCGATTTCCTGCGCGAGATGTACGGCAACGAGCCGGCTGCCTGGTCCGACTCGCTGCGCGGCAACGACCGGCTGCGCGTGATCGTCAATGCGCTGACCCGCATCCGTTTCTGCACGCCCGCCGGGCGCATGGACTTCACCGCCAAGGAAGGCCTCGACAGCGCGCCCGACGGCTACCTGCCGTGGTTCGACGTGCCGGGGCGCGCGAGCGCCGGTTCGCCGATCGTGTTCGGCCACTGGGCGTCGCTCGGCCTGATGGATCGTCCCGACCTGCTGTCGATCGACACCGGCTGCGTGTGGGGGCGCGAGCTGTCGGCGGTGCGCCTGTCGGACCGCGCGAAGCGCGCGGTCTCTTGCGCATAGCGCCCCCGCGCGCCGCGTCCCAGCCGCTGTGCCGATGCGCGCCGTCGCGGCGCGGCCACGGATCGGCGGCCGGGCGGCTCAGCCTGCCCGGCCGATCGAGTCGTAGCGAAAGCCCGCGGCCTGCACCTGCCGAGGATCGTAGAGGTTGCGCCCGTCGATCAGCACCGGCTGGCGCATGATCGAACGCAGGCGCGCGAAATCGGGGCTGCGGAATTCGCGCCACTCGGTGACCACGAACAGCACGTCGACGCCTTCGGCGGCCTGGTACGGGTCGCCCACGACGCGCAGGCCGTCGCGGCCGGCGAACGCCGCCTTCACGTTCGCTCCGGCCTGCGGGTCGTAGGCGGCGACGCTGGCGCCGGCCGCGAGCAGGCCGTCGATCAGCTCGATGCTGGGCGCCTCGCGGATATCGTCGGTATCGGGCTTGAACGCCAGCCCCCACAACCCCGCGCGCAGGCCCGCCAAGCCGCCATCGAACACCTTGGCGGCCTTGGCGAACAGCACCTGCTTCTGCCGCTCGTTGGCGTCGAACGCCGCCTGCACGATC
>JAHDYE010000310.1 GCA_023383035.1 Burkholderiaceae bacterium | reverse complement strand
CTGCCGCGGCGTCCAGTCGCCGAACACCGGATGCACGTGCGAGTCGATCAGGCCCGGTGCGAGCGCAGTACCGCGCGCGTCGATCACGCGCGCGGGCGCCTCGATGTCGCAGTCGGCCTCGCGCCCGAGCGCGGCGATCAGGCCGTCTTCGACCACCACGGTGTCGGCGTCGAGGATCGGCCGGTCGATGTCGCCCGACAGCATCAGCCCGACGTTGCGGATCACGACCTTCCCGGACTTCCCGGCAGTTGCGGCAATCGCCATCTCGTTCCTCCTGCATGCGTGGGCCGCGTGGGCCAGGCCCGCGCGGCCGGTCTCATACGGCCAGGTACTGCCGGCGCACCGCCTGGTCGGCGTCCAGCGCGGCCATCGTGCCGGCGAACTTCACCTGTCCCTTCTCGAGCACGTAGGCGCGATCGCTGACCGCCGCGGCGAACGGCACGTTCTGCTCGGACAGCAGCACCGACAGCCCCTGCTTCTTCAGCTCGACGATCATGTCGGCCATCTGCTCGACGATCACCGGCGCCACGCCCTCGGAGGGCTCGTCGAGCAGCACCAGGCGCGGATTGCCCATCAGCGTGCGCGCCACGCTGAGCATCTGCTGCTCGCCGCCGCTCATGCGCCCGCCGGGGCGGTCGGGCATGCGCCCGAGGTTGGGGAACAGCGCGAACAGCCGCTCGACCGTCCAGGCCGGCGCGCCCGCGCGGGGCGGCCGCCGGCCGACGTCGAGGTTCTCCAGCACCGTGAGGTCGGTGAAGATGCGCCGGTCCTCGGGCACGTAGCCGAGGCCGGCCCGGTTGATGCGGTACGGCTCCAGCCCGTCGATACGCTCGCCGCCGAAGCGGATCTCGCCGCGGCACGACGCGAGCAGGCCCATGATCGCCTTCATCGTGGTGCTCTTGCCGGCGCCGTTGCGGCCCATCAGCGCGACCACCTCGCCGTCGCCGATCTCCAGGTCGACGCCGAACAGCACCTGCGCGCGGCCGTACCAGGCGTCGAGCCGCCGCACCGACAGCAGCGGCGCGCTCACGGCGCGCTCCGCGTGCCGCTCGCCGGGGCCGCGACGTCCGACCCGACGCCCGACCCGGCATCCGACCCGAGGCCGGCGCCGGACCGGCCGTGCGCGTCGCCGTCCGCGCGGCGCGCCGCCTTCACCAGCCGGCCGCTGCCGAGATAGACCTCGCGCACCGCCGCATCGTCGCGGATCGCGTCGGGCTCGCCCTGCGCGATCAGCACGCCGCGCGCCAGCACCATGACGCGATCGGCGTGCGCGAACACCACGTCCATGCTGTGCTCGGTGAACAGCACGCCGATGCCGCGCTGCTTGACCAGCTCGCGCGTGAGCCGCATCAGCGCGTTGCGTTCCTGCGGCGCCATGCCGGCGGTGGGCTCGTCCATCAGCAGCAGCGCCGGCCGGTTGGCCAGCGCGATCGCCAGCTCCACCGTCTTGATGTCGCCGTAGGCGAGCGTGCTGCACGGCTCGTCGGCGCGCTCGCGCAGGCCCACCGCGGCGAGCAGCTCGAGCGCCTCGGCGCGGTGCAGCGAGGCCGCGCGCGGCCAGAGGCGCAACAGCTGGCCGTGATACGACAGCAGCGCCATCTGCACGTTCTCGACCACCGTCATCGACGCATAGGTGGCGGCCACCTGGAACGTGCGCCCGACGCCCAGCCGCCAGATCTCGCGCGGACGCCGCCCGGCGATCTCGCGGCCGGCCAGCGCCACGCTGCCCGCATCGGGCGCGAGCTGCCCGTTGATCATGTTGAAGCAGGTCGACTTGCCCGCCCCGTTGGGGCCGATCATCGCCAGCAGCTCGCCGGCGGCCAGCTCGAAGCTCACGCCGTCGACCGCCTGCACGCCGCCGAACGCCTTGCGCAGGCCGTGCACCTTCAGCAGCGCGGTCACGGCGTCGCTCCGACGCCCGCGCCGACGCCGGCGCGGCGCCAGCGCAGCCGGTCGCGCAGCGCCATCAGGCCGCCCACGATGCCCTGCGGGACGGCGAGCACCAGTACCAGGATCGCCAGGCCGAGCAGCGCGCGCCAGTAGTCGGTGGCGCGCGCCACGGTGTCCTGCAGCCAGGTGAACACCGCGGCGCCGACGATCGGGCCGAACAGCGTCTGCACGCCGCCCAGCAGCACCATCACCAGGCCGTCGATCGAGCGGACGACGTGGATCGTCTCCGGCGAGATCGAACCCTTGCCGAATGCGAACAGCGCGCCGGCCAGGCCGCAGAACAGCCCGGCGACCATGAAGCCCGCCCAGTGCACGCGGATCACGCCGATGCCGGTGCTCTCGGCGCGCAGCGGCGAATCGCGCCCGGCGCGCATCGCGTAGCCGAACGGCGAGAACAGCATGCGGCGCAGCGCGAACAGGCCCGCGCCGACCAGCACCAGCGTCAGGTAGTAGTAGGCGGTCTTGGAGGCGAAGCGCTCCGACGGCCAGATGCCGACCATGCCGTTGCTGCCGCCGGTGACGTTGTCCCACTGGTAGACGATCGACCAGACGATCTGCGCGAAGGCGAGCGTGAGCATCGCGAGGTACACGCCGGACAGGCGCACCGCGAACCACCCGAACAGCGCGGCGCCGGCCAGCGCCGCCAGCGGCGCCAGCGCCAGCGCCAGCTCCATCGGCAAGGCCAGGCCCTTGAGCAGCGCCGCCGCACCGTAGGCGCCCAGGCCGAAGTACGCGGCGTGGCCGAACGAATGCATGCCGCCCGGACCCATGATGAAGTGCAGGCTGGCGGCGAACAGCACCGCGATCAGGATGTCGATCGTGAGCACGGTGAGGTACGGAAAGGCGTCGGCGGCGAGCGGCAGCGCGAGCAGCGCCGCGAACAGCGCGCCCACCGCGAGGGCGCCGGCGCGCGACATCGGCCGCATCGGCGCTTCCGCGGCCGCGGCACTGCGCACCGCGCCCTGCGGCCTGCCGAGCAGCCCCCACGGCCGCCAGATCAGCACCGCCGCCATGACCAGGAACTCGACCACCAGCGTGAGCTTGGAGAACGCGAACGGCGTGCCGAAGATCTCGACCGTGCCGATGCCGTAGCAGATCGCCTTGATCTCGGCGATGATCAGCGCGGCCAGGTAGGCGCCCGGGATGCTGCCCATGCCGCCCACCACCACCACCACGAACGCGTCGCCGATCGTGGTGAGGTCCAGCGCCAGGTGGGCCGGCTCGCGCGGCAGCTGCAGCGCGCCGCCCAGCGCCGCCAGCGCCGAGCCGAGCGCGAACACGCCGGTGAACAGCCACGCCTGGTTCACGCCCAGCGCGCCGACCATCTCGCGGTCCTGCGTGGCGGCGCGGATCAGCACGCCGAGCCGCGTGCGCCGCAGCAGCAGCCACAGCAGCGCGAGCACGGCCGGCCCGACGAAGATCAGGAACAGGTCGTACTGCGGGAACTGCCGGCCGAGGATCTGCACCGCGCCCTTCATGCCGGGCGCCTTCGGGCCGAGCAGGTCGTCCGGCCCCCAGATCGCCAGCGCGGCGTCGCGCAGCATCAGCACCACCGCGAAGGTGGCGAGCAGCTGGAACAGTTCGGGCGCCCCGTAGATGCGGCGCAGGATCAGCAGCTCGATCAGCGCGCCCAGCAGCCCGACCGCCAGCGCGGCCAGCAGGATCGACAGCCAGAACGCGACGGCGCCCTGGCCGAGCCACTGCCCGAGGAGCCCCGTCAGCGAATACGCGACGTACAGCCCGACCATGAACATCGAGCCGTGCGCGAAATTGACGATGCGCGTGACCCCGAAGATCAGCGACAGGCCGACGGCGATCAGGAACAGCGTCGACGCGCCGGCC
>JAHDYE010000309.1 GCA_023383035.1 Burkholderiaceae bacterium | reverse complement strand
AGCGCTCGATGGCCTCCGGCTACGCCGGGCTGGACAACGAGCTGTTCTACATGGATCGTACGATGATGGTGTTCGGCGACGCGAAGAAGGTGGTCGAGGACATGGTCAAGGCGATCGAGTAGCGCGCCGCGCAGGGAGGGCCCGATGAGCGACGACACCGCGCGCGGCGAATCGCTGCGCAAGTACGCGATGCTCGGCTACGCGATGCACCTGCTCGGGCTGATCTCCGTCATCGGCTTCGTGGTCGGCCTGATCCTCGCCTATATCAAGCGCGACGACGCGCGCGGCACGTTCTACGAGTCGCATTTCCGCTGGCAGACGCGCTCGTTCTGGTGGGCGCTGCTGTGGTTCGCGCTGCTGATGATTCCGACGATGCTGACGTTCGGCTCAGTGCCGTTCTTCGTGATCGCGCAGATCTGGTTCGCCTACCGTATGATCAAGGGGTGGCTGCGCCTGAACGACGGGCGCCCGGTTCCGTAGGAATTCCGCAGACCACGATTGCCGCCGCGAGGTTGCTTCGTGCAGGAATCGCCACTGTCCCCCGCACGCCGCCGCTTGCTGACCGCGGCGGCCTGCCTGTTGCCGGGCGCCTGTGCCACGCCCGCTTTGGTGCCGCCGCCGGCGCAGCCCGTACCGCCGCCTGCCGTTCGCGTCGGCCAGCGCTGGCGCTACGAGACCATCGATCTGTATCGGGGCGCCCGTCGCGGCGAACTGCTGGCCGAGGTGATCCGCGCCGAGCTGCCCGGTGCGCCGCCCGCCGTGCCTGATGCACCGGGTGCGCCCGGCGCGCCGCCGAAGGGCACGGCCGCGCCGGGCGGACCGCTGGCCGCGGCGGCGCCGATCGTGGTGGCGCTGCGCGACGAGCGCGGCGCGCCCCTCGGCGAGGAGCGCTGGGCCCGCGCCTGGGACGTGATCGTCGAGCCGGCTTACGACATGGTGCAGACGTTCGAGGCGCCGATGCCGCTGCTGCCCGAGCGCCTCGAGCCCGGCGCCAGCCGCACCGACTCGAGCTGGTACGGCGTGCCCCACATGAGCGGCCGCCAGTACTGGCGGCAGTGGCTGCGCGCCGCCGGCTGGGAACGCATCACGGTGCCGGCAGGCACGTTCGACGCGCTGCGCGTGGAGCGCATGATCGACTTCCGCCACTTCGACATCTGGCGCGAGCTGCCGCGGCGCCTGGACATCGTGTGGTATGCCCCGCAGGTGAATCGCTGGGTCCGCCGCGACTGGAGCGGCGAATACCGCTGGCCGGGCCGCCGGCCGGTCGTGGTGTTCGAGGACCGGGTGCGCTGGCAGCTGCTCGACTGGCACGGAGGCTGAGCGGCCTCGGTTCGCCGGCCCGGTACCGCACTGCAGCAAAGCGCCACCGTCGAAGCTTCGGCGGACACCGTCTGTCAGGGTCGGCTGGACCCGAATCCAACCCGCTCGTCAGACTCGCTCCAGATCGAAGAGCCATTCTGGCTCCTGCCCGGACTGGAGACGACCCGTGAGAGTGCGCGGATTCACGCTGATCGAGCTGATGATCGCCGTCGCCGTGGTCGCGATCCTGGCCGCGGTCGCACTGCCGTCGTACAACGACTACCTGCGGCGCGGCAACGTCCCCGAGGCAACCGGCGGCCTGGGCCAGGGCCGCATCGCCATGGAGCAGTGGTTCCAGGACAACCGTACCTACGAGGGCGCAGCCTGCCCGGGGAACGGCGACCGATTCACGTTCGCCTGCGTGACCACCGCGACGACCTTCCAGATCACGGCCACGGGAACCGGCAACATGGCCGGCTTCTCCTACACGATCGACCAGAACAACGCCCGCACCTCGGCCACGCCGTGGGGCAACGGCGCGACCTGCTGGATCACGCGCAACGGTGGGACGTGCTGATGAACCTGCCCCGGCAGCGCGGCGTGTCGATCGTCGAGACGATGATCGTGTTGACGGTCATCGTCGTCCTGTTGCTGCCTGCCGTGCCGATGGGCGTGGAATGGCTCGCCAACAGCCGCATCCGCTCGGCTGCCGAGAGCATGCTGGCCGGCCTGCAGCTCGCCCGCAACGAAGCCGTGCGGCGAAACATCGCGGTCGAGTTCGTCCTCGACGCGGCTCCGGCCGCGGGCTGGACGGTGCGTACCGCATTGTCGGGCGAGGAAATCCAGAGCAGGGCCTCCGGCGACGGCACCGCCGCTGTGACGGTGTCGGTGTCGCCGAACGGCGCGACCCGGGTCAGCTTCGACGGCCTGGGTCGGCGCACGGCGAACATCGATGCCAGCAACGCGATCGACAGCCTGGACCTCGACCTGCCGGCAGCCGTGCTGGCGGCGGACAGGACCCGCGATCTGCGCCTTCAGCTCGGTCTGGGCGGACAGATCGTGATGTGCGATCCGAACGTGACTGCAGCGAGCGACGTCAGAAGATGCCCGTAGCCAAGCCCGCGCGCCTGCAGCAGGGCGCAACCCTGATCGAAGCCCTGGTGGCGGTGCTGATCTTCTCGATCGGCATCCTGGCCGTCGTCGCCATGCAGGCCTTCTCGGTGAGGGCAGTCACCGACGCGAAATATCGCGCGGATGCCAGTTTCCTGGCCAACCAGGCCCTCGGCCGGTTGTGGGGCGATCCGACCAACCTGGCCCTGTACGCCGAAGCCGATGTCGATGTCGCCGGACTTCCGAACGGCAAGCGCACGGTCGTGATCGACGGCGATCGGGCGACGGTGACCATCCGTTGGCAACTGCCCGGAGAGGGCGCGCACCAGTTCGTCGCCGAAACCCATATCAACGTCAACAACTGAAACCGGGCCGGCATGAATCGCATCGCGCAAAAAGGCGTGACACTGGTCGAACTGATGGTCGCCCTGGTGATCGGCTCGATTGCGGTGCTGGTCATCCAGCAGGTGATGGCCGTGTTCGAAGGCCAGAAGCGGACCAGCAGCGGCGGATCGGATGCGCAGGTCAACGGCGCCGTCGCGCTGTTCTCGATCGAGCGCGAAATCAGGCAAGCGGGCTATGGCCTGTTCAGCGGCAGCGGTTCGCTGTGCCCGCTCGGCATCAACATCTACTACAACGGCACCACCGTGTCGAATGGCGGCACCTTGAGGCCGCTGGTCATCCTGGACGGCGGAGCAGGCCCGGACGCCATCGAGTTCCTCCGCTCGGATGCCGATTTCGCCGCGATTCCGACCGCCATCATCAAGAACATGCCGGGTTCCTCCGCCGAGATCACGACGGAGAGCACCGGTGGCCTGGTTCAGAGACAGATGTTTCTCGCCGCCGGCAGGGGGGGCAGCAAGGTCTGCACGCTGATGCAGATGTCGCAGGATCCGCAGACGACCGGCAATGGCTGGAACCTGCATCACACCTCGGGGCTGTTTCCCTATAACCCGCCCAATCCGGACGCGGCCTTCGCGCTGGCACCGTCCTACGAGATCGGCGATGTCGTCGTGAACATGGGCAACGTCGTGCACGGGCGTTATCAGGTGCTCTGCGATCGTCTGACCGAAGTCAATCCGACGCTGACCGGCGCGCCCTTCACCTGCGCGAACGCCACGCCTCTCGTCGACCAGATCATCGACCTGCAGGCGCAATACGGCATTGCTCCGCCCGGCAGCATGCAGATCACCCAGTGGTGCGATGCCACTGCCGCTTCTGCGTGCGGCAACTGGAGCAACCCCGGCGCTGCCGAGGTGTCGCGCATCCGCGCCGTGCGCATCGCCGTGGTGGCGCGCAGCGTTCAATTCGAGAAGGAACAGGTCAGTCCGGCGAACCTCACGCTATGGGAAGCGGGCGATCCGGGCGACCCGCCCCCGAGCC
>JAHDYE010000308.1 GCA_023383035.1 Burkholderiaceae bacterium | reverse complement strand
ACATGGAAGGCAGGATCGACATCGACAGCCTGATCACGCACACGATGCCGCTGGCCGACATCAACCAGGCGTTCGACCTGATGCACAGCGGCGAGTCGATCCGCAGCGTGGTGGTGTACTGATGGCGGGTGACGACCCCCTGCGGATGCTCGCCGAGCATGCCTGCTTCGGCGGCGTGCAGGGCTTCTACGCGCACCGCTCGGAGGTCTGCCGCGCCGAGATGCGCTTCGCGGTCTACCGGCCGCCGCAAGCGGCCTCGGGCCGGGTGCCGGTGCTGTACTACCTGGCCGGGCTCACCTGCACCGAGGAGACGTTCGCGATCAAGGCGGGCGCGCAGCGCGTGGCGGCCGAGCTGGGCCTGATGCTGGTCGCGCCCGACACCAGCCCGCGCGTGCGCCTGCCCGGCGACGATGCGCACTGGGACTTCGGGCTGGGCGCCGGCTTCTACGTCGACGCCACGCACGCGCCATGGTCGAAGCACTACCACATGTACAGCTGGGTCACGCAGGAGCTGCCGGCGCTGGTGGCCGCGCGGTTCCCGGCAGGCGCGGAGCAGGGCATCTTCGGGCACTCGATGGGCGGACACGGCGCGCTGGTGTGCGCGTTGCGCAACCCCGAGCGCTATCGCTCGGTGTCGGCGCTGGCGCCGATCGCGGCGCCGTCGCAGTGTCCGTGGGGGCAGAAGGCGTTCGCCGGCTACCTCGGCGACGATCGCGCCGAATGGGCGCAGTACGACGCGAGCGAGCTGGCGGCGCGGCGCGGGTTCGAAACGCCGATCCTGGTCGACCAGGGCACGGCCGACGAGTTCCTGGCGCAGCAGCTACTGCCGGATCGGCTGATCGAGGCCTGCAAGGCCTCGGGCACTACGCTGGCGCTGAACATGCGCGACGGCTACGGGCACGGCTACTGGTTCGTGCAGAGCTTCGTCGAGGACCACCTGCGTCACCACGCGGCGCTGCTGCACGGCTAGAGGAGCCCGTTCACGCTCCGCTCATCCTGTCCGGGGAGGGGTTGGCCAGCCGCCGCTGCGCATTCAGAAGGCCTCGTCCTCGATCGCCAGCACGCCGTCGGCGCCATCGACCACCGTTTCGGCCAGACCCGGTGCACCCGTCAACACGTGGTCGGCGTAGAAGCGCGCGGTGGCCAGCTTCGCCCGGTAGAAGCGCGTGTCCTGCGCATCCTCGCGCAAGTGCCGGTGCGCGGCCAGCGCGGCGCGCGCCATTTGCCAGCCGCCGGCGACGAGGCCGCACAGGTGCAGGAACGGAACCGCACCGGCGGCCACGCGGGGCGCATCGCTCGCCTGCGTCGCGACGACGAAAGCGGTGGCCCGCGACAGCGCCGCGATGCCTTCGTGCAGCCGGCGCGCCAGTGCGGCCAGGGTCTCGTCGCCGCCTTGCGCCAGCAGGCGTTCCGTGTCGCGCATCCGGTCGATGAGCCGGCTCATCGCCTGGCCGCCATCGAGCGCGACTTTGCGGCCGACCAGGTCGTTGGCCTGGATGCCGGTCGTGCCCTCGTAGATCGGCATGATGCGGGCATCGCGCAGGTGCTGGGCCGCGCCGGCTTCCTCGATGAACCCCATGCCGCCGTGGACCTGCACGCCCAGCGAGGCGACCTCCACCGCGTTCTCGGTGCACCAGCCCTTGACCACCGGAATCATCAGGTCCACGAAGCTCTGGCTCTGGCGGCGCTGGCCGGCATCCGGATGGCGTTCGGCGGTGTCCATCGCCGCGGCCACCACCGTGGCCAGGGCGCGCATCGCTTCGGTGCGCGACTTCATCTGCAGCAGCATTCGTCGCACGTCGGGATGACGGACGATGGCGACCTTGTCCCGGCTCCGGGCGCCGGCTTCGACGCCCTGGATGCGGGTGCGCGCATAGTCCGCCGCGCGCTGGGTGGCGCGCTCGGCCAGTCCGACGCCCTCCAGCCCCACCGAATAGCGGGCCGCATTCATCATGATGAACATGTACTCGAGGCCGCGGTTCTTCTCGCCTGCCATCCAGCCGACCGCGCCCTCGCGGTCGCCGAAGGTGAGCACCGCGGTCGGACTGCCGTGGATGCCCAGCTTGTGCTCGAGCGACGCGCAGCGCACGTCGTTGCGGGTGCCCGGCCGGCCGTCCGCATCGAGCAGGAACTTCGGCACGACGAACAGCGACAGGCCCTTGACTCCGTCGGGCGCGTCCGGCGTGCGCGCCAGCACCAGGTGCACGATGTTCTCGGCCAGATCGTGCTCGCCATAGGTGATGAAGATCTTCTGGCCATGCAGCCGGTAGCTGCCGTCGGGCCGGGGCAGCGCGCGCGTGCGCACGGCGGCCAGGTCGGAACCGGCCTGCGGCTCGGTGAGATTCATCGTGCCGGTCCACTGGCCGCTGACCATCCTGGGCAGGTAGAGGGCCTTCTGCGCCTCCGTGCCGCATAGCTCCAGCGCTTCGATCGCGCCGCGCGTGAGCATCGGACACAGCGCGAACGAGACGTTCGCGCCGTTCCACATCTCCTCCACCAGCGCGGAGATCGTGCGCGGCAGGCCCTGGCCGCCATGGCGGACGGGACACGACAGCGCGTTCCAGCCGCCGGCGACGAACTGCGCGTAGGCTTCGCGCCAGCCCGGCGCGGTGACGACGTCGCCTTCCTGCCAGCGTGCGCCGTGGCGGTCTCCGACCGGGTTCAGCGGCGACAGCACCTTGCCGGCGAACCTGCCGGCTTCCTCGAGGATGGCCCCGGCCAGCTCGATGCTGACTTCCTCGTGTCCGGGCAGCGCCGCCACGGCATCGAGGCCGGCCAGCTCGCGCAGCACGAACAGCATGTCCTTCAGCGGGGCGATGTAGTCGCTCATGCGTTGCGTTCCGCTCGATAGACGTAGAAGCCGCGGCCGCTCTTGCGACCCAGGCGGCCGGCGGCCACCATCTCCTTCAGGAGCGGGGCGGGACGGTACTTGGGATCGCCGAAGTCGGCGTGGAAGACCTCGGTCACGGCCAGCAAGGTGTCCAGCCCGATCATGTCGGCCAGCGCCAGCGGACCGATCGGATGATTGCAGCCGAGCCGCATGCCGGCGTCGATGTCCTCCGGCGTAGCCAGGCCTTCCTGCAGCACGAAGACGGCTTCGTTGAGCATCGGCACGAGGATGCGGTTGACGACGAAGCCGGGAGCGTTCTTCACCGTGATCGGCGTCTTGCCCACGGTGCGCGCGAAGGCCAGCGCCTGCGCGTGCGCGGCATCCGAGGTCTGCAGGCCGCGGATGATCTCCAGCAGGGTCATCAGCGGCACGGGGTTGAAGAAGTGCATGCCGACGAAGCGTTCGGGGCGGTTCACCACGGCGGCAAGCTGCGTGATCGAGATCGACGAGGTATTGGTGGCGATCACGGTCTCGGGGCCGACCAGGCTGTCCACCTGGCGCAGGATGCGCAGCTTGAGCTCGAGGTTCTCGGTGGCGGCTTCGATGACCAGTTCGGTGCCCCGCAGGTCTTCGTAGCGGGTCGATCCCTTCACGCGGGCCAGGGCGGCATCGCGGTCGGCGGCCGACAGCTTGCCCTTTCCGACCAGCCGCTCCAGGCTGTCGGCGATCACCGCGGTGCCGCGCCGCACCGCTTCGTCGCTGACGTCGATCATCGCGACCTGCAGGCCGGCCAGCGCGCACACCTGCGCGATGCCGTTGCCCATGGTGCCGGCGCCGATGACGCCCACGTTCTGCATGCTCATGGATGAAGCTCCTTCACGACGATGAGAAACGGTGCCTTGCCCGCCGATGCATCGGAAGAGACAGGGCGGTTGCCTACACGCTCCTGCGGTACTGTCCGCCGACGTCGAACAGGGCGCGGGTGATCTGTCCGAGCGAGCAGC
>JAHDYE010000307.1 GCA_023383035.1 Burkholderiaceae bacterium | reverse complement strand
GCCGTACAGCTCGCGTGCCGCCTCGCGCGAGATCACGCCGTTGCGGATCTCCTCGGCGAGCACCTTGCGGTCGCGCTTCTTCGGGTCGCCGTAGCCGCCCCCGCCGCTGGCCACCTGGTGGTAGAGCGTGCCCTTGGGCACCCCCGTGATCAGGTCCTTGTTGCGCGGCACCACCGTGCGCCCGTCCGGGTACTTCAGGTGGATGAAGTTCAGACCGCCGTCGCGGCCGCCGAACAGCCCGAAGGCCGGCTCGAAGTCGCCGTCGCCGAAGGTGACGAGCTGCGTATCGTCCGAGCCGATCTCGAAGAGCGTCTCCACGCCCAGCCCGCCGCGCCACTGCCCGGCGCCGGCCGAATCGGTGAGCAGCTCGTGACGGATCAGCGTGTGCGGCGTCTGCTGCTCGAACATCTCGTAGTCCTGGTCCAGCACGCCGCCCGACGCATCGATCATCCCGATGTGGTCGTAGCCGTCGGTGCCCAGCATCCCGCCCGAGCCGCCTTTCTGCCCCATGAAGCCGATGTCGACGTACTTGTCGCCGTTGCGCGGGTCGACGCCGGTGGTCAGCGAGATCAGTGCATGGTTCCAGCCGGCGGTGACGCGCTCGGGCAGCACCGGTGCCAGCGCGCGCTGGATCGCATCGGCGTTCGGTGGGCACAGGTGGTTGCCGAAGGTAGTCGCCTTCGGGTACGCCGCGTTCAGGATCGTGCCCTGCGGGATCACGATCTCGATCGGCTGCACCATCCCCTCGTTGTGCGGAATGTCCGGGTTCACCATCTGCAGCAGCGTCAGGATCGTGGCCGAGGCGCTCGAGGTGAACGTGCCGTTCACGAACCCGTTGGTCTGGGGATCGGTGCGCGAGTAGTCGAAGCGGATCTTCCTGTCCTCGACGTCGATGTCCACCCGGATCGTGAACTTCGAACCCTCGTGGCGCCCGTCGTAGTACACGTAGCCTTCGCCCGCGTAGCGCCCGTTCGGGATCTTGGCGATCTCGGCCTCCATCATCCGGCGCGTGGCATCGAACAGCGCCTGCTTGTGCGCCTCGTAGCTCTCCAGCCCGTACTTGGCCAGCAGCTCGAGCATGCGCCGCTCGCCCACCGTGCACGCGCCCATCTCCGCCTTCATGTCGTGCTGCACGATGTCCAGCCGCACGTTGGCGAAGATCAGGTTCCACACATCGCGGCGCAGCTTGCCGCGCTCGACCACCTTCACCGGCGGAATGCGCAGCGCCTCCTGCCAGACCTCGACCGCGTTCGGGTTGTAGCCGCCGGCGACGTTGCCGCCGATGTCGGCCTGGTGGCCCTTCACCGCGGTCCAGGCGACCAGCCGCTCGCCGAGGAACACCGGCTTGAACACCGCGACGTCGTTGTTCTGGTTGCCGAGGCTGAACACGTCGTTGTGGAAGATCACGTCGCCCGGGTAGAGCTCGTCGCCGAAGTACTCCTTGATGTACTTGCACACCGGCGCCAGCGAGAACGCGAGGATCGGCAGGTTCTCGGTCTGCTCGAGCATGTTGCCGTCGCCGTCGTACAGGCCGGTCACGTAGTCCTTGGCCTCGCACAGGATGGGCGAACGCGTGGTCTGAGCCATCGAGATGCTCATCTCGTCGGTGATCGACTTGAAGGTGCGCGCGTACACCGACAGCAGGATCGGGTCGATCTTCACGGAATCGGGAGTGCTCATGTCGTCGCCTCGTCGGATGTCAGGCGGGAATCGCCGCGGGCTCGGCCGCGGCGGCCGGCTCGAACGCCGAGCGGCACAGGTCCTCGCGGCCCTTCTGGTAGATGACGAACGAGCCGAGCGCATCGACCACGCAGTCGTAGGCGGCGCTCACGAAGATCGCCGTGGTCGCCTGCTCGATCATCGCCGGCCCCTCGACGCGATTGCCGAAGCGCATGCCGTGCCCGTCGTAAATCGGCACCTCGGCGAACCCCTTCGACTCCGGGATGTACACGCTGCGCCGCCCCTTGAGCGCATGGCCGGCGTCCGCTTCGCCCCACGCCTCGTGCCGGTAGGCCGGCTTGTCGGTCGCCCCGATCGCCTGCACCCGCACGTTGATGATCTCCACCGGCGTGCCCTCCTGCTCCAGCGAGTACCCGTACAGCCGGTTGTGCTCGGCATGGAACGCCCGCGCCACCCCGGCCGCATCGCCCGCCTCGATCAGCGCGCCCGGCACCACGAACGACACCTCGTGGTACTGCCGGATGTAGCGGCAGTCGAACTTCACCTCGTAGCGCCGCCGCGCCTCCGGGATGCGCTCCTCGGTGAGCTGCGCCGCACCCTCGGCGGCCATCTCCCGCACGATCCCCGCCAGCCTGGCCCAGTCCAGCGAATCCAGCCGCGCCACGAACGTGCGCACGAAGTCGTGCTTGAGCTCACTCATCAGCATGCCGAACGCGCACAGCACCGAGCTCTCGCGCGGCACGATCTGCAGCGGGATCTCCAGCTCCTGGCAGATCAGGCACGCGTGGATCGGACCGGCCCCGCCGGCCGGAATGA
Organism: Burkholderiaceae bacterium; assembly: GCA_023383035.1. Taxonomy (GTDB): domain Bacteria; phylum Pseudomonadota; class Gammaproteobacteria; order Burkholderiales; family Burkholderiaceae_E; genus Zeimonas. The sequence continues at coordinate 1,349 of JAHDYE010000307.1, read as the reverse complement.
TCGGGAACTCGCGCGGATCGAAGCCGCGCTTGATCGTCACCTCGCGCACGCCCTGCGCCATGTTGTTGCACGCCACCCGGTACATCCCGGCGGCCGCTTCTTCGATCGTGAGCCCCATCGGGCGCGCGATGTGCGTCTCGATCGCGGTGCGCGCCGCCGCCACGTCCAGCTTCATCTTGCCGCCGGCGAAGAACTCCGGATCCAGGTAGCCCAGCACCACGTTGGCATCCGTCGTGGTGGGCAGCTGCCCGCCCTTGCCGTAGCAGGCCGGCCCCGGGTCGGCGCCGGCGCTCTGCGGGCCCATGCGCAGCATGCCGCCTTCGTCGAGCCAGCCGATCGAGCCCCCGCCCGCCCCGATGGTGTGGATGTCCAGCATCGGCAGCGCCAGCTTGTGGCGCGCGATCTCCCCGTCGTTCTTGATCATCGGCGTGTCCACCGACACCGACGCCTCGAAGCTCGTGCCCCCCATGTCGGTGGTGATGCACTTGTTCTGGCCGTGCGCGCGCACGTAGAACAGCCCCGCCCCGGGCCCGCCTGCCGGCCCCGAGAGCAGCGTGAGCGCCGCCTTCTCGCGCGCCAGCTGCGGCGAGATCACCCCGCCGTTGGATTGCATGATCAGCAGCAGCCCCGAAAAGCCGATGCCCTTCAGGCGCGAGACCAGCTGGTCCAGGTAGTGGTTCAGCTTCGGGCCCACGTAGCTGTTCAGCGCCGTGGTGCTCACCCGCTCGTAGAAGCGGATCGACGGCAGCAGGTCGGCCGACACCGTCAGGTACGCCCCGGGCAGCTCGGCGCGCACGATCTCGGCGGCGGCCCGCTCGTGCGCCGGGTTGGCGAACGAGTTCATGAAGCAGATCGACACCGCCTGCACGCCTTCGTCGCCAAAGCTGCGTATCGCCCGGCGCACCGCCTCCACGTCCAGCGGCACCGTCTCGGCACCCCCCCGGTCCAGCCGCCCCTTGATGCCCGCGCGCAGGTAGCGCGGCACCAGCGGCTTCACGTTGGTGTAGCGGTTGTTGTACTGCTCCTCGCGCACGCCGCGGCGCATCTCCAGCGCATCGCGCACCCCCTCGGTGGTCAGCAGCGCCGACTTCGCCCCGGTGTGCGTGAGCGTGGCATTGGTGGTCACCGTGGTGCCGTGCACGATGGTGTCGATCGTCCTGGCGAACGCCTCCACCGACAGCGGCGGATCCATGCTGGCGGCGATGTCGGTCAGCCCGTTGACCACCGCGATCGAGGGGTCCGAGGGCGTGGACAGCGACTTGAAGATCGCCGGCTCCGCCCCTTCTCGCGTGACCACGAAGTCGGTGAACGTGCCCCCGACGTCGATGCCTATTTTCAGTGTCATGGAG
>JAHDYE010000306.1 GCA_023383035.1 Burkholderiaceae bacterium | reverse complement strand
ATCAGCAGCGTCTCGGCATCGGGCGCCTGGTCGTAGACCGTGATGCCCATGTCGCCGAACGTGCTGATGATCGACTCGATCGCCTCGGCGTCGACCAGGTCTTCCGGCAGGTGATCGTTGATCTCGGCGTAGGTGAGGAAGCCGCGATCCTTGCCCTGCTTGATCAGCTGCTTGAGCTTGTTGCGGGTGGCTTCGCGCTGTTCCTCGGTGATGCCCTGGCGGCTGCCGAACTCCTTGAGCAGCTGCTTCTCCTTGGCACGATTGCCGCGCCGCGCCTTCGCCGGCACCGGCGCGACCACCTCGGGCACGTCGGGGATGACCTCGGCCTCGCCGTCGCCCTCGTCGAAGCCTTCCTGCTCGTCGAGCAGGTCATCGGCCTCGGCGGCGGCTTCGGCGCCCTTGAGCGGATCGCGCCCCTTGGCCCCCTTGGCTCCCTTGACTCCCTTGGCGGGCTTGCCGGCGGCCTTCGGGCCCTTGGGTGGCCTGGACCCTTCCTTGACGGCTTCCTTGACCGGTTTGGCCTCGGCCTTGCCGGCAGCGGCCGGCCGGGCCTGCTGCAGCGTTTCGAGCAGCGTTTCGTCGCCGGTCGGCTTGCCGCTGCGCGCCTTCGCCGGCGCGACGCGCGCTTCCGGCCTGACCGCAACCTTGCCGCCCTTGGCGGACGCGCGTTCGACGGTCTTGTCGGCGCCTTTGGCCGGCGCACGCGCAGCCCCCTTGGGCGCCTTCGCCGGCGCCGCGCGAACCGCTTTCACCCCTGCAACCTTCGGCAACGGCTTGCCGGCGGCTTTCCCGACCGGCATCTTCGCCTCGGGGCGAGCGGGCTGGCCCGCTTTCGAAGCGGCTTTCGGAGCCGCTTTCGGAGCGACTTTCGCGGCCGCCTTGCCGGCCACGGCCGCCTTGGCGGCGACCTTGGTCGCGCCCTTGGCGGTGGTGGTCCTGGCGGATGCCTTCTGCGCCGCGGAACCACCCGCCCTGGCGGGGCGCTCGACCGGCTGGGTCTGGGCCTTGGCGGCGGTCTTCGCCGCGGCGGCGCTGGCCGCGGCGGGTTTCTTGACGGACGCGGAAGCCGCGCCAGCGCCGGTCCGCGACGCGGTTCGGGGGGAAAGCTTCGAGGACACCTTGGAGGTCACCTTCTTGGATGCTGGTTGCCTGACCGACTTCGCCACATTCGCCTCGCTGTCAGAAGTCTGGATTCGCCAGCCGATGCCCGACGTGGGGGCCGGAAGTCAGCGCGGTCGGGAATCCGGTGCGGCAGGATCCCCGGTCTGAGCGGCTTCCGGTTCGATCCGACATTGGGGAACCTTGCATTATATCAAGTGCGTCGGCGCATCGCCATAAGCGATTGATAACGCAGGCGTTCTTCCGGGGAAGTCATCCCTCCTGCCACCAGATCGTCGATCTGCCGCGCGAGGTGGCGTTCGCGCAGCTGCGCCAGCGCCGCCTCGATCTCCACTCTCGCTTCGTCGATCGACAGTGAGGCGGCTGCCGACGTGTCCGAAGCGGCCTCGCGCTCCAGCCGCGCAACCGCCTGCGGGTCGCGGGATCGAAGTGCCTCGCACACGCCGGCCAGCGAGCTGCCGGGCGGCAGCGCTGCGATCGTGTCCAGCCACGCGGCCAGCCCTTCCGGCATCCACTCGCCGCGATCTCCCACGGCCAGCGCCGGATGCAGCGCCGCCAGCAGGCGCACGCGCGCCTCCAGATCGGGCCTGCCTGCCGGCACCCGGGGCGCGAAACGGTCGCGCTCGCGTCCCGCGCCACGCCTCGCGGCGCCAACGCCGTCGGGGGCGCGGGGCCGGTCGCGCCCGGCCGCGACGCCACGGACGGTTGCGCCGGCTTCACCAACCGGCCCGCGCTGGGAAGCGACGCCGTTCGACCTGCCGTGCGACCCCACATCGTGCCCCGCGACCAACGCCGGCCCCAGGTAGCGCTCGACCTCGGCAGCGCTCAGCTGTGCCAGCTCCGCCAGACGGTGCACCAATTGCAGGCGCAGCGCCTGCGCACGCAGTTCCTGCAGCAAGGGGCGTGCCTCCGCGAGCAGCCGGGCCCGGCCTTCCGGCGTGGCGAGGTCCACCCGTTCGGCCAGGCCGCGCAGCAGCAGCTCCGACAGGGGTACGGCGGCACCGAGCGCCTCGCGAAAGCCCTCGGCACCGTGTTCGCGCACGAAGCTGTCCGGGTCGTGTTCGGGCGGCAGGAACAGGAAGTCGATGCGCCGGGTATCGGTGGCCTGCGTCAGCGACGCCTCGAGCGCGCGCCAGGCGGCTTTGCGCCCCGCGGCATCGCCGTCGAACGCGAACACCACCCGGTCGACCAGCCGCAACAGCTTGCGCACGTGATCGGCGGTCGTCGCGGTGCCGAGCGTGGCCACGACGTTGGCAACCCCGTGGTGCGCCAGCATCACCACGTCCATGTAGCCTTCCACGACGATCACGCAGTCTTCTGCGCGGATCGCGTCGCGAGCTTCGTGCAACCCATATAGTTCGCGGCCTTTCGAGAAGACCGGCGTCTCGGGCGAGTTCAGGTACTTGGGCCCGCCGGCGCCGAGCACCCGGCCGCCGAACGCGATCACCTGGCCGCGCGGATTGCGGATCGGGAACATGATGCGGTCGCGAAACCGGTCGTAGCGCTTGCGCCGCCCATCCTCGCCCGTCGACTCGATGACCAGGCCCGCGGTCACCATCTCGTCGATTTCGTAGTCGGCCACGGCCGCTTCGAGGCCGCGCCACTGGTCGGGCGCGTAGCCGATGCCGAAGCGCGCTGCCGTATCGCCGCTCAGGCCGCGCTGCTTCAGATAGGCGATCGCCGCGGGCGCATCCTTCAGGCGCTGCCGGTAGTACTTCGCCGCCTGCGCGAGCAACTCGAGCAGCGCCGGAGCGCGCCGGTCGGGGCCCTGTCCGGCGCCGGCCTCCTGCGGCACCGTCACGCCGATCGATTGCGCCAGGTCGGTGATCGCCTCGACGTAACCCAGACCGCCGTATTCCATCAGGAAGCCGATCGCCGAGCCGTGCGCGCCGCAGCCGAAGCAATGGTAGAACTGCTTGCCCGGGCTCACCGTGAACGACGGCGTCTTCTCGCCGTGAAACGGGCACAGGCCGAGGAAGTTGGCGCCCGCTTTCTTCAGCTGCACGTAACGGCCCACGACATCGACGATGTCGATGCGGCCGAGCAGATCCTGGATGAAGCTCTGCGGGATCACGCGGTCAGTGTAGCGCGCCGCGCCGGCGAACCGACGCGACGGCCGCCGCCCCTCAGCGGCCCCCCAGCCGGGCCTTGACCTGCGCGGAAACGGCGGACAGGTCGGCGCGACCCGCCAGGCGCTGCTTGAGCACTCCCATCACCTTGCCCATGGCCTGCGGCCCGGCCACGCCGACCGAAGCGATCGCCGCGTCGATCTCGGCGACGATCTCGTCGGCGCCGGCCTGCTGCGGCAGATAGGCCGACAGCACCTCGATCTCGAGGTTCTCGCGATCGACCAGATCCTGCCGGCCGGCCTGCTCGAACTGCACGACGGATTCGCGCCGCTGCCGGATCATGCGGTCGACGATCGCGACCACCTGCGCGTCATCGGCGACGATGCGCTCGTCGACTTCCTTCTGCTTGACCGCCGCCATCAGCATGCGGATCGCCGACAGACGGCCGGCGTCGCGCGCGCATCGCGGCCTTCATGTCCTCGGCGATCCGGTCCTTCAGCGTTGTGCTCCGGGCTTCCATCGGTACCTCGACAATGCACGAAGGCCTGCCTCAGAGGATTCCGGGGCAGGCCTTCGGGGGCGGCGCCACGAAGGCGCCGGACACGCCGGACGGCGTCAGTACATCTTCTTCGGCAGCATCTGGCTGCGAAGACGCTTGTAGTGGCG
>JAHDYE010000305.1 GCA_023383035.1 Burkholderiaceae bacterium | reverse complement strand
TGTCGAAGACCGAGACTTTGGCTTGGTCGCGCGGGAGCAGTTCGCCGCCGACATAGATCAGGATACCGGCGTTGCGCGGGTCGGGTAGTTGCGGCTCCATGATACCTCCTAGGAGTGTCGATCGGGTTCGCTATGCCGCGGCGCGCGGATAGCATATTGGGAAAGCTGTTGGTAAGGGGGCAGACATTCAGCCAGCAGCGGCTGCAGCCAGGCCTGTTTCGGCGGCTTGTACAGCACCGTAAGCGGCGCGCGGCGTGCGTAGAAACGCGCGGCGGCCTCGAACGCACCGAGATGGGGCGTCAGGAACACGATGCCCGCGCCGGTTGCCTCGGCCGCCTCGAGCACCGGCAGGTCGTCGCAGAAGACGCGGCGCGCGAACGCCGCCGGCGCACCGTACCAGACGAAGGGCAGCTCGCCGACCATGCGTCCGGCCTGCGCCGCCGCGCGCAGCGCGTCGGCGGTCGATGCGTAGCCGGCCTGGCGCAGGTTGGCACGCAGCTTGCGCCGGTAGCTCGACGACAGCAGGCAGGCGACGACGCCCGCCAGCGCGCCCAGCCCCTGCAGCAGGCGCAGCGGCACGGCGCCCAGCAGGCGCAGCAGCACGAGCGGGACGCCGGAAAAGCGGCCGGCAGCGGCATCGGGTCGGTCGGTCTCGGAAGGCATCGGGTCCGGTGGGCCCCACGATCCGCACGCGGGGGCGCGGCGGGAGTCTATGCGATCCGGCCGCTTTCGTGTCGGGCATCACGGCTGCGGGGGCGCGCGGGCATATAATCGCGTCGCCGCCGGGTTAATGGACAACTTGCGGGGCGGCTGAAGCGCGCGGGCCCGAGCCGCGCCGACAAACCCGCTAAAGCGTCGCCGCTTCTCCCGAAGCCGGCACCGCCAGTCTGCCGGCCCCGCCGGCATACGGATGTCCGCTTGACAGGAGAGAAGCGTTGGCCAACGAATTTCTGTTTACTTCCGAGTCCGTTTCCGAAGGGCACCCCGACAAGGTGGCCGACCAGATCTCGGACGCGATCCTCGACGCGATCCTGGCCCAGGACAGGTTTTCGCGGGTGGCCGCCGAAACCCTGTGCAACACCGGCCTGGTAGTGCTGGCTGGCGAAATCACCACCCAGGCCAACGTCGACTACATCCACGTCGCGCGCGACACGCTCAAGCGCATCGGCTACGACAACACCGACTACGGCATCGACTACCGCGGCTGCGCGGTGCTGGTGGCCTACGACAAGCAGTCGCCCGACATCAAGCAGGGCGTGGATGCCGCCGGCGACGACAACCTCGAGCAGGGCGCCGGCGACCAGGGCCTGATGTTCGGCTATGCCTGCGACGAGACCCCCGACCTGATGCCGGCGGCCATCTACTACGCGCACCGGCTGGTCGAGCGCCAGGCGCAGATGCGCAAGAGCGGCGAGCTCGCCTGGCTGCGCCCCGACGCCAAGTCGCAGGTCACGCTGCGCTATGCCGACGGCCGGCCGGTGGCGGTGGACACGGTGGTCATCTCGACCCAGCATTCGCCGGACATCAGCCAGGGCCTGATCCGCGAATCGGTGATCGAGACGATCATCAAGCCGGTGATTCCCGCCGAGCTGCTCAGGGGCGAGGTGCGCTACCTGGTCAATCCCACCGGGCGTTTCGTGGTCGGCGGGCCGCAGGGCGACTGCGGACTGACCGGGCGCAAGATCATCGTCGACACCTACGGCGGCGCGGCGCCGCACGGCGGCGGCGCATTCTCCGGCAAGGACCCTTCCAAGGTCGACCGCTCGGCCGCCTACGCGGCGCGCTACGTGGCCAAGAACATCGTCGCCGCCGGCCTGGCGAAGAAATGCCTGGTACAGGTGTCGTACGCCATCGGCATCGCGCGGCCCACTTCGGTGATGGTCACCACGCAGGGCACCGGTCGCATCGCCGACGAGAAGCTGGCGGAACTGGTGTCGCGGCACTTCGACCTGCGCCCGAAGGGCATCGTCCAGATGCTCGACCTGCTGCGCCCGATCTACCAGAAGACCGCCGCCTACGGCCATTTCGGTCGCGACGAGCCCGAATTCAGCTGGGAGCGCACCGACAGGGCCGCCGCGTTGCGCGCCGACGCCGGCATCTGAACCGCCCGGATGACCCGGATCAAGCCGGCCTGCCGCCGGCTCTGATCCAATGGGCGGCATGAATCCGGTTCTGCATGCCGTTTCGCGTCTGATGGAATGTCCGCGGCCCGACAGCCGCGGGCTGGCCGCGCACGTGGTCGAGGTGCTCGCCGGCGAGTCGCGCGTATCGATGGCCACGCGCCTGGGCCTGGTGGCGCTGGCCAGCCGCATCGAATCCGACGACCCTGCGCACAGCGCCCGGCACTGGTTGCGCTCGTTCCGGGCCACGCCGGAGAGCTCGCTGCACCTGCGCGATCACCGCGGGGGCACGGCGCGCGCCAGCGCCCTGCCCGAGGCCTACCTGCCGGCGCTGCTGGAGTCGATCTCGCGCGGCGACGAGCAGCGGGCGATCGAAACCCTGCTCGCCTGCGCGCCGGCCCTGCGCGAGATGGCCGAATCGCTGGCGCGGCAGCGCGACCCCTACGCGCTGCTGCCGGTGGCGCTGCTCGAGCTGCTCAACACGCAGCTGCACTGACGGCGCGGCAGGCCGCGGCGCAGGAGCGGCCCGCGCAGGAGCGGCCCGCGCAGGAGCGGCCCGTCTAGGGCGACAGCCGCTGCCGCGACCAGCCGCCGTCAGGCCCGCGCCGATAGGCGATGCGGTCGTGCAACCGCGACGGCCTGCCCTGCCAGAATTCCCAGTAGTCCGGCATCAGCCGGAAGCCGCCCCAGTGCGGCGGCCGCGGCGGATTCAGACCGAACTTCAGGCCGAATTCCGCGGCCCGCGCCACCAGCGCCGCGCGCGACGACAGCGGGCGGCTCTGGTCGGACGCCCAGGCGCCGATCCGCGACGCAAGCGGGCGTGACGCGTAGTAAGCATCGGACTGCGCCGCATCGACGCGTTCGACTACGCCCTCGATGCGCACCACGCGCTCGAGCTCGACCCAGTGGAATTGCAGCGCCGCGACCGGGTGCGCCGCCAGCTCGCGTCCCTTGCGGCTTTCGTAGTTCGTGTACCAGACGATGCCGCGCGCATCGAACTGCTTGATCAGCACCACGCGCGTCGACGGCCGGCCGCCCTCGCCGACCGTCGCCACGGTCATCGCATTCGGCTCGGGCAACTCGGCGCGCACTGCCTGGTCGAACCACAGCCGGAACTGCTCGAGCGGATCGGAGTGGGCATGGCTCTCGTCGAGCTCGCCCCGTTCGTAGCTCTTGCGCAGATCCTCGATCCTGGACATGGAGCAAGTTTAGCGCCACGGCGCGCGGCGGCCACGCGAGGCGCCGCCCGGTCCATGACGGCGACCATCCGTCGGGCACTGTGGGGCCACCCGCAACATCGCCGCGGCCACGGCTTGGAGACGGCGGCCACGCGCCACTAGGCTAGAGCCGGAGCCCCGGGAAGCGCAGCGGTTCGGCGATCCCTTCGGGCATGGACAGCCAGAGCCGGCGGCGCGGCAGGACACGACCATGAGCATCACCGAACACACGACCGCTGAAGAGAACGAGAACACCGTCACGGACGACACCGAAGGCATCGTCTACTCGATGCCGGAAGCCGGGCCCGGCGGGCTGCTGCGCGTCGATACGCGCCGCCTGCTCGAAGGGATGTTCGTCGCCGAACTGGACCGGCCATGGTCGGACACGCCGCTGCCGCAGAACGGGCTGCTGATCGACAGCGGCGAGGAGCTGCAGGCGGTGCGTCACTATTGCCGGTTCGTGATGGTCGACGCCGATGGCTCCAGCGCGGTGCTGCTCGCTGCGATCCGCGCCGCCGC
>JAHDYE010000304.1:1441-3890 GCA_023383035.1 Burkholderiaceae bacterium | reverse complement strand
GCGGATCTGCAGCACCTTGGAGCCCAGGCTCGCCATCTCGAGCATCTCCTCGAAGGTGATGCGCTCGAGCCGGCGCGCCTCGGGTACGAGGCGCGGGTCGGTGGTGTAGACGCCGTCCACGTCGGTGTAGATCAGGCATTCGTCGGCCTTCAGCGCCGCGGCGACCGCCACAGCCGAGGTGTCGGAACCGCCGCGGCCCAGCGTGGTGACGTGGCCGAACTCGTCGACGCCCTGGAAGCCGGTGATGATCACCACGCGACCGGCGTCGAGATCCGCGCGCACGCGCCGGTCGTCGATGGAGACGATGCGAGCCTTGGTGTAGGCGCTGTCGGTGCGCACCGGCACCTGCCAGCCGGTGTAGCTGATCGCGTCGGTGCCGAGCGCCTTCAGCGCCATGGCCAGCAGCCCTACCGACACCTGCTCGCCGGTGGAGGCCAGCATGTCGAGCTCGCGCGGGTCGGGCTGGGGCTGGATCTCGCGCGCCAGCGCGATCAGCCGGTTGGTCTCCCCGGACATCGCCGAGGGCACGACCACCATCCGGTGGCCGGCGGCACGCCACTTGGCGACGCGGCGCGCGACGTTCTGGATGCGCTCGACCGAGCCCATCGACGTGCCGCCGTACTTGTGAACGAACAGTGCCATGGTTGCTGCAGCAGGGCGCGGCCGTCCGGGCCGCGAAAAGCCGCAAATTATACGGCAGCGGCCTGCCCGGACGACGCGCTGCGCGGGTCGTCCGGATCGTCGGGACGCCAGCACAGGCGCACGCCGCGGCCGCTGCCCGCGCTCCGGTCCGCCGCGCCGACGGCGCCCGGCGCGCTCACCGCGTCAGCTGCGTGCGCTCCCGCATCCATGCCGAGCCCGGCGGCGTAGATCAGGCGCCCACCGGCGAACACCGCCGGCATCGCCACGCGCAGCCACGGCGGCACGCCGCGCTCCTGGTAGAGGTTCTTCAGCGTGCGGCTGGGGCCTCCCGCGCGCGGGCGCAGGCGCGCTGCAGCCGGCGGCGCCCGGACCTCGAGCGGCTGCGCGGCAAGCCAAGCCGCATCGACGACGCCCGGGCCGCCGGCCGGAACGACGCCGAGCCGCCCATGCCACCCCGGCAGCGCGATCGCCGGCTCACCGTGCCAGCGCAACGTCAAGGACGGCGGCGGATCGCGGCGCCAGTCGCGTGCGTCGATCGGTTCGACGGTGATGCGGTCGCGGTAGCGGCGAAAGCGCCACGGCGCAGCCGTCACCGCGGCGCCCGCCGAGCAGCCGAGCAGCATCTGTGCAACCCACTGCGCGAGCCGCGCCTGGGTCGGCATCGGCAATCCGAGCAGGCGCCACCACGCCCGCACCGCCTCGTTGCGACGCAGCGCGGGCAACGCGGCCAGCGCGCCGCGATCGAGCGAACGCAGGTCCACGGCCAGGCCGGCGGCGTGCAGGTCCCCCTCGGCAAGCACGCGCATCGCCTCGCCGGACTCACGCAGCAACGCGGCGCTGCGCAGCACGTTCTCGCGCAGCCCCGGCACCGCCGCGCCGAGCGCGGGCAGCACGCGGGCTCGTAGCATCGTACGCAGCAATGCCGGGTCTTCGTTCATCGGGTCCTCGACCCAAGCGAGCCCGCGGCTGCGCGCGTAGGCGTCGATCGTCTCGCGCCCCACGTCGAGCAGCGGCCGGATCAGCCAGCCGCCGGCGCGCACTTCGGCCGGTGCCATCCCGCCCAGCGCCTCGGGCCCGCTGCCGCGCGCCAGGCGCATGAACACCGTCTCGAGCTGATCGTCGGCGTGGTGCGCGGTGAGCAGCGCCGCCGCGCCCGTGCGCGCCACCGCCTGCCACAGCGCCGCGTAGCGGGCCTCGCGCGCCCACGCTTCGAGGTTCTGGCCGGAGACCGGGCGCGCGCCGAGCCGGGTGCAACCGAAACGCACCCCCTGGCGCGCCGCCTCGCGCTCGCACGCCGCCTGCCAGCCGTCGGCACCCGGCTGCAGCCCGTGATGCACGTGCCAGGCAACGATGCGCGACGGCGCCCACAACCGCACCAGCGCATCGAGCAGTACGGTGGAATCGCGCCCGCCGCTGAACGCGAGCACCAGCGTGACCGGTTCGGCGAGCCGGCGCAGCGCCGCGCGGACCGCTTCGAGGACCGCACGCCCGGGCGTGCCCTCAGGCCTGCCCGATCTCCTTGAACTTGCCATACTCCATGATGCGCACATGGCGCTGCCTGAGCAGGTCCTTCGGGTTCGTGCCCTGGAACTGCCGCAGCGCGTCGGACAGCGCGCGCTTGAGCAGGTGCGCCATCTGCGCCGGGTCCCGATGCGCGCCGCCCACCGGCTCGCTGACGATGCGGTCGATCAGGCCGAGCGCCTTGAGCCGGTGCGCGGTGATGCCGAGCGTCTCGGCCGCCTCGGGCGCCTGGGCGGCGCTCTTCCACAGGATCGCGGCGCAGCCCTCGGGCGAGATCACCGAGTAG
>JAHDYE010000304.1:0-1431 GCA_023383035.1 Burkholderiaceae bacterium | reverse complement strand
CAGGTTGCGGCCGATCGCCTCGGACTGGTTGCGCTCCTCGGCGCCGATGCCGGGGAACGCGCCAGGGGTGTCGACGAAGGTGATCACCGGCAGCTCGAACTTCTCGGCCAGCTTCATCAGCCGCAGCGCCTTGCGGTAGCCCTCGGGACGCGGCATGCCGAAGTTGCGGTAGCCGCGCTCCTTGGTGTCGCGCCCCTTCTGGTGGCCGATCACCATCACCGGCTGGCCGTTGAAGCGTGCCGGGCCGCCGACGATCGCCGGGTCGTCGGCGAACTCACGGTCGCCGTGCAGCTCGTGGAAGTCGGTGAACATCGCCTGCACGTAGTCGAGCGTGTACGGCCGCTGCGGATGGCGCGCCACCATTGCCACCTGCCACGGCGAGAGCTTCGCGTAGGTGTCCTTGAGCAGCGACTGGCTCTTCTTCTGCAGCCGCGCCACCTCCTCGGCGATGTCCACCGCGGAGTCTTCCTGCGCGAAGCGCAGCGCCTCGATCTTCTGTTCGAGATCGGCGATCGGTTGCTCGAAATCGAGGAACGTCGTCTTCATCAATACTCCACCGGCAGCGGATCGAGGCTGCGCCACAGGTACCACGTGGCCACCGTGCGCCATGGCCGCCAGGCTTCGCCGATGGCCAGCGCCTCGTCACGCGCGATTTTCTGCCCGTCGCGATAGTTGGTCGCGATGCCCCGCAGCAGGCCGATGTCGTCGACCGGATAGACGTCGGGGCGCAGCAGATTAAAGATCAGGAACATCTCGGCTGTCCAGCGTCCTATGCCGCGGACGCAACACAGCTCGTCGATGATCGCCTCGTCGGTGCAGCCCGGCCAGTGCGCCGGATCGACCTCGCGCGAGGCGAAGCGGGCCGCGAGATCCTTCAGGTATTCGGCCTTGCGCTCCGACAGGCCGCAGTTGCGCAGCGTGCTGGTGCGCATGCGCGCCACGCGCACCGGCGCGACTTCGCCGGCCGCGGCGGCAAAGCGCAGCCATACCGACTGCGCCGCCTTGACCGAGATCTGCTGGCCGACGATCGAACGCGCCAGCGTCTGGAAGGCGTCGCCGCGCGACACCAGGTGCACCGGGCCGGCGGCGCGGATGATGCGCCCCATCGTGCGGTCGCGCCGCGCGAGCGCGCGGCAGGCGGCGTGCCAGTATTGCGGCGTAATCGTCGATGCGGGCGCGGCGCGGGTTCGAGGCACCGGATGCGCGACGGCTTCATCGGGCGGGCGCGCGTGGAACGCTCAGGCGCGCCGCCACACCGTGCCGGCCGGCGTGTCTTCGAGCACGATGCCGCGCGCGGCCAGCTCGTCGCGGATGCGGTCGGCCCGGCCGAAGTCGCGCGCCTTCTTGGCCGCCGCGCGCTCGGCGATCAGCGCTTCGATCTGCGCGCCCTGCGGGCCTTCGGGCGCCTGCAACGCATCGCTGCCGCGCAGG
>JAHDYE010000303.1 GCA_023383035.1 Burkholderiaceae bacterium | reverse complement strand
GCAGCGGACTTTTAATCCGTTGGTCACTGGTTCGAATCCAGTACGGCCTACCAACGCTTCAAGTGCTTGTTCGAAAAGGGCTTCCTGGTGGAAGCCCTTTCGTTTTGGGGCTCGCCCCCGCGCGAAACAGCGTCCGGGTGGCAGATCGGGAGCCCAATCCACACCGCTGGGCCGAAGCGCTGGTCGGATCAAGTTACCGATGGGTCATTTCTTCTTGACCTTCAGCAGATTCGTGCAGAAAATGACCGATAGGTAACTCTCGGAGGCCATGATGCCCTCCACAGCATATAAATTACCGGTCGGTAATTCGTCAAACCATGAAATCACGATCCACTCGTCGGCAGAACTGGGCGCGGCCGTGCGCGAGCAGCGCAAACGCCTGGCCCTCAAGCAGCTCGACATCGCCGGCATGGGCAATACGGGCAACCGGTTCATCGTCGATCTGGAGAACGGCAAGCCGACCGTGCAGCTCCAGAAGGTGCTGGACGTCATGAACCTGCTCGGGCTGGAAGTGGTGGTGCGTCGCAAGGCCGCGCGAGTGCTGTGATGGAACGCCCGAACCGCCTCGACGTCTACTACGGCAGCGAACTCGTCGGCACCCTTCACGACACCTCGCCCATCGCGTTCGAGTACGCGGCGAGCTGGCTCGAACGCGCGCAGCGCATGACCGTTGCAGCCATCCCGCTGCAACCGGGGCGCAACGACTCGGCTGCGGTGCAGGCGTTCTTCGAGAACCTGTTGCCCGAAGGCGAACTGCGCCACTACCTCGCCCGGCAGCGCAAGGCGTCGACCCTGTTCTCCCTGCTGCTCGCCGTGGCCGGCGACACCGTGGGGGGGTTCGTGATCGTTCCTGGCGGCCAGCATCCCGAACCGGCCACCTACGAGGCGACGACCTGGGAGGCCATGGCCGCCGCTCTCGGCAAGAAGTCCGCCTCTGCCATTGACCTCCAGGGCGGCGACGCGCGGATCTCGCTCGCCGGTGCCCAGGACAAGGCCAGCATCGCCATCTTCGAAGACGGCTTGCCGCGCCTGCCCAAGGGCACCTCGCCTTCGACCCACGTCCTCAAGCCGAACATCAAGCACCTGGCCAAGGTCTGGCATTCGGCTGCCAACGAGACGGTCGTCATGCGAGCCGCGACCCATTGCGGGCTGCCCACAGCCGAGGTGTTCTACGAGCCGCACACCGAGTCCTGCGTCGTCCGACGCTTCGACCGGCTCGTCCGTCCGGACGGGACTCTGGCACGACTGGTCCAGTACGACCTGTGCCAGTTAGCCGAAACGGTCTCGGAGCGCAAGTACGAGAAGGAGGGCGGGCCCGGACTGGCAACCTGCGCCGAACTGATCCGCCGCTACAGCACGCAGCCCGCGGTGGACCTGCGCCACTTCATCGGATGGATCTTCTTCAACCTCTACACCGGCAACAACGACAGCCACGCGAAGAACCTGTCGATCCACAACCTGCCCGGAAAGGGCGTGACGCTGACGCCGTTCTACGACTTGATGTGCACGCGACTGTATCCAGGGCTGTCGCAGGAATTCGCGTTCGAAATCGGCGGTGAGTACAAGCCGGCAGCGATGACCTCGGCGCATGTGGCCGCACTGGCGCGGCAACTCGGCATGCGGCCGCAGTTCCTCGCGCAACAAGCCGCCGATCTGGCTCGAAGAATGCCGCACGCCATGGAGCAGGCCGTCAAGGACATCAAGCCGGTACTGCCTCACTCGGCAAGGATCCTGGCTGCGCGACTGCAGCAGTTCGTGCTGTCGACGACGAAAAAGCTGGCAGCTCGCCTGGCTGGCTAGGAGTCCGGCACGGGTCGGCATTGCACCGCATTCTCGAAATCGGGGTGAGCGAGCACGGGCTGTACAGATGGTGTACCGTCATCTTCGCCACCTGCTTCGCCCCGAAGTCCGATGAGACGACTCCAGCCAGCCCTGGTCCTTGCGCTCCTGCTCGTCCTCTCCGGATGCACGGTCCCCGGCGCAGGCGACGACACTTATCGCCCCTGGGTCGGCCAGCACGGCAAGGACGTGATGTGGGTGCCGACGCTCGACCCGCTGATGCTGCCGATGCTCGAGGCAGCGAAGGTCACCGCCGACGACGTCGTCTACGACCTCGGCTCCGGCGACGGCAAGATCCCGATCTGGGCCGCGCGACGTTTCGGCGCCAGGGCCGTCGGCATCGAGTACAACCCCGACCTGGTCGCGCTGGCCCGGCGCAACGTCGAGCGCGCCGGCGTGTCGGAGCGCGTGCGCATGATCCACGGCGACATCTTCGTCGAAGACTTCTCGTCGGCGACCGTGCTGACGCTGTTCCTCGGCACCGAACTGAACCAGCGGCTGCGGCCGATCATCGCGAAGATGCGGCCCGGAACGCGGGTCGTGTCCAACCTGTTCGACATGGGTGACTGGGAGCCGGACCGCGTGGTCAGGCTCCCCGACCAGAACCCCGTCTACCTGTGGGTCGTACCGGCGCGGGTCGACGGAGAGTGGGAGGTCGCGGGGCTGCCCGACTGGAGCGCGGCGACGCTCGAATTGCGACAGACGTTCCAGAAGGTCGAAGGCCGCCTGCGCAGCGCTGACGGCCGAGCCGCGAGCGTTCGAGGAAGGCTGGACGGATCGCGGCTGTCGTTCGGGTACCGGACCGACAAGGGCGAGGCCCGGACGGTGGCTGTCGACGTACATGAATCGGGCTTTGCCGGCGGGCTGGCGCCGGGCGAGGCAGCGGCGGTGTCGGGTCGCCGGCTTCGCTGAGGTCGTGCCTGCGGTGACGAGCAGCCGCGGAAACACCGAGTTCTATCGCAGGTTCGCTGCACGGAGGAATCGCCATGAAGACGACAACCTGGGTCGTCGTCGCCGACGAGGGACTGGCACGCATCTTCTCGCTGCCGCAAGGCGGTGCCGACCTGGTCGAAGTCGAGACCCTGACCGACGCCGGGGCGCGCGCCGACGCCGCCGACCTGCGCCGCGATGCCTATGGCCGCCGTGCCGGTGGCGGCACGCTGTCGGGTTCGTACCCGACGGCCTCGGCCGGGCCGGACGAGCTGCACCAGGAAGCGGAGCTGTTCGCGCGCCGCGTGGCGCAGTGGCTCGCCGACGCCCGGCAGGCGCGCCGCTTCGATGCGCTGAAGATCGCCGCCGCACCGCGCTTCCTCGGGCTGCTGCGCAAGGCGTCGAGCGCCGAGGTGGCCGCCGTGGTAACCGAAGAGATCGACAAGGATCTGATCCACCTCGGCGTGCGCGAGCTCACGCAGCGGCTCGGCGGAACATAGGGACGGCGGTCGCTCGTTTCCCGGTGCGACGCACGCGTCATCGCGACGCGCCGTTCTGCGGCGTGGCCGCTGCCTCCTCGTCGATCGCCCGCTGCACCGCCCGGTAGAACGCCTCTCGCGCCTCGTTGGCGACGCTGTCCCTCGCTCCTCCGGCCCAGTTGGCGTTGGAGGCGATCACGATCCTGCGCTTCGGGTCGATGAAGATGCCCTGGCCGAAGATGCCGCGCGCGCTGAAGCTGCCGCCGGTGTAGGTCCACCACTGGTAGCCGTAGCCGCGGTCGGGCTGCCCGATGCCGGTGCGCCGGGTCGTCGCTTCGGCCAGCCAGCCGTCGGGCACGATGCTCTGGCCATCGACGCGCGCGCCGTTCAGGACGAAGAGCCCGAAGCGTGCGAAGTCTCGCGTGGCGGCCTGGATGCAGCAGCCGCTGATCTCCTTCCCCGTACGGCTGAGAATCCAGGTGGCCTGCTGCTCCATGCCGGCCGGCACCCAGATCTTTTCCGACAGGTATTCCGACAAGGGCTTGTTCGTCGCCTGGCTGACGAGGATGCCGACGAGGTTGGTTTCGCCGGTGCTGTACTGCCAGCGCGTGCCGGCCGGCGCCTCGCGCGGCAGGCGGCGCAGGTAGCTCACCAG
>JAHDYE010000302.1 GCA_023383035.1 Burkholderiaceae bacterium | reverse complement strand
CTGGACGATGCGCAGGCGGTGCGAGGAAAGCGCGTGCTGGTCGTCGAGGACGGCCCGACGATCACCCACGGCGGCATGGCCACCGGTGCCGGCCACCGCGCCGCGCTGACGGCCGGCGCGCGCGAGATCGTCGATCCGCGCCCGTTCGCCGAAGGCACGCTGCGCGAAACCTTTGCCGCCTGGCCGCACATCGGCGCGGTGCTGCCGGCGATGGGCTACGACCCCACGCAGCGCGCCGAACTCGTGCGCTGCATCGAGGCGAGCGGCGCCCAGGTGGTGGTGGCGGGCACGCCGATCGACCTGGTCGCGATGCTCGCCCTCCGCGTGCCGGTGGTTCGTGCCCGCTACGCGTTCGAGCAGCGCGACGGCGCGCGCCTGGACGGGATCGTCGGTCGCTACCTCGACGGGCTCACGGCGGCGCCATCTCGAAGCTGAGCACACGCGTACCCGCGCGCAACGGCCCCAGCGGCGTGTCGATGCGCTGCTCCTGGACGAGGAATACGCCGAGCCGCTGGAAGTAGGCCACTTTCGCGGAAACCTGCACCGGGATGCCCCGATAGCGCCCTTCGCCGCTGCACGCGATGTCGCGCGCCTCGCCCGGTATCGACGCGAACACGGTCGAGGCCGGCGCGAGGCCACCCACGGCACATTCCTGCGACAGCGAGGAACCGTCCTCGTCGTAGTCGAGCCGGAAGCGTGCCCCTTCGCGCAGCGGCAGCACAAGGTTGCGCACACGCACGTCGACCTCGGTATCGTTGGGGCGCACCACGGTCAGACCGCGCACGCTGACGCCGGCGCGCGCAGGGCGCGGATCGGGGCCGAGCACCTCGCGCTGCATCGGGCTCAGGCCGGCCGGGGCACCTGGCGGGGTTCCCGCGAAGCGCTCGTGCAGACGTCGCGCCGTGCGCGCCGGGCGCTTGTTCTCGAGCGTCCATGCGAAGGCGGCCACCGGCTCGCCACGGCCGATCAGGCCGGTGGCCGACAAGGCGTCGAGCAGGCCGCCGGGCAGCGCCGCGATGGCGGCTGCCGGTGCCGCGGCCGCATCGCCGGAAGCCGCGGACGCGCTGCGCGCGTCATGAGCGGGTAGCGCGGCCGCGGGAGCACCGTGCGCCTCGCGCACGGCTGGCGCGGCGCCGACCGCCGTTATTAGGCAGGCGGCCACGGCGATGCGCTGCGCCGCCCTCATGCGCGCTCCCGTTCAACCCCGGTGGGCGCGCGCCGCAACGCGCGCGGCGCCCGCCTGCGCCGCGAGCCGGCCGATCCGGTCTTCGAGCGCATCGAGCCTGCCGCGCAGCGCGGCGAGTTCGCCGCGCGCCACCAGCTGGCCGGCGTCGCCGGCCAGATGCGCGACCGCCGAGGATTCGAGCCGCGCGCGCAGGTCGCGCGCCGCGGTGCGCGCCGCATCGGCGCTGCCGCCGATGCGCCGGGCCAGCGCATCGCCGGTGATCCGGCTGAGGTCTTCTTCGGCATCCCAACGCAGCTCGCGCGCGATCTCGCCCAGCGCGCCCGCGAGCATCACTTCGCCCTCGATGCGCAGGTACGGCGACAGGCCCCTGGGTCCGCCGCGCAGGAACGCGAAGGCCGCATCGACGGAAGGACGCAGCAGCATGTCGACCGCGACCTCGGGTTCGCCGTCGCCCGGCCACGGCACCCGCTCGAGCAGCCCGCCTTCGACGATTCGCGCGAGCAGCTGCGGCGGCGGCAACCCGGGAAGCGCCGGCGCATCGACGCCGATGCGCACCACGCGCCCGACGAACATCGCCAGCTTCGCGCGCGCCCAGTCGTTCTGCTGCAGCACATGGTCGAACGCCGCGACCAGCGCCGCGGCGGCACCCTCGAGAAACCGGGGCAGCAGCGACGAGGCGGCGCGCGCCGCGGCGCCCGGCATCGAACCGGGCGCCGGGCCGGGCACCTGACCGGCAGGCTGATCGGACATCATGCAGCGGGGCGAATCGCCTCGCCGGCGATCCGCCGGGACCCGCGCCGCGTCAGCCGAGCTGCTGGATACCGGCGAGCACCCACCCGCCATTGCCGCTGACCGGCCTCGACAGGTTCCAGACCTCGTCGAAGGGCTTGGCTTCGCCGCTGGCCTGTTCGCGGATCAGGCCGCTGAAGCGTACGCTTGCCAGATACTCGACGGTGGAGGTTTCGATGCCGAGCAGCTCCGCATCGAGCGTCACCACGTCGGTGCGGTTCTCGGCCCCGCCGCGCTCCTCGATGTCGAGCTTGAGCTCGGCGAACATCTCGGGCGACGTGAACTCGCGCAGGTCGTTCAGGTCGCCGGCGTCGAACGCGGCCTGCAGGCGCACGAACTGGACCTTGGCGGTGCGCACGAAGGCGTCGGCGTCGAAGTCCGACGGGATGCTCCAGTCGCCCCGTGCCGCCGGCGCCGGCCCCGGCGAGACCGGCTGACGCAGGTCGGCGGAACCGGCGCTCTGGGGCAGCGGCGAATAGCGCACCGCCGCTTCCTGGCCGACGTTGGCGGGCGAATAGCCGCTGCCCTGATAGGCCGGCCGCGGCCCGGCCGCAGTGCGCTTGCCGGTGAGCAAGCGGAAGACGACGAACGCCGCCAGCACCAGCAGCGCGATCAGCATGATCGACGCGAGCTCCTCGCCGAAGCCGAGATAGCTGGCGAGCGCAGCCAGGCCCAGGCCGGCAGCCAGGCCGGCGATCGGAGCCATCCACCGGCTGCCGCCGGCGGCTGCCGGCGCAGCATTCTGGCGCGCCGGCGCCTGCGGCGCCGCCGCCGGTTGCTGCGGTGTGGCACTGCGCTGCTGCGTCACGTTGCTTTGCTGCTTGCCGAACGACTTGCCGCCGCCGAGCCGGCGCGCCTCGGCTTCGGGGATCGCGAAGGCGACCGCCGCGAGCATCGCGACGAACACGGTCAGGATCCGGGACATCATGCGTTTCATGAGCACTCCACAGTCGGGGACGTTGTCACCACCCCATGATGGGGCCGCAGCCCCCGAAAACAAACGCGAGCAATCCCGGAGAACGCTACGGTGCAACCCCTTCGTGCAGCGCGACCACGCCGCCGGTGAGGTTGAAGTAGCGCACACGCGAGAAACCCGCCTCCTCCATCATCGTCTTCAGCGTCTCCTGGTCCGGATGCATGCGGATCGATTCGGCCAGGTAGCGGTAGCTGGCTTCGTCGCCGGCGACCTGCCGCCCCAGCCAGGGCAACACCGAGAACGAGTAGAGGTCGTACAACGGAGCCAGTGCCTTACGCACCTGCGAGAATTCGAGGACCAGCAGCCGTCCGCCCGGGCGCAGCACGCGACGCATCTCGGCCAGCGCACGATCCTTGCGGGTCATGTTGCGCAGGCCGAACGCGACCGTGACGCGGTCGAAATAGCCGTCCGGAAACGGCAGCGCCTCGGCGTCGCACTGCACTGCCGGCTGCAGGCAGCCGTCGTCGACCATGCGATCGCGGCCGACGGCCAGCATCGAGGCGTTGATGTCGGTGAGCCAGACTTCGCCGCTGGCACCGACCCGGCGGGCGAACGCCCGCGCCAGGTCGCCGGTGCCGCCGGCCACGTCGAGCACGCGCATGCCCGGGCGCACCGCGGCCTGGCCGATCGTGAACGCCTTCCACACCCGGTGCAGGCCGGCCGACATCAGGTCGTTCATCAGGTCGTAGCGCGAGGCGACCGAGTGGAACACGCCGGCCACGCGCTCCGCCTTGGCAGCTTCGTCGACGGTCTCGTAGCCGAAATGCGTACGCGATTCGCTCATCGCCTGGCCGCGTGTTCAGTGCTTCGGACGTCTGGCCGTGGTGGCCTGGACCGGCGCGGCCGCGTGCCGGCTGGCGCCGGCCTCCTCGATGCGCCTCAGGTACTGGCGCCACAGCTGATCCTGATTGGCGCCCAGCCAGTACAGGTAGTCCCCCGAGTAGATGCCGGTGGCCTGTCCGTCGCTG
>JAHDYE010000301.1 GCA_023383035.1 Burkholderiaceae bacterium | reverse complement strand
GGGCCGCGACGCGCCCGAGCCGATCACGGCGTCGCTGCGTCTGCAGTACGCGCATTTCGGCCACGCCAGCGGCCGGCTGGTGTCGATCGCGCGCGAGGGCAAGGATCGCGTGCTGCGCACCGTCTTCGTCCACGATGCGCAGCGGCGGCTGGTGCGTATCGGTCACTCGCTGCTGCTCACGCACGCCATCGAGCGCGACGCGATCGGCCGCCCCGTCGCAGAGCGCTTTCCCGACGGCAGCCGGCGCATGCGCAGCTTCGACGGCGCCTGGCGCCTGGCATCGACCAGCGTGCGCGGTACCGGCGTGCGCTTCGACTACGATGCGGCCGGGCGGCCGAGCCGGATCGAGTGGTCCGACGGGCAGCGCTGGACGATCCGGCTGCTCGACGACGGCGTCGCGATCGAATCGAACCACGGCTGGCGGCAGGTGTTCCGCCCGGCTGCGCAGGGTGCGTCCGGTGCAGCGGCACGCCGTGCGGCTTCGCCGCTGCCGTCCGTTGGAGCGGCACAATCGTCGCGCGCATCGGCCGGCATGCCGGTCGCGCTGGTGCAGGCGCAGCCCGGCCGTCACGCCGTCGTGGACGCCGCCGGCCGGCGCACCGAATATCTGCGCGACGATCTGGGTCGCGTGGTCGAGATCCGCTCCTCGCATGCCGGATCGAGCCGCCATGTCTACGACACGCTCGGTCGCCTCGCGCGCATCGAGTTCGGTGACGGCAGCGTCGATCTGCGCGAATACGATTCCGCGGGGCGCGTGCTGCGCCGCGAGCAGTTGGCGGGCGACGAGCGCATCGAAACGCGCTTCGGCTACGACGGCGCGCGGCTGATCCTGGTCGATCACCCCACGCAGCATTCGCGTGCGCGCTACGACGCACACGGCCGGCTGACCGGAATCGAGCACGCACGCGGCGCCCACAGCTACCGCCTGAGCTTCGACTACGACGCGCGCGGGCGGCTCATCGAGCAGGGGCTGCCCGACGGCTCGCGTCTTCTGTACGAGTACGATGAATCAGGGCGGCCGGATCGGCTCGGTCTGGCAACCCGCGGCGAAGGCGACGTCCGGTGGCTGGTGCACGGCATCGAGCGTCCCGATGCGTCGGGTCTCACGATGCGGCTGGGCAACGGCATCCGTTTCGTGCGCCGCCACGATGCGTCCGGACGGGCGCTGTCGTTCACCTGGGAAGCGTCGCCGGCCTCGCCGCGGGCCGTGTTGCCGTTCCGGCATCTGCGCTGGCACCCGGCCGGTCTGCCGATGTCGATCGCCCATGAATGGGGCGAAGACCGGTATGGCTACGACCGCTTCGGACGGCTGATCGTGCGCGAGCGGCATGACGCTCCGCAGCCGGACGCCGGGCCACGGCAAATGTCCGAACCGCAGGCCGTGCCGCGGCACGTCGAGTACTTCGCCTACGACGCCACCGGCGAGCGCATCGCCGCGCGCCGGCGCGACGGCACCGACTGGCGGGCGGACGATACCGATCGCGACGCCGCCGGCCGGCCGGTGCGCCACGGCACGCTGGCGCTGCGCTATGGCGCGCAACGGCGCATCGTCGAGGCGAGCGACGAGCGCGGCACGACGCGCTATCGCTACGACGCGTTTGGCCAGCGCGTCGCCAGGGAGGGGCGGCAGGCGAGCCGCGGCTTCCTCCATCACGGCCGCGCGCTGGCCGCCGAAATCGATGCCGAGGGACGCCTGCTGCGGCAATACCTGCGGTGGAACGGGCGGCTGCTGGCGGTGCTCGACCACGACCCGGGGCAGGCCGGACGCGAGGCTGGTACCGGTGCGCTCACCTGGATTCATGCCGATCATCTCGATACACCGGTAGCGGCCACCGACGAGGCCGGCCGCGTGGTCTGGCGCGGCGACTGGGACGCCTATGGCCGACTGGCCGTCGAGGAGGGCAGCTTCACGCAACCGCTGCGCCTGGCCGGCCAGTACTTCGACCGCGAAACCGGTCTGCACGACAACCTGCTGCGCAGCTACGATCCCGACGCCGGCCGCTATCTCGAGCCCGACCCGCTCGGCCTGGCGGCAGGGCTGAATCCGTTCGCCTACGCCGACGGCAATCCGCTGGTGGCGACCGATCCGCTCGGGCTGATCCTGTTCGCCTTCGACGGCACCGGCAACGGCCCCACCGGCGAGAACGGCGAGGACATCACCAACGTGCGTCGTTTCTTCGAGCAGTACGACGAGCCGCACAAGTGGTACATGGCCGGGGTCGGCCGCACCGATGCAGCGAGCGGCATCGGGGGCGGCATGCTGGACCGGGTCGGCGCTGGCAGCGCCCGTGCCCGCGTCGACTGGATGCTGGGCACGCTCGACGATTTTCTCGGCGACGCATGGGTCGGCCAGCACGTGCCGATCGACGTGATCGGATTCTCGCGCGGCGCGGCGATGGCGCGTGACTTCGTCAATCGCGTCTCGACCCTGATCGACGACCGGCGTTTCTGGACGCGCGGCATCTGCGTCGACCTGCGTTTCCTCGGCCTGTGGGACACCGTCGCGCAGTTCGGGCTCGCCGGTCTGGACAACGACGAATGGCAGCTCGCGATCCCGTCGTCGGTACGCGGCGCCTTCCATGCGGTGGCCCTGAACGAGCATCGCGCGCTCTTTCCGCTCGAATCGGCGCTCGGCAGCGGTACCTGGGTGGTGGAGGCCGGCTTCATCGGCAACCACACCGATGTAGGCGGCGGCAACGCCGAGGGCGATCTGGCCAAGGTGTCGCTGATCTGGATGACGAAAATGGCGCAGGCGATGGGCGTGCCGCTGCGCGAGCTGCCGCTGCACGACCGGTACGTCTTCGACCCGCGCATGCACGATCGCAACTACGGCGATCTGAACGATCGCGCGGTCTATCGGCGCGACGCCGAAGGCCGTGTGCTGCAGAGGACCACGCAGCGACAGGCAGCGATGCCCGGCATGAGCTGGCGGGATACGGCCGCGTTCCTGGTTCCCCAGCCGCGCCGCGGCATCGACGGGAACGGCCAGCCGTCGATCGTCGGCAGCGTGAACATGGCGGCCTACGCCGACTGGCTCAGGCAATCGTACGGGATCGAAGTGCGCTATTGATGCGTGGCCGCGCGGCTCATCCCAGTTCGGCGCCCAGGCCGCGATAGCGCCCGCCGACGAAGACCAGCGGCGGCCGGCCGCTGCTGCGCACGCGTTCCACGCGGCCGATGAACAGCACGTGGTCGCCCTCGACCTGCGCCGACTGCGTGCGGCATTCGATGTGCGCCGAGCAGCCCTCGATCAGCGGCGCACCGCCGAGCCCCGCATGCACCACCAGGTCGTCGAACTTGTCCGGACGCTGCGACGAGAAGCGCTGCGACAGCGCCACCTGGTCGTCGGCCAGGACGTTCACCGCGAAGTGTCCGGCACTCTCGAACGCGCGCCGGCTCGAGCTGCGCGTGGCCAGCGACCACAGGATCAGCGGCGGATCCAGCGACAGCGAATTGAACGAGTTGACCGTCAGTCCGACGAATGCGCCGTCGCCAGCGGGCGCGGTCACGATGGTGACACCGGTGGGAAAGCAGCCGAGTGCCTGACGCAGCGCGCGGGAATCGATGGGGGAACGGGCAGGCATTTTGTTCAGTGGATGCTATCCGAAAGGCTGCGGCGGCACGAAATCGCCCGACGCCGCGGCGGTCCGAAATCGCCCCGGGCCACCGCCGCATGAACTCCGGATCCTCTGACGCCATGAGCGCTTCCCGGAGCGGTCCGACTGTCACCCACCCGACCGACAGCAGCCATGGTTGACGTTAACGTCAACGTCAATTACCGTCGGAAGTTTCCGCGTCTCGCATTGGCCCCGGCGCCGCGCGATACTGGCATCGCACCCGCCACGGATCGGCCGGCGCCGGCGCGAAACCCGACTCGTCGCCGACCGACCGGCAGCACAGGACCAGTGCCATGACCGATTTATCCGCCCAGAAGGAGCTGTTGCAGTACCGGAT
>JAHDYE010000300.1 GCA_023383035.1 Burkholderiaceae bacterium | reverse complement strand
TGATCTCGGGCGGCGACGCGGCCACCGAGTGGAACCTGGTGATGGCCACCGCCATGCTGGCGATGCTGCCGCCGGTGGCAGTGGTGCTGCTGATGCAGAAATGGTTCGTCAAGGGCCTGGTCGATTCGGACAAGTGAGGCGCAGGCGGTGAGCGTGTCGTTCGCGAACTGGCCCTATCCGCGCGTGGCCGCGCATCGCGGTGCCGGCAGGCTGGCGCCCGAGAACACGCTGGCGGCGATGCGGCTGGGCGCGTCGTTCGGCTTCGGCATGTTCGAGTTCGACGTGAAGCTGAGCGGCGACGGCGTGCTGGTGCTGATGCACGACGCCACGCTCGATCGCACTACCGACGGTACGGGGCGAGTGGCCGGCCGCACGTTCGCCGAGCTGGCCCGGCTCGACGCCGGCGGCTGGCATTCCGCCGC
The DNA here is from genome assembly GCA_023383035.1 of Burkholderiaceae bacterium. GTDB lineage: Bacteria > Pseudomonadota > Gammaproteobacteria > Burkholderiales > Burkholderiaceae_E > Zeimonas. The sequence goes on along the minus strand of JAHDYE010000300.1, from coordinate 3,618 downwards.
GTATGCCGGCGAACCGGTTCCGGCGTTCGCGCAGGTGGCGCGCTGGCTGCTGCGCAACGGGCATCGGGCCAACGTCGAGATCAAGCCCTGTCCGGGACGCGAAGCCGAAACCGGCGCGGCCGTCGCGCTCGAGGCGCAGCGGCTCTGGCACGGCCTGGCGGTGCCGCCGATCCTGTCGTCGTTCTCCGAAACGGCGCTCGAGGCAGCGCGGCGCGCGGCGCCGGGGCTGCCGCGCGCACTGCTGTTCGGCCAGCTCCCCGGCGACTGGCTGGCGCGTTGCGACGCGCTCGGCTGCGTTGCGCTCGATGCGCAGGAGGCGACGCTGTCGGCGCCGGTGGTTGCGGCGGCCCATCGGGCTGGGTTGCGGGTAATCACCTACACGGTCAACGACCCGGCGCGGGCGCGGCAATTGTTCGACTGGGGCCTCGACACCCTGATCACCGACGCGGTCGACCGGATCGAGCCGGGCGTCCGGAGGGCTTGACGTCGGTCAAGGTCGGGTTCGGTTCCGGCCTTAGGATGGGCGGTATCGTACCGGAGGTCTGCATGCCCCTGTCGGAATCCCAGATCGATGAATTGCTGGCACGGATCCGGCAGCGCCTGGTTTTGCTCGAACAGGAAATCGCCGGCAAGCTCGGCGAAGCGTCCGAGGAATTCTCCGCCTTCGATCGTATCGGCGACAGCGGCGACCTCTCGTCGATCCTCACGGAAAGCGAGCTCGACATGTCCGAGGTGCTGCGCGACATCGAGGAATGGCGTGGCCTGCGCGGCTCCCTGCGGCGCATCGACGAGAGCACTTACGGCGTCTGCGTCGACTGCGGCTGCGAGATCCCGTTCGAGCGGCTGCAGGCGAACCCGATGGCATTGCGCTGCATCGACTGCCAGATGCGCGCGGAACGCCGCGAACACTCGCCCCATCCCACGCTCTGATCGCGCGCCAGCCGCGTCGCGCGGCCGGACGCCGTGCCCGCCGGAGCGCGGGCAACCGTGATGTCCTAGCCGAAGCGCCCGTGCACGAACCAGCCGCGATGCGCATCTTCGGGTGACAGGCGCTCGCGATAGATCCAGTACAGCGCGTGGGTTTCGTCTTCGGCGACGAAGTAATCGCGCTGCACCAGTGCAGCGTCCCACCAGCCGCCTTCGATGCGCTCCGGGCCGGCCAGCAGCGTCAGCGTCGAGTGCCAGCGGGGGCGGTTGTCATGTTCGCTGATCGCGACCGGTTCGCGCAGCAACCACAAGGGCCTGGGCAGGGCGCCCGGCGCACTCGCCGTGGCGGGCGCCGGCGGGGGCGATCGGGGTCCGGATGCCGATTGCCGTGCCGTTTCCGGCGAACCCGGCAGCGCGTCGATCGCCTCGATCCGGCAGGCGGCCTCGGGACGGTGGTCGGCCACGAGCGTCAGGCGCTGCACCTGCCGGGGGCCGAGCCGTGCCTGCAGCCGCTCGATCAGCCGCATGACGCTCTGGTGCGCGCTGCCCACAGCCGGGAACAGCGGTTCGCTGCGCGTGACGTGCGCCAGGACCTCGTCACAGCGCAGGCGCAGCGCGCGGGCCGGTGCGGGCAACCGGGTGATCGCAAGCTTTTCGCGCAGCAATGCGCACAGGCGGTCGGGATCGCGGCCCGGATCGGCGAGCCGCACTGCGACCAGCGTATCGGCAGGCCCGTTGCGCCTGCCGAGCCGGTCGTGCTCGATGTGCACGACGAATTCGCGCAGCGCGCCGTGGCGTGCCGCCAGCCACCCGGCGAGCTGCTCGAGCAGGCGCCGCGCGACGAACAGCAGCGCTTCGGCGTGCTCGACCCGTGCCAGCAGCTCGATGCGCGCGTCGAAGCGTTCAGGTGCCTCGAACCAGTGGCGCGGCTCGGGCTGGCGCCCGAGTGCGCGGTCGATCTCATCGAGCAGCGCGGGTCCGCAGCGTCGCGCCAGGCCGGCACGAGGCAATCCGAGCAGATCGCCGATGCGGTGCGCACCGATCGCATCGAGCGTTTCGCGCTGCGCCCGGCTGCGCGCGAGCAGGCCGGTGGGCAGGCTGCGCACGGCGGCTTCGAGCCCCGCGCCGTGCGCCTGCAGACCATCGCGATGGCGCGCGAACAGCCAGGCGGCGGCAGCGGTGGGCGCCGCGCCGATGCGTGCCGCGAAGCCCAGTGCGTGCAGGCCTCGACGCACCCGCCCGAGCAGCGCGTGAGATCCGCCGAAACAGCGCAGGCTGGGCGCGACCTCGAGCAGCAGGCCGCAGGGGCAGGGCGTGTCGTCGAGCCGGCCGAACGGAAGGTCGTACTGCTGGCTGACGGCCGGCGTGAACTGCAGCGCCCAGGTCGCGAGCGCATCGAGCGTCGCCTGTCGCCGGGCTGCGTCGTGCTCGCACAGCCGCAGCGCCGGGGCGAGGGCCAGCGCCGCGGCCCGTTTCATGCCGGGAACGATGCCCAGCGCCCGGGCGGTGTCGTCGGCGTCGAGGATGTGCAGCCGGTCGCAGATTGCCAGCGGGCTCGCATCGTCGTGCGCTGTCGTACCGCGCCGGACGATGTCGAGCGACAGCTGGTCGAAGAACAGGCCCAGCCACCATCCGGACGAGGGTCGTGCTGCTGCCGGATTCATGCGAAACGATCGGGAGGAAGCGTACTCCGGCCAGCGAAGGGCGCTCCGGTCAGTTCAGCGTGCCGGCGCGTGACGCGTCGTGACCCGTGCGTGCGTGCACCGGTTGCAGCGCCGGTGCAGCGGGTGGACGGGCGCGCAGCCGGATCGCCGATACCGGCTGGGGAAGATCAATCAGAACCGGATCGACCATGACCGGCCCGCGACGCTTGAGAATCTGCACCGACAGCTGCTGGTGGGGCCGCGGCAGCAGCAGTAGCCGCAACGGCGCGGGCGAGGCTTCGAATTGCGCCGCCAGCGGCCTGAACAGGAACGCCGGGCCGCCGGCCGTCTGGGCGGCCGACTGCATGCGGCGCAGATGCTCGGGACGTGTGCGCTGCTGCGGCAGCCAGGCGAGCAGGGCGCCGAAGGCGGCGCTCTTGAGCGTTTGTTCGACCGCCCACAGGCGATCGGCTGCGTTGGGCGCCTGCACCACCAGCAGGTAATCGAGGTCGATGCCGTGGCTGGCGAGCGCGGGCGCGTAAGGCAGGTGCGGGGGCGCGAGCAGCACGACGAAACGGCGCTCGCGGGTGACCTGCCGCAGCAGCGGCACCAGCAGGCGCAACTCGCCGATGCCCGATTCGCGCCCGATCAGCTCGGTGAGCATGCCGACCGGCCAGCCTGCGCCGGGCAGCTCGGCATCGATGGCGGGAAAGCCGCTCGAGCGGGCGGCGATGCCGGCGTGACCGAGCTGGCTGGCGCGCCAGACCGTGGCGGGCAGGGTGGACATTGCGTTCTCACAAGGCCCTGCCGCTGCGCAGCAGGCCGACGGCAATACCTTCGAGCGCGAAGGCGCCGCTGCGGCTGTCGACGACGATCGGCTCGAACTCGGGGTTCTCGGGCAGCAACTCGATCGTGTAGCCGCGGCGTCGCCAACGCTTGACGGTGACATCGTCGCCGACCCGGGCGACGACGATCTGGCCGTTGCGCGCTTCCGCGGCGCGGCGCACCGCGAGCAGGTCGCCGTCGAAGATGCCGGCGTCGCGCATGC
>JAHDYE010000299.1 GCA_023383035.1 Burkholderiaceae bacterium | reverse complement strand
CAAGTACGGCGTGCGCAAGATCAACATCGATACCGACATCCGGCTGGCGATGACGGCGGCGATCCGCAAGTTCCTCGCCGAGAACCCGTCGAAGTTCGATCCGCGCGAGTACCTGAAGCCGGCGCGTGAGGCCGCGAAGCAGATCTGCCTGCAGCGCTATCGCCAGTTCGGCTGCGAAGGACAGGGCAGCAAGATCCGCGCCGTCGCGCTGTCGACGATGGTCGAACGCTATCGCAAGGGCGAGCTGGCGCAGGTCGTCAACTGACGGGCCAGCGCGCGCCGCATGTTTGCGCGGCGCACCGAGGCGCGCGCACCGAGGGTCACGCGCCGAGGCGCCTGACCACACCACGCGCGCCGCCGCGCGGCAGTGCAATCGCACGGCGCGCACGATCGCGCAATAATGGCGCATCGATCCCACGGAGCGGTGCCATGTCGGGAATCGTCATCGACGCGCGCCAGGCCGATCTGGGCCATGGACTGGCGGTGCGGCGCGTGCTGCCGTACGCGAAGCGCCGCATGGTGGGCCCGTTCATCTTCTTCGATCACGCCGGCCCGGTGACGTTCGCGCCCGAGACCGGGCGCCGCGCCGACGTGCGCCCGCACCCGCACATCGGCCTGTCGACCGTCAGCTACCTGCTGAGCGGCGCGGTCACGCATCGCGACAGCCTGGGCATCGAGCAGGTGATCCGGCCCGGCGACGTCAACTGGATGACCGCCGGGCGCGGCATCTCGCATTCGGAGCGCTTCGAGGATCCGTCGGTGCGCGTCGATCCGGGGCTCGAGCTGCTGCAGTCGTGGGTGGCGCTGCCCGAGGCCGACGAGGAGGCCGAGCCGTCGTTCGAGCACTACCCGGCGCGCGTGCTGCCCGAGGCCGCCGACGGCGGCGCGTGGATGCGCCTGATCGCCGGCGAGGCGTTCGGCATGGCCAGTCCGGTGAAGACGCATTCGCCGATGTTCTACCTGCACACGGTGCTGCAGCCGCAGGCGCGGCTGGAACTGCCGCGCGGCCACGCCGAGCGCGCCGCCTACGTGGTGACGGGCCGCGTCGAAGCGGACGGCCACGAATACCTGCCCGGGCAGATGCGCGTGTTCGACGCGGCCGAATCCCCGGCGCTGCGCGCGCGCGAAGCGTCGACGGTGATGCTGCTGGGCGGCGAGCCGCTCGGCGAGCGCCACATCTGGTGGAACTTCGTGGGTTCGCGCAGGGAGCGCATCGAGCAGGCCAAGGCCGACTGGCGGGCCGGTCGCATCGCGCTGCCGCCGAACGACAACGCCGAGTTCATTCCATTGCCGGAAGACGCGCGCTGAACACCGGCGCCACGGCCTTGTGACGGGTGGCCTTAGCCGCAAGCGGACGGAGCGGGGGCAAGCCGCCGGCAGGACGGGGCAGGTCGCCCGCCGGGGCGAATGCCGCTCAGCCCTCGATCGTCTGGCCGAGCGCGTTGTCCACCACCAGCGGCGTGTCGAAGTATTGCAGCGTGGGCACGCTGCCGTAACTGTCCATGACGCGCTGGCGCCAGGCCGCGTCGTGCGCCGCCTCGGCGGCCGCGCGGTGCTTCCACAGGTACAGCGCGCCGGTGCGGCCGTTGGCCGCGTCGTAGAGGAAGGTCTTGCGGATCAGGTCCGGATTGCGCCGCCAGGCGGGCGCGACTTCGCGCATGCCGCGCACCACTTCGTCGCGGCTCATGCCGGGCGGCAGGTCGAACCACACCAGTTCGCTGATCATTCGTGCTCGCTCCTCATCGAGGCGGCCGGGGCCGCGGCGGCAGCGCCGCGGACTGCGCGCATGCGGCACGGATGAGCAAGGTGCGTGGCCATCACGGGTCCCTCCTCGCGTCTCGTTGCGCGCGTTCCACGATAGCGGAAAACCCGCGGCCGCGGTGTCCGCGCCGTGTGCCGGGCGCGTCTATCATGGCCGTCGGACGCCGCGCGCGTCGGCACACGGAGTCGCGATGCCCAGATTCGCCGCCAACCTCTCGCTGATGTACACCGAGCTGCCGTTCCTGCAGCGTTTCGAGGCCGCCGCGCAGGACGGCTTTCGCGCGGTGGAGTTCCTGTTCCCGTACGACTTCGACGCCACCGGGATCGCCGCGGCGCTGCGCGCCGCCGGCCTGCAGCAGGTGCTGTTCAACGCGCCGCCCGGCGACAGGGGGGCCGGCGATCGCGGCACCTGCAGCCTGCCCGGGCGCGAGGCCGAGTTCCGCGCCGGCATCGAGCGCGCGATCGGCTACGCCGCCGCGCTGCGGTGCCCGCGGCTGCACGTGATGGCCGGCATCGTGAGCGATGCGGCGCAGCGCGAGCGCCAGCGCGCGTGCTACGTCGCCAACCTGCGCTGGGCGGCCCGGCGGCTCGCGGCCGAGGGGATCACCGCGCTGATCGAGCCGATCAACACGCGCGACGTGCCCGGCTACCTGCTGAACACGCAGGCTGATGCGCACGCGATCGTCGCCGAGGTGGGCGAGCCGAACCTGAAGGTGCAGATGGACCTGTACCACTGCCAGATCGTCGAGGGCGACGTGGCGACGAAGATCCGTCGCCACCTGGCCGGCGTCGGCCACATGCAGATCGCCGGCGTGCCCGAGCGCCACGAGCCCGACGTGGGCGAGCTGAACCATCCGTACCTGTTCGAGCTGATCGACGCGCTCGGCTACCAGGGCTGGATCGGCTGCGAGTACCGGCCGCGCGGCGCGACGCGCGAGGGGCTCGGCTGGCTGGCACGCTGGCGCCGGGGCGATCAGGCAAAATAACGGTTTTCCCGCGGTTGTCCCGATGGCGGTCGTCTATCACTCGAACCTGCGCTCGCTGCCGCTGCTGTCGCGCGGCAAGGTGCGCGACAACTACGCGATCGGCGACGACCGGTTGCTGATCGTGACCACCGACCGGTTGTCGGCGTTCGACGTGATCATGGCCGACCCGATTCCGGACAAGGGCCGCGTGCTCAACCAGATGGCGCTGTTCTGGTTCGAGCGGCTGGCCGACGTGGTGCCGAATCACCTGACCGGCATCGATCCCGAGTCGATGGTCGCGCCCGACGAGCGCGAGCAGGTGCGCGGCCGCTCGATGGTGGTCAAGCGCCTGAAGCCGATCCTGGTCGAGGCGGTGGTGCGCGGCTACCTGATCGGATCGGGCTGGAAGGACTACCAGGCCGGCGGCGCGGTGTGCGGCATCGCGTTGCCGCCGGGGCTGCGCATGGCCGACCGGCTGCCCGAACCGATCTTCACGCCGGCCGCGAAAGCCGAGCTGGGCGAGCACGACGAGAACATCGCGTTCGACGACATGGCCGCGCGCATCGGCGCGCCGCGGGCCGAACGCATCCGCGCGATCAGCCTCGAGCTGTACCGCCGCGCGAGCGACTACGCGGCCGGCCGCGGCATCCTGATCGCCGACACGAAGTTCGAGTTCGGGCTCGATGCGGGCGGCACGTTGCACCTGATGGACGAGGTGCTGACGGCCGACTCCTCGCGCTTCTGGCCGGCCGATTCGTGGCGCCCGGGCAGCTCGCCGCCGTCGTTCGACAAGCAGTTCGTGCGCGATTACCTCGAGACCGTGCCGGGCTGGAACAAGCGCCCGCCGCCGCCGCCGCTGCCGCGCGAGGTGATCGAACAGACCGCGCAGAAGTATCGCGAGGCGCTGCACCGGCTGACGGGGCAGGCACTGAGCGGGCAGGCGCTGCGCGACTGATCCGGCGCGACGGGCGACACCGACACGCGGCGGCGAAGGCAGCGCGCGATGGCCGACGAAGGAGCGACGATGGGCACGGTGCTGGTGGGCGTGGTGATGGGGTCGGGCAGCGACTGGGACGTGATGCAGCACGCGGCGGCGGTGCTGCGCGAGTTCCAGGTGCCGTTCGAGGCGCGCGTGCTGTCCGCGCATCGCATGCCCGACGACATGTTCCGCTATGCCGAACAGGCGCGCGAGCGCGGGCTGCGCGCGATCATCGCCGGCGCCGGCGGCGCGGCGCACCTGCCGGGCATGCTTGCGTCGAAGACCATCGTGCCGGTGCTCGGCGTTCCGGTGCCGTCGAAGTACCTGCGCGGCGAGGAC
>JAHDYE010000298.1 GCA_023383035.1 Burkholderiaceae bacterium | reverse complement strand
GCGGCGCTGTTTCGCAGGCCGATGGTGATCGCGTACCGCATGAGCTGGCTGAGCTACCGCATCATGCGGCGCATGGGATACCTGCCATGGGTGGGGCTGCCCAACATCCTGGCGCGCCGCTTCGTCGTGCCCGAGTTCCTGCAGTCGGCGGTGCGTCCGCAGGCGATGGGCGAGGCGCTGCTGCGCCAGCTCGACGACGACGCCCATCGCGGGCAGATCGTCGCGCAGTTCGGCGCGCTGCACGACGCGCTGCGCCGCGGCTGCGCGACGCGCGCCGCGCAGGCGGTGCTCGAGGTGGCCGATGCGTAGGGGCGGCGCACCGCCGCAGGCCGACGCGCAGCTCGCGCTGGTGCTGTCGCTGCCCGCCGGGCCGGTGTGCGGCGTCGACGAGGCCGGGCGCGGCCCGCTGGCCGGGGCGGTGTACGCGGCCGCGGTCGTGCTCGACGCGCGCGCGCCGATCGACGGTCTGCGCGACTCCAAGCTGCTCACCGCGCAACGCCGCGAGGCGCTGTCGCAGCGCATCCGCGAGCGCGCCCGGGCCTGGGCGGTCGCCAGCGCCAGCACCGCCGAGATCGACCGCCTGAACATCCTGCAGGCGAGCCTGCTGGCGATGCAGCGTGCGGTCGCCGAGCTGGCGGTCGCACCCGTGCTGGCGCGCGTGGACGGCAACCAGCCACCGAGGCTGCGCTGTGCGGTGCAGACGCTGGTGGGAGGAGACGCGATCGACCCGGCCATCTCGGCGGCGTCGATCCTCGCCAAGTGCGCGCGCGACGAGGCGATGCGGGCACTGCACGAACGTTTCCCGCAATACGGCTTCGATCGGCACAAGGGTTATGCGACGCCCGAACACCTCGAACAACTGCGCCGCCACGGACCGTGCTCCGAGCATCGGCGCAGCTTCGCGCCGGTGCGTGCGCTGCTCGACCCGCTGCCGGATCCGCTGCCGGATCGGTAGGCGATGCCGGCTTCGCGCGCGATCGTCTCGGCGTCCAACGAACGTTTCCGGCGTTTGCTCGAACTGACGACCTCGGCGCGCGAGCGTCGCCGCCAGGGCCTGTCGGTGATCGAAGGCGTGCACCTGGTCCAGGCTTGGCTGGCGTGTTTCGGCGCGCAGGCCGGCGACGCGCAGGTCTTCGTACCGCGGCGTGGCCTGGATTCGGTCGAGGTGCGGGCGCTGATCGGACGCCTGCCGACGCCTCCGACGGTGCTCGACGATCGCCTGTTCGCGCGCGCCAGCCAGGTCGAGCACGGCAGCGGGCCGCTGGCGATCGTGCCGACCCCGTGCCCGGCGCTGCCGGCGCGGCTGCAGGACGACGCGGTCTACCTGGACCGGGTCCAGGATCCCGGCAACGTCGGCGGCATCCTGCGCACCTGTGCGGCCGTCGGCGTGCGACGCGTGATCGCTTCGCCGGGCACCGCGTTCTGCTGGTCGCCCAAGGTGCTGCGCGCCGGCATGGGCGCGCATTTCCATCTCGAGATCCACGAAGGCATCGCGCCGGCAGTGCTGCGCGAGCGCGCCGCGCTGCAGGTGCGGGCGGCGCAGGCGCACGCGCCGCTGTCGCTGTACCGCGCCGACCTGCGTGCGCCGGCCCTGTGGCTGTTCGGCAACGAAGGGCAGGGGCTCGACGCCGGGCTGCGCACCTGGCCGGCCGTGGTATCGCTCGGCATTCCTCAATCGCCGGCGGTCGAATCGCTGAACGTAGGCGTGGCCGCCGCGGTGTGCCTGTTCGAGCAGTTGCGCCAGCGCACGGCGGCGCACGCAGCGGCATGAGCCCGTCCTGCGCGCTTCGGCCCGCCCGGGGGTGGCCTCTTGCGGCGTCCGTGCACCCGCCGCCTCGCCGGGAAGCCTCGCTCAGCCGATGTCGAGCTGCTGCAGGATGGTGGCCGCGATCTCCTCGATCGACTTGGTGGTCGAGGACAGCCAGCGGATGCCCTCGCGGCGCATCAGCGCTTCGGCTTCCCTGACTTCGTAGCGGCAGTTTTCGAGCGACGCGTAGCGGCTGCCCGGGCGCCGCTCGTTGCGGATCTCGGACAGCCGTTCGGGGGCGATCGACAGCCCGAACAGCTTGGGCTTGTAGCGATAGAGCACCATGGGCAGCCGGCGGCGCTCGAAGTCGTCCGGAATCAGCGGATAGTTCGCGGCGCGGATGCCGTGCTGCATCGCCAGGTACAGGCTGGTGGGCGTCTTGCCGCTGCGCGAGACGCCGATCAGGATCACCTCGGCATTGGCCAGATCGGCATGCTGCTGGCCGTCGTCGTGCGCGAGCGAATAGTTGATCGCCGCGATGCGTCGCTGGTAGGCCTCGGTGTTCGTCGCGGTATGCGAGCGGCCGATCGTGTGCGTGGAGCGCACGCCGAACTCGCTCTCCAGCGGCTCGACGAACGTGGCGAACAGGTCCAGGAAGCGGCAGTTGGCGAGCCGCACCACGTCGTTGATCGACGCATCGACCAGCGTACTGAACACGATCGGGCGGTGCCGGTCCAGCAGCGCCTGGCGGTCGATGCGTTCCACCGCCTGGCGCGCCTTCTCGACCGAATCGACGAACGGCAGGCGCACTTCGCGCAGGCGCAGGTGCTCGAACTGCGTGAGCAGCGAATGCCCGAAGGTTTCGGCGGTAATGCCGGTACCATCGGAGATGTAGAAGATGGTGCGATCGTAATGCGGACTGCCGGGTTCGGGCATGGTCGACTTCCGGCGCGCGAGCCGGCCGGGGAGCGGCTGCGTGCGGTTTGCACGGGCCGGGGCCGGACCGTGCGCAGTAGAATTATCCGCGAATCCTCGGCAAGCGGCGGACCCGTACGGCGCCGTCGCTGCTGCAGAGCGCTGCAGACGGCCGGCGCGCGCGCACCGGCCGTCTCGAGCGTTTTGCCGCTACCGGTTTCCAACCATGTCAGGGCCTTTCCATGAATCAGCACGAAGGACGATACGACGTCCCCGTCGAAGACTTGCGCATGGCCGATGTCGAATCGGTCGGCGGCAAGAACGCGTCGCTGGGGGAGATGATCAGCCAGCTCGCGGCCTCGGGCGTGCGCGTGCCGGGCGGCTTCGCCACCACCGCGTTCGCCTTCCGTGAGTTCCTGCGCCACAACGGGCTGACCGCGCGCATCGACGCCCGGCTGCACGAACTGAACACCGAGGACGTCAAGGCGCTGGCCGAGTGCGGCGCCGAGATCCGCGGCTGGATCGAGGCGGCGCCGCTGCCGGCGCCGCTCGAACAGGAGATCCGGCGCCATTACCAGCGCCTGGTCGAGGAGTCCGGCCAGGAAATCTCGGTCGCGGTGCGCTCGTCGGCCACCGCCGAAGACCTGCCCGACGCCTCGTTCGCGGGCCAGCAGGAAACCTACCTGAACGTGAACGGCATCGACGCGGTGCTCGAACGCATCCGTCATGTGTTCGCGTCGCTGTACAACGACCGGGCGATCTCCTACCGCGTCCACAAGGGCTTCGCGCACGCGGGCGTAGCCCTGTCGGCCGGCGTGCAGCGCATGGTGCGCAGCGATCTGGCCAGCTCCGGCGTGATGTTCACGATCGACACCGAATCGGGCTTTCCCGACGTGGTGTTCATCACCAGCTCCTACGGGCTGGGCGAGACGGTGGTGCAGGGCGCCGTGAACCCGGACGAGTTCTTCGTGCACAAGCCGATGCTGGAGGCCGGCAAGTTCCCGATCATCCGGCGCGAGATGGGCTCGAAGCTGATCCGCATGGGTTTCGCGCCCGTTGGCGGCGATCCGGCGGCCGGGCGCACGGTGCGCACCGTCGACACGCCGATCGACGCGCGCAACCGCTATTCGCTGGCCGACGAGGACGTCGTCGAGCTGGCGCGCTACGCGGTGATCATCGAGCGCCACTACGGGCGGCCGATGGACATCGAGTGGGGCAAGGACGGTCATGACGGCAAGCTTTACATCCTGCAGGCGCGCCCCGAGACGGTGAAATCGCTGCAGGCCGAAACGCGCCAGCAGCGCTACCGCCTGAAGGGCAGCTCCGAGGTGCTCGCGTCGGGCCGCGCGATCGGCCAGAAGGTCGGCGCGGGGCGCGTGCGCGTGGTGGCCG
>JAHDYE010000297.1 GCA_023383035.1 Burkholderiaceae bacterium | reverse complement strand
GAAGCTGGTGATGCGCGTGTTCGACCCCGAAGTGCTGGTGCGCGACTTCGCCGAGCTGGGCTTCAACGACGACGATCTCACGACCTGGGAATCGATGATCACGCGGCCCAACGGCATCGTGCTGGTGACCGGCCCCACCGGCTCGGGCAAGACCACCACGCTGTACACGACGCTCAAGCAGCTCGCGACCGACGACGTGAACGTGTGCACGGTCGAGGACCCGATCGAGATGGTCGAGCCGAGCTTCAACCAGATGCAGGTGCAGCACGGCATCGAGCTCGGCTTCGCCGACGGTATCCGCGCGCTGATGCGCCAGGACCCCGACATCATCATGGTGGGCGAGATCCGAGACCTGGAGACGGCCGAGATGGCGATCCAGGCCGCCCTGACCGGACACCTGGTGCTGTCGACGTTGCACACTAACGACGCGCCGTCGGCGATCACGCGCCTGCTCGACCTGGGCGTGCCGCCGTACCTGCTCAATGCCACGCTGATCGGCGTGATGGCGCAGCGCCTGGTGCGCACGCTGTGCGAATCGTGCAAGAAGGCGGGCAGCGAGCTGTCCGACGACGAGTGGAACGCGCTGATCAAGCCGTTTCGCGCGGCCCGGCCGAAACGCGTCTACCACCCGGTGGGCTGCCTCGACTGCCGCATGACCGGCTACCGCGGCCGCAGCGGCCTGTACGAGCTGCTGGTGCTCGACGCCGGGCTGCGCGAGCTGATCAACGACAAGCCGGACCTGGGCGCCATCCGGCGCCGCGCGATCCGCGGCGGGCTCAAGCCGCTGCGCCTGGCCGGCGCGCAGAAGATCGCCGCCGGAACGACCACCTGCGAGGAAGTGCTGAAGGCCGCGCCGCCGATCAGCGACTGAAGCGCGTCGGCCGGCCAGGCCGATCGCAGGCGACCGGAGCAGGGCGGCTCGGCGAAAGACCGCGATACGGGGTCGATCCCGATCCGTCGGCGCCGGGTGCGCGTGTCATAATCCGGCCCGCCACAGCGTCCCAGCCAGGAGAACCTCCCATGTCGTTGCTCACGCGGATTCCCGCGGCGGCCGCTCTCGTCGCCGCCGCCTTCTCGATCGCCGCGCCGGCGGCTGCGCAGACCGAAGTCAAGCTCGCCTACGCGCTGGCGGTGAACTCGCACTACGGCGCCGGGGCCGCGGCCTGGGCCGAAACGGCCGAGAAGCTGAGCAACGGCAAGCTCAAGTTCAAGCAGTTCCCGTCCAGCGCGCTGGGCGGCGAGCGCGAGACGGTCGAGAGCGTGCAGCTGGGCACCCTCGAGGCGGTGATCGTCTCGAGCGGCACGCTGAGCAACTTCGTGCCCGAAGTGGGCGTCACCGACATCCCGTTCCTGTTCCGCGACCTGGCGCACGCGCGCGCGGTGCTCGACGGCAAGGTCGGCCAGGACCTGCTCGCGAAGTTTCCGGCGCGCGGCCTGATCGCGCTCGCCTGGGGCGAGCAGGGCTTCCGCCATCTCACCAACAGCAAGCACCCGGTCCAGAAACCCGACGACATGAAGGGCCTGAAGATCCGCACGATGGAGAACCCGGTGCACATCACCGCGTTCAAGACGCTGGGCGCCGCGCCCACGCCGATGGCCTGGCCGGAGGTGATCGGCGCGCTGCAGCAGGGCACCATCGACGGCCAGGAGAACCCGATGTCGGTGATCGTGTCGGCCAAGCTGGCGCAGGTGCAGAAGCACCTGACGTTGACCGGTCACGTCTACTCGCCGGCCGCGCTGATGGTCTCGCCGAAGCTGTGGAACAGCCTCGACGCCGAGGGCAAGAAGGCGCTCACCGAAGGCGCGAAGGCCGGCGTAGTGGCGATGCGCCGCTTCGTCGACGAGGTCGAGCGCAAGGGCGTCGAGGACGTCAAGGCCGCCGGCATGCAGGTGGTGGTGCTCGACGACAAGTCGAAGTCGGCGTTCCAGCAGGCGCTCGGGCCGGCCTACAAGCAGTACGAGAGCCGCTACACGAAGGCGCTGATCGACAGCATCGCCAACGCGAAGTAGCCGCGCGAGCCGCGAGCCGCCCGCGATGGAGGCGCTCGAGCGCGCGTTCGTCGCCGCCAACCGCTGGGCGCTCGTCGCGCTGCTCGCGGCGATGGCGTGCATCGTGTTCGCCAACGTCGCGCTGCGCTACCTCACCAACGACTCGCTGATCTGGGCCGAGGAGGTCGCCAGGCACCTGATGATCTGGCTCACCTTCCTCGGCGCCGGCCTGGTGCTGCGCTTCGGCGGGCACATCGCGATCGAGAACCTGCACGACGTTCTGCCCGGGCGCGCCGGGCTGTGGCTGCGCGGCCTGATCGTGGCCGCGCTGCTCACGTTCTTCGCGCTGATGGCCTGGGAGGGCGCGACGTACACCAGCGTGATGCGCTTCCAGACCACCGCGGCCACCGGCATCTCGTTCGGCTGGGCCTATCTCGCGATGCCGCTCGGCTTCGTGCTGCTGATCGTGCACCTGCTGCTGGTCGCGCGCCGCTACGTGGTGGAGCGGCGCGTGATGGCGTCCGACGAGATCGACGCCGAAACCGCCGCCACCCTCTGAACGCGGCCACGATCGCCGCGCGCCGCCGACCGGAGACGAAGACTTGGCGCTGACCCTCTTCGTCGCGGCGCTGGTGCTGATGACGATCGGCGTGCCGATCGCCTTCGCGCTGGCGATGGCCGCGTCGATCGCGGTGCTGGCCGGCGGGCGCTATCCGCAGGTGGTGGTGCTCAAGGAGATGTTCACCGGGCTCGACAGCTTCCCGCTGATGGCGGTGCCGTTCTTCATCCTGGCGGCCGAGTTGATGAGCGGCGGCGCGCTCACCGCCGTGCTGCTGCGCTTCGCGGCGCAGTTCGTCGGGCACCTGCGCGGCGGGCTGGGCTACGCTAACGTGCTGTCGCTCACGCTGTTCTCGGGCGTCTCGGGCTCGGCGATGGCCGACGTGGCCGGCCCCGGCGCGATGATGTCGCGCATGATGGAGAAGGCCGGCTACGACCGCAGCTACGCGGCTGCGCTCACCGCCAGCACCGCCATCATCGGCCCGGTGATCCCGCCGTCGATCATCATGATCATCTACGCGCTGCAGGATGAGAACGTCTCGGTCGGCGCGCTGTTCATGGCCGGCTTCGTGCCCGGCGCGCTGATCGCGCTGGCGATGGCGGCCACCAACTGGTGGGTGTGCCGCCGGCGCGGCTACGCGTCGAGCGCGGCGCGCCCGCCGTGGCGCGAAATGCTGCGCAACACCTGGCAGGCGCTGCCGGCGCTGCTGCTCATCGTGCTGATCCTGGTCGGCATCCGCTTCGGCGTGTTCACGCCCACCGAGGCGTCGGTGGCGGCGGTGTTCTACGCGCTGGCGTGCGGCAAGTGGATCTACCGCACGCTGCGCTGGAGCGCGCTGCCGGCCATCCTCGCGCGCGCGGCGCTGCTCACCGCGGCGGTGCTGCTGATCGTGGGCGCGTCGGCCGCGTTCGCGTGGGTGCTGACCATCGAGCGCGTTCCGCAGACGCTGGCCGAAACGCTGGTGGGCTGGAACCTGCAGCCGCTCACGTTCCTCGCGGCGGTGAACCTGCTGCTGCTCGTCTTCGGCATCTTCCTGGAGCCGCTGCCCGGCGTGATGATCCTGGTGCCGATCCTGGCGCCGATCGCCGCCTCGCTCGGCATCGACCCGCTGCACTTCGCGATCGTGGTGATCGTGAACCTCACGCTGGGCATGATCACGCCGCCGGTGGGCGGGCTGCTGTTCGTCACGTCGGTGACCGTGAAGGTGAGCGTGACCGCGCTGGTGCGGGAGCTGCCGCCGTTCCTGATCGCGCACCTGCTGGTGCTGGCGCTGCTGACGCTGTTCCCGGCGCTGTCGACGTGGCTGCCGCATGCGCTGGGGTTCAGGTAGGGCGGGCTGCCTACTTCGACAACTCCCGCATCGTCCGCTCCAGCCCCTGCAGCATGACCGGATACATCCGGTTGTGCAGGATCTGGCGGATCACCGCGATCGATTGCCGGTATTCCCACACGCCTTCGGGCTCGGGATTGAGCCAGGCGAACTTCGGGAAGCGCTCGGCGTGGCGCCGGTGGTTGTTCTTCCACAGGAAGTCGTAGACGCAG
>JAHDYE010000296.1 GCA_023383035.1 Burkholderiaceae bacterium | reverse complement strand
CAGCAGTTCGCGCAGTTTGGGATCGTCGTCGACGACCAGCAGCTTGCGGGGGGCGTTGTCCATCTGCCGATGATAGCCGCCGGCGCGCGCCGGGCACACCGCATCGCCGCGACCGCCGTTGCGCGCCGCCCGACGGTCGGTTACAGCCGCTTACAGCGTTTACCGTGCGCGGCGCTGTCGGCGCCGTCGCCACTGTCTAGAATGCGCGCATGAGTCACGACGAACGCCGAGTGGACCCGCCGGGCACGGGCGCGCCAGAGCAGGCGGTGCCCGGCGACGCCGGGCCGGTCTCGCCGATGCGGCGCGCACTGGCCGGATCGGTGGCGGCCGCCGCGCTCGCGTTGATCTGCGGCACCGCGCTGGCGCAGCCGTTCGCCGGACGGATGAGCCCGGAGGAGCGCGAGCGGCTGCGCCGCGAGCTGCGCCAGCAGCCGGGTCGGGGCCGGCGCAACGACGACCGGGCCGGTGGCGACCGGGCGGGCTCGCAGCGCGAGCCGATGTCGCCGCAGCAGCGCGAACAGCTGCGCCGCCAACTGCGCGAAGCGCACGCTTCCGGGCGGCGCGGCGGGCGACGCCGCGACTGAACGGCGGCGGCCAGGCCGCCGGGCATTCCGGTACCGGTCCGCGACGTCGATCGGCTTCGTCCGCGCGCGGCACGATGGCTCCCCGCATTCCGACCCCTCACCCGTGCAGCACGATCCGGCCTCGCTCGCACGGCAGCGTCTAGAATCGGCGGCATGGATTCCGCCGTCACTGCCGCCGCATCGCCTGCCGGCACCGCGCCCGCGCGCCTGTGCCTGCTGGCGCTGGCCACGTCGGGCGAGTGGTGCTCGGTGGCGCTGTATCGCCACGAACGGGGCGTCGACGACAGCGACTGCCTGTCGGAGCGGCTGGGCGCCGGCCAGTCGGAACGCATCCTGGCGATGGTGCGCGAGCTGTGCGCGGGCGCGCAGCTGAAGCTGCACGAAATCGATGCGATCGCTTTCGATGCAGGGCCCGGCTCCTTCACCGGCCTGCGCGTCGGCTGCGCGGTGGCCCAGGGACTGGGTTTCGCGCTGGACCGTCCGCTGGTGCCGGTCGATGCGCTCGCGACGCTGGCCTGGCAGCGCGTGCGCGCGAGCCGCAGCGCCGATGCGTTCGCGCTGGTGGCGGCCGACGCGCGCATGGACGAGCTCTACGTCGCGATGTACCGCGTGCGGCCGTCCGCCGCGGCGCCCATCGAGTGCCTGATTGCGCCGAGGCTGATCGCGACGGCGGAGTTCCTCGCGGGGATCGCCGCCATCTGGCCCGACGCGCGCGGGCCGGACGGACCCGCCGGACGCATCGAGCCGGCCAGGGTGCTGCTGGCGGGCAACGCGTGGCAAGCGCTCGGCCTGGCGCGCGAATGGGCCGTGCATCACCGGCTCGCGCAGATGCCGCACGCCCCGGGCGAGGACGACGCCTACGTGCGCGCCGATGCGCTCGCCGAGCTCGCGCATCGCAGCTGGCACGAAGGTGCCGCGCTCGACGCGCATCGCGCCGCGCCGCGCTACGTCAGAGACAAGGTTGCGCTCGATCGCGACGAGCAGCACGCGCTGCGCCTGCGTCGCGCCGCCCGCGCGGCCGGGCAGGGGGCCGAGCGGTGAGCGCACTGCCGCGTGCGCCGTCGCCGTCGGACCGCGCGGGAGGCGTCGCGTTGCGTGCGCGTGCGATGCAGCGCCGCGATCTCGGTACGGTGGCGGCGATCGAGCGACAGATCTACCCGTTTCCGTGGACGCGCGGGAACTTTGCCGACTCGCTGTCGGCCGGTTACGACGCGTGGATCTTCGAAAACGCCGCGGCTCCCGACGGCGCGCCGCTCGGCTACGCGGTGGTGATGTGGGTACCCGACGAAGCGCATCTGCTGAACCTGAGCGTGGCACGGGCCGCGCAGGGTGCGGGAGTCGGGCGCGCGATGCTCGAGTGGCTGCTGCGCGATGCCGCGCGGCGCGGCGCGCAAGGCATGATGCTCGAAGTGCGGCCCTCCAACGCGCGGGCGATCGCGCTGTACCAGTCGAGCGGCTTCGCGCAGATCGGCCTGCGCAAGCGCTACTATCCGGCCGCGAACGGCACGCGCGAGGACGCGTGGGTGCTGTTCAGGAAGCTGAATCATGAATGAGTCGCAGCGGCGCGCCTATCTCGCGCTGGGCATCGGTCCGCTGTGGCGCGCGCGGCGCGATGAAGGTGCGGCGGTCGCGGACGCGGCGGTGACGGAGGCGGTAGTCACGGACGCGGCAGTTGCGGACACGGCAGCGGACCCCGTGGTGACGGACGTGGCGGCGATGGACTGGCCGGCGCTGCGGGCGGCGGTCGCCGAATGCCGCGCCTGCGACCTGTGCCGCACGCGTACGCGCACCGTATTCGGCGTCGGCGACGAGCGCGCCAGCTGGCTGGTGATCGGCGAAGCGCCGGGCGCCGAGGAGGACCGGCGCGGAGAACCGTTCGTCGGCAGCGCCGGCCGGCTGCTCGACCAGATGCTGGCGGCGCTGGGCCTGAGCCGCGGGCACGATGTCTTCATTGCCAACGTGCTCAAGTGCCGCCCGCCCGGCAACCGCGATCCCTCGCCCGACGAGCGGGCGCACTGCGAGCCGTTCCTGAGGCGCCAGATCGAGCTGCTGGCGCCGCGCGTGATCCTGGTGGCGGGGCGCACGGCGGCGCAGTCGCTGCTGGGTACCGAGGCGTCGATCGCGAGCCTGCGCGGACGCGTGCATGCATACCGGCTGGGTGAGCGCAGCATTCCGGTGGTGGTCACCTATCACCCGGCCTACCTGCTGCGCACCGCCGCCGACAAGGCGCGTGCCTGGGTCGATCTGTGCCTGGCGCGCAGGGTGCACGATCAGGGAGACGGGTCGTCGCGGCCGCCCGCGCCGACCGCCCCGCGCGCCGGCGCGTAGCGCAGGAGCGGGGGCGGGGCGGTGTCCTGGCGCCCCGATCAGTGCTTGCTCTGTCCGATCAGCGCTACCGAGTCGAACGCGCGCTGGTTGGCGCGATGCAACTGGATGATCGCCACCATCGTCAGCGCCACGAACGCGCCGAAGATCACGATCACCACGTTCACGCCGAGCTCCAGGCGCAGCAGCAGCGCGTACAGGCCGAGCATCAGCAGGATGTTCAGGTTCTCGTTGAAGTTCTGCACCGCGATCGAATGGCCGGCGCTCATCAGCACGTGGCCGCGATGCTGCAGCAGCGCGTTCATCGGCACCACGAAGAAGCCGGCCAGCGCACCCACCAGCACCAGCAGCGGGAAGGCCAGCACTTCCGACGACACCAGCGTCATCACCGGCACCAGCAGGCCCATCGCCACGCCTACCGGCAGCACACGCAGCGAATCGCGCAGCCGCACCATGCGGGCCGCCATCATCGCACCGATGGCGATGCCGAGCGCGCACACGCCCTGCAGGATCGCCGCACGGTTCAGCGGCAGGCCGAGCGCGTGGCGCGCCCAGTCGAGCACGATGAACTGCAGGGTGGCGCCCGCGCCCCAGAACAGCGTCGTCACGGCGAGCGAGATCTGGCCCAGCTTGTCCCGCCACAGGACGCGGCAGCAGCCGAGGAACTCGCGCATCAGCACGAGCGGATTGCGGGCCTGCTGCGGGTAGCGCGCGCCGGTATCCGGGATGCCGAGGTTGAACGCCGCGGCGACCGCGTAGACGAACGCGATCAGGATGATCGCCGACTCGGCGGGCGTATCGATGCCGGTATCGATCAGCGGCAGGTCGAGCGACAGCAGCGCCGCGGCGACCGACGGACTGATCAGCGCGCCGCCGAGCACCGTGCCGAGGATGATCGAGCCGACCGTCGTGCCCTCGATCCAGCCGTTGGCGGCCACCAGCCTTTCCGGCGGCAGCAGCTCGGTCAGGATGCCGTACTTGGCCGGCGAGTAGGCGGCGGCGCCGAACCCGACCACCGCGTAGGCCAGCAGCGGGTGGACGGTGAGGAACATCAGCGCACAGCCGGCGATCTTGACCAGGTTGGTGACGAACATCACGCGACCCTTGGGCATCGAATCGGCGAAGGCACCGACGAACGGCGCGAGCATCACGTACGAGACGGTGAAGAACAGCTTGAGCAGCGGCTTCATCCATT
>JAHDYE010000295.1 GCA_023383035.1 Burkholderiaceae bacterium | reverse complement strand
TGTTCGGCTTCGCGTTCATGAACCTGTTCCACGGCGCGCTGGCCGACAGCTTCGGACGCCGCCCCGTGGTGTTGTGGGGCATCGGCATGTTCACCGTCGCGTCGGTCGGCTGCGCGCTGGCGCCGACGATCGGCTGGCTGGTGTTCTTCCGCGCGTTGCAGGGACTGTCCACCGGCGCCGGCATCGTCGTTTCGCGCGCCGTCATCCGCGACCTGTTCCCGCCCGAGGAGGCGCAGCGGGTGATGTCGCAGGTGACGATCTACTTCGGCGTGGCGCCGGCGATCGCGCCGATCATCGGCGGCTGGCTGTTCGTGCACGTCGACTGGCACGGCATCTTCTGGTTCCTGGCGATCGTCGGCGTGCTGCTGTGGCTCGGGAACTGGAAATTCCTGCCGGAGACGCTGCATCCGACGCACCGGCAGCCGTTCGAGTTCCGCCACCTGATGCGCGGCTACTCGCAGCTGCTGTCCGATCCGCGCTTCATGCTGCTGGCGCTCGCCAGCGGCGTGCCGTTCAACGGCATGTTTCTCTACGTGCTGTCGGCGCCCGAGTTCCTCGGCAGTCATCTCGGCCTGGGACCGACCGAGTTCTACTGGTTCTTCGGCCTGACGATCGGCGGCATCATGGGCGGCGCCTGGGTGAGCGGCCGGCTGGCCGGGCGCATCGCGCCGCGCCACCAGATCCGCCACGGCTTCGTGATCATGTTCGCGACCGCGCTCGTCAACCTGGCGGCCAACCTGTTCTTCACCGCGCAGGCCTGGTGGGCGCTCGTGCCGCTGGCGCTGTTCGCGTTCGGCTGGGCGCTGAACGTGCCCGTGGTCACGCTGATGGTGCTCGACCTGCACCCGTTGCGTCGCGGCATGGCCTCGTCGCTGCAGGCGGTGGTGGGCAGCGCTGCCAACGGACTGGTGGCGGGCGTCATCGCGCCGATCGTCATGCATTCGACCGTCGCGCTGGCCGCCACGTCGCTGGCGATGCTGTGCGTGGGCCTGGTGGCTTGGCTGTACCTGCGCCACCGCTGGCCCGAGGCGGTGCGCAGGGCGGACGACACCGGTCTTCGCGCCGCGGCCGATGCCGAAACGCCGCGATGACGTGACGCGGCCGCGCTTGCACTACACTTCGGCCCGGCAACTTCGTCGCGCACGTCACCGCATCGCATGAGCGGCCTCGCACTGATCGTCGGCCTGGGCAACCCGGGTCCCGAGCACGAACACGACCGGCACAATGCCGGCTTCCGGTTCGTCGAGGCGCTCGCGCGCGCCCACGGCGCGATGCTGGCGCGCGAAGGCAAGTTCCACGGCATGGTCGGGCGCGCGCGCATCGGCGGCAGACAGGTGTTCCTGCTGCTGCCCGCGACCTGGATGAACCGCTCCGGACAGGCCGTGGCGGCGATGGCGCATTTCTACCGGATCGCGCCGCAGGAGATTCTCGTCGTGCACGACGAGCTCGACCTCCTGCCGGGACAGGCGAAGATCAAGAAGGGCGGCGGCCATGCCGGCCACAACGGCCTGAAGGACATCCAGGCGCGGCTCGGCAGCGCCGACTTCTGGCGGCTGCGCATCGGCATCGGCCATCCGCGCACGCTGCAGCTGAACCAGGACGTGGTCGACTTCGTGCTGCACCGGCCGGGTCGCGACGACCAGGCGGCGATCGACGATGCGATCGGCCGCGCGCTCGATTGCCTGCCCGAAGCGGTCGCCGGCAACCCGGAAGCCGCGATCATGAAACTGCACACCCGAAAGTAACGCACGGAACCCCTCATGCCCGCGAGAATCGTCACCCGCCGCTCGGCCATCCACGGCAACGGCGTGTTCGCCGCCACCGACATCCCGGCGGGCACCCGCCTGATCCAGTACAAGGGCAGGCTGCTGACGCAGGCGCTCAGCGACAGGCTCTATGCAGGCGGCGCCGACACCGGCCACACCTTCCTGTTCTCGATGAACGACGACTACGTCATCGACGCCAATCACGACGGCAACAGCGCGCGCTGGATCAACCACAGCTGCGCGCCGAACTGCGAGGCGGTGGTCGAGGAGGCCGGCAACGGCGACCGGCGCCGCGATCGCGTGTTCATCGAATCGGTCCGCGACATCCGCCAGGGCGAGGAGCTCACCTACAACTACGGCATCGTGCTCGACGTGCCGCACACGCCCGCGCTGAAGCGGATCTGGACCTGCCGCTGCGGCGCAGCCCGGTGCACCGGGACGATGCTGCAGCCGAAGCGCCGGCGCCGCGCCGAGGCCTGATCGCGGATGCGCGGCCCGTGCCGCGCCCCGGCGCGCGCCCGCCCCTCGGGCATGCGCCGGGCGCGCGGTCGGTCAACGCCGGGTCAGCGCCCCGGATCGGGCAGCGGCTCGCGCATCGTCACCAGTTCCTCGGCGGCGGTCGGATGCAGCGCGACCGTCTCGTCGAACTGGCGCTTGGTGGCGTTCGTCTTCACGGCAATCGCGGCCAGCTGCGCCATCTCGGCCGCGTCCGGACCGCACAGGTGCACGCCCAGCACGCGGTCGCTGGCGCGGTCGACCACCAGCTTGACCAGCATGCGCTCGGCGCGCGCCGACAGCGCGTTGCCGAGCGTCCGGAACGTGCTGCGATAGACGTCGACGTGCGCGTACGCCTGCCTCGCGCGCGCCTCGGTGAGGCCCACCGTGCCGATCTCGGGCGTCGAGAACACCGCGAACGGCACGGTATCGTGATCGCAGACCCACGCCTTGCCGCCGAACACGGTATCGGCGAACGCATGACCTTCGCGGATGGCGACCGGCGTCAGTTGCAGGCGGTTGGTCACGTCGCCCACCGCCCAGATGCGGGCGGCGCTGGTGCGCGAGTCGGGCGTCACGCGGATCGCGCCCCGTTCGTCGAGCGCCACGCCGGCCGACTGCAGCCCCAGGCCGTCGACGTTCGGCCGGCGCCCCGTGGCGAGCATCACGAGATCGGTGCGGATCGGTTCGCCTTGCGCGAGCGCGACATCGAACCCGCTTCCGGCGCGCCGGATCGCCGTGATCGCCGCATCGTTGCGGATCTCGATACCCGCTTCGGCCATCGCGTCGCACAGGTGCCGGCGCAGATCGTCGTCGAACCCGCGCAGGATCCGTCCACCCCGGTACGCCACCGTGACCCGCGTGCCCAGGCGCTGCAGCAGGCACGCGAACTCGGCCGCGATGAAGCCGCCGCCGACGATCACCATGCGCGCCGGCAACACGGGCAGATCGAAGGCCTCGTTCGACGTGATCGCCAGTTCCGCACCGGGAATGTCGGGCCGCACCGGCACGCCGCCGGTGGCGATCAGCACGTGGCGGGCCCGCACCGTTTCGCCGCCGGCGAGCCGGATCGTATGCGGCCCCTCGAGCGTGGCGCGCGCATCGATGGCGCGTACGCCGGCACGCGCGAGCCCGTCGCGATAGACCTGCTCGAGGCGCGCGATCTCGCGGTCCTTGGCGGCGCGCAGCGCGGCCCAGTCGAAGCGCGGCTCGCCGATGTCCCAGCCGAAGTCGCGCGCGCGCCCCAGATCGTCGGCGAAGCGGCTGGCCAGCACCAGCAGCTTCTTCGGCACGCAGCCGCGGATCACGCAGGTTCCGCCGTAGCGGTACGCTTCGGCCAGCGCCACCTTCGCCCCGTGCGCGGCGGCCACGCGTGCCGCACGCACACCCGCCGAACCGCCGCCGATCACGAACAGGTCGAGCTCTTCCGACATCGCGGACTCCGATGAAGCCGGCACGCGCCGGCGACCGGAGCTGCCGCCCGCCGCCGTGCCGTGCGCTCCGCCCTAACTGCCGCGCCGCGCCCTGGCGCTCTGCCGTTCGGCCACCACCTCGACGATGCCGTCGGCCTCCTGCTGCTCCAGGCGAACCGTGAAGCCCCACAACCAGGCGAGGTGATCGAGCACCGCGTCGCACGACGTCTCTCCCAGCGGGCGGCGGTCGCGCACGAAGTGGCGCAGCGTCAGCGAACGGTCGCCGTGCAGGTCGACGTTCCAGACCTGGATGTCGGGCTCGCGGCTGCCGAGGTTGTACTGCTCGGACAGCAACTGGCGCAGTGCCCGGTAGCCGCGCTCGTCGTGGATGGCGTCGATCTTCAGCTTCTCGCGGCTGTCGTCGTCGAGCACCGCGAAGAAGCGGAAC
>JAHDYE010000294.1 GCA_023383035.1 Burkholderiaceae bacterium | reverse complement strand
ACTTCGGATCGACACCGGCGCGCTGCAGCGCGAACAGCAGGTGGTAGTGCGTGGTGGAGACGAACGGCACGCCGACGCGCTTGCCCTTCAGGTCGGCCACGCTGTTGACGTTCGAGCCGTTGCGCGCCACCAGCGCCTCGGCGTCGGCGATGTCGTCGAGGATCCAGAACAGCTCGACGTCCAGGCCCTGCGAGACCGCCGCGGCGATCGGCGAGGAGCCGGCCTCGCCGATCTGGATGTCGCCCGAACCCATGGCGCGGATCACGTCGCCGCCGCCGACGATCATCTTCCAGTTGATCTTGTACCCGGTGGCCTTCTCGATCTCGCCGGCCTCCATGGCCGTGCGATACGGGACGTTCATGTCCTGGTAGGCGATCGTGACTTCCTTCCTGGGCTGCGCCTGGGCGAGCCCGACCGACGCGGCAAGCGCCGCCGCCGAAAGCACAGAGACAATACCGGTTTTCATGGGCAGTCCTTTGCGGGAAACGAGCGCGCCCCAGAGTAACCGTCGCCGCGACGTTTGAGAATCCTCGGAGACCCCGGAAATGCACGTATTCGTGCCAATCCGGAACGCCGCCGCCCCTGCCGGGGCACCGGGAAAGCTTGATGTGACGCAAGGCGGCGCCCGGGTCCGGCTCCTACAGTATTCTGTTGTCCCCGATGCACCGCTTCGTTCCCGTGCCTTCCGTTCACGGCGGCGGCAGGCCGCCGCGCCCCGTGCGGGGCGACGCCGCCGACGAGCCGTGGCGGTTCGCCCGCCTGCTTGCCGCACCGCACCGGCTCGGCTTCTTCGCCGCCACCATGATGCTCGCGACGAGCGCGCTGTGGTGGCCGGCGGCGCTGGCCACGAGGCTGGTGCCCGGCTGGGGCGCAGCGTGGGCGATCGCCCCGAATCACGGACACGCGCTACTGATGGGCTTTTCCTTCATGCCGATGTTCTTCGCCGGCTTTCTGTTCACGGCCGGCCCGCGCTGGCTGGCCGCTGCGCCGGTGCCTGCGCAGGCGCTGCTGCCCACCGTCGCGGCCTGGCTCGCCGGCTGGGCGGTCTTCCTGGTGGACGCGCACGTCGACGCGCAGCTGGCCGCGTTCGGCCTGGCCGTGGCGGCGGCCGGCTGGAGCCTGTTCGCATGGCGTTTCGCGCGGCTGCTGGGCGCGGGCCGGGCCGCCGACCGTACCCACGCGCGGGTGATCGGCGCTGCCTGCGGTGCAGGCGCCCTCGTGCTGTGGGTCGCGGCGGCCGGCCTGTTCGCCGGTGAGCCGGCGCTGGTGCACGTCGCGCTCGCGGTGGGCCTGTGGTGGTTCCTCGCGCCGGTGTTCGCCGCCGCAATGCACCGGATGGTCTCGGCGCTCGGCGTGGCGACGCCACGCCTGGATGCGCGCCACCCCAACTGGCTGCTCTGGACACTGCTTGCCGTGCTCGCGCTGCAGGTTCCGCTGTCGTCCGGACTGGTCGAGCCGGCGAGGCTGGCGCCGGCCGCCGCGGTGCTCGACACGGCCGCGGCGATGCTCGTGCTGTGGCTCGCGCTGCACTGGGCACGCGCGCAGAACCTGCGCATTCGGCTGCTCGCGATGCTGTACGTCGGCTTCGTCTGGCTCGGCGTCGCCTTCGCGCTGCAGGCGCTCGCCGCGGCGAGCGCCTGGTCGGGCGATGGCGACGCGCTGCGGCTGGCCGCGCTGCACGCGCTCGGCATGGGGTTCTTCGGGTCGATCCAGCTGGCGTTCGTGACGCGCGTGAGCGCTGGCCAGCACGGCCGCGCGCATGCCATCGACGGGTGGGTCTGGGCGACGTTCTGGGGCCTGCAGGCGGCGATCGCGCTGCGCCTGGCGGCCGTCTGGCACGGCGACGCGCCGGTGCTGCTGCTGGCCGCAGCCGTCGTCTGGGCGGCGGCGATGCTCGCATGGAGCGCGCGCCATGTCCGCTGGTACGGCCGGCCGCGCAGCGACGGGCGCCCCGGATGAAACCCGCTTCACCAGGGCGCCGGCCGCGCCCGCTTTCGAGGACGCCGAGATGACCGAATCCCGTGGGGTCGCGCCGCGCAAGCCCGATCTCGTCTGCCCGGCCGGCTCGCTGCGCGCGCTGAAGCTCGCCGTCGACGCCGGCGCCAACGCGGTCTACATGGGCCTGAAGGACGCCACCAACGCGCGCAACTTCGCCGGCCTGAACTTCGATCTCGCGCAGGCCCGCGAGGGCATCGCCTACGCGCATGCGCGCGGCGCGCAGGTGCTGATGGCACTGAATACCTTCGCCGATGCGCGCGAACCGGCGCGCTGGCGGCACGCGGTCGACGTTGCCGCGGAGCTGGGCGCCGACGCGCTGATCTGCGCCGACACCTCGGTGCTGGCCTACGCGCGCGACCACCAGCCGCAGCTGCGCCTGCACCTCTCGGTGCAGGCGTCGGCCACCACCTACGAGGCGATCGAGCTCTACCGCGAGCGCTACGGCATCCAGCGCGCCGTGCTGCCGCGCGTGCTGACGCTGTCGCAGGTCGGTCACGTGTGCCGGCACACCGGCGCCGAGATCGAAGTGTTCGGCTTCGGCAGCCTGTGCGTGATGGTCGAGGGGCGCTGCGCGCTGTCCTCGTACGTCACCGGCCAGTCGCCCAACACCGCCGGCGTGTGCTCGCCGCCGTCGGCGGTACGCTGGGAGGACGGCAGCGACGGCGTGCGCGCCCGCCTCAACGAAGTGCTGATCGACTGCTACGCTCCCGACGAGCCGCGCGGCTACCCGACGCTGTGCAAGGGACGCTTCCACGTCGAGGGGGTGCGCGACTACGCGCTGGAGGAGCCGACCAGCCTGAACACGCTGGCAGTGCTGCCGCAGCTGATGGAGTTCGGCATCGCGGCGATCAAGATCGAGGGCCGCCAGCGCAGTCCCGCCTACGTCGAGCAGGTCACGCGCGTGTGGCGCGCCGCGATCGACCACTGCGCGGCCCAGCCGGCACGCTTCACGGTGCAGCCGCAATGGGTGGCGGCGCTCGGGCGCTGGTCCGAAGGCCAGCAGCACACGCTGGGCGCCTACAACCGCCCGTGGCGTTGAACGGAGGCCCGACCCATGGATCCGCGCATCCGCCTCACCGTCGGCCCGGTGCTGACCTACTGGCCGCGCAAGACGCTGACCGACTTCTACGCCGGCGTGGCCGACTCGCCGGCCGACACCGTCGTGCTGGGCGAAGTCGTGTGCTCGCGCCGGCACGAGATGAAGCACGACGACTGGCTGGCGCTGGCGCGCGAGCTGGCCGCCTGCGGCAAGGAAGTCGTGCTCGCCACCCAGGCGCTGCTCGAGTCCGAATCCGACCTGCGCGACATGCGCCGCATCGCCGCGCAGGATGAGTTCCTGGTCGAGGCCGGAGACGCCTCGGCGCTGCGCGCGCTGGCCGGGCGGCCATTCGTGCTCGGCCCGCACATCAACGTCTACAACCGGCCCGCGCTCGAGGAGCATGCCGCGCTGGGCGCGATCCGCTGGGTGGCGCCGGTCGAGCTGAGCCTGGAGGCGATCGGCCTGGTCAATGCGCCCGCGGCGCCCGTGCCCGGCGGGCCGGGGCGCGACACGCCGATCGCCACCGAAGTGTTCGCCTTCGGGCGGCTGCCGCTGGCGTTCTCGGCGCGCTGCTTCACGGCGCGCCACTATCACCTGAACAAGGACGAATGCGGCTTTCGCTGCATCGAGCATCCGGACGGCCTGCTGCTCGCCACCGGCGAGAACGCGCCGTTCCTCACGCTCAACGGCATCCAGACGCAGTCGGCCGCGCAGCACTGCCTGATCGGCGATGCGGCCGGGCTGCGCGCCGCGGGCGCCACGCGCGTGCGGTTGTCGCCGGTGGCGCAGCGCTTCGGCGAGGTGCTCGCCTGTTTCGAGCGCGTGCTCAACCACGGCGCCGATGCGGACGCCGCACGCGCCGAGCTCGCGGCGATGAGCCTGCCGGGGGGCCTCGTCGACGGCTTCGCGCACCGCCGCCCGGGGCTCGCACGAAGCTGGACCTGAGGAGAACGACGTGTCCCTTTCCCGCCAGAACGCCTTGCCCGTCCCCGCGCCGCGGGGCGGCGGCGTCGCGCGGCTGGCGCTCCGGCCGCCCGCGGTCGGGGGCGCGCGGCGGCGCGATAGCCGGCGGGGGCCGCCGCGGGCG
>JAHDYE010000293.1 GCA_023383035.1 Burkholderiaceae bacterium | reverse complement strand
ATCCTTGCGCTGTCCGGTCTCCATCTCGTGCGCCATCAGCACGCGCACGTCGGCCACGCCGTCTTTCGCGGTGGCGCGGATCTTCATCGGGTCTGCCATCTGCATCGTCTCCAGGTTCGTGCCGTTGCGGTATTCCGTTGCGCCGGCTCAGCCGCCGCAGCCGCCGATCGTCACCTTCACTTCCTTCCTGGCCATGTAGTACTTGCCGTCGGCCTTCACCAGCGCCACCACGTCCGAACTCTGGCCCATCTTGATGCGCATGGCGACCTCGCCATCGGCGCCCTCGAGCATCTCGTAGGCCCCGGCCAGCGCGTTGGGATTCTTCTCGACCAGCAGCGCCACCATCTGCGTATTGGGCAGGCTGCTCCTGATGCTCACCGGCACGACCGCGCCGTTCTCGGCGATGTCCGGCGCCACGATGACCACGTCCTTCGATTCGGCCGCTCCGTCGGCGCCCATTGCCTTGAGCGTGGCCACCACCCCCGCCACCTTGAAGGCGTTCTGATCGAAGGCCTGGGCAGCGGCCGTTCCGGGGCGCAGGAAGCCGATCGATACCAGCGCGCCGTACAGGCCCGCGCTGCCTGCCATCTGCAGGGTGGTTCGTCTCGAACAATGCATGTGTCTGTCTCCTTCAAAAGCAACCGTTCGCCGGGGCGAAACGAGGACGGGTCGAAGAACGGGAACTCACTGGGCGGCGGCACGCCCGGTGGCGCGCGGCACGCGGGCCGACCTGCGCGGACGCCGCGCGAACGGCGCGATCGCGGCACGCGCCATCATACCGGCGCCGTTCGATCGGATCACGTGCATGTAGACAGTGCGGCAGATCTCGGTGAGCAGACCGTCGTGCACGCCGTAGAAGATGAAGCTGCCCTCCTTGCGCCGGGTCAGCACGCCGGTCCGGTACATCGTGTTCAGGTGACGCGAAATGTTGGTCTGCGTGGCGCCGGTCTCGGCGACGATCTCGGACACCGTCTTCTCCCGGCAGCAGATCGCGTGCAGGATACGCACGCGCATCGGCTCGGACAACAGCGCGAAATAGCGCGCGACCGCCTCGAACACACGATCGTGGTCGTCCATCGATCTCCCCCGTTGCTGCCGGATGCCGCATCGGCGAGGGCGTGCGGCATCCATGAGCAGATGCGCATATCCTCAGACGATGCTAACGTCGATGATATCGGTGATTTCCCCCATTGGGTGAAGGGAATGGCGATCGGGTTGCGGCGGTCGGTCGGTACGGTGCTGCTCGCGCTGGCATCGGCGCTCGCGCCGGCCGGGCCGATGGCCCGCACCGTCGCGGATACCGGCCTCGAGCGCCCCGGCTCGCACCAGGCGTTGCTGCGCGAAAGCGCCCGCGACGGCAGCGTGATCGTGGCGCTGTTCACGCTGCCCGGCTGCCCGTTCTGCGCGGCGATCCGCCGCGACCAGCTGCGCCATCTCGCGCGCGAACAGGCCACCCGCGGCGTGCGCGTCGTCGAATACGATCTGGGCGACGCCACGCCCTTCGGCGCGACCGATCCGCACGCGCCGGCCTCGCCCGCCGCGCTCGCCGCCGCGCTCGGCATCCGCCTGGCGCCGACCGTCGTCTTCCTCGGATCCGACGGCGGCGAACTCGCCGAACGCCTGGTCGGCTATTCGTCGCCCGATTTCTACGGCGCCTATCTCGAGCAGCGGATCGAGCAGGCCCGCAGCCGCCGCGCGGCCCGCTGACCGTGGCGCGACGCGGCCGCACCGCCGGCGCCCCATGCCGCGCCGGCCGGCGGGCATGTCGCGTTCAATGGAAGTGCACCGACTCCGGCTCGACGTCGCCCGGCATCTCCGCGTGCACGATCTCGCCCTTGCCGTTCGGATACAGCGGCACGCCGCAGTCCTCGCAGAACTCCGGCTCGTTGACCTCGCGCCAGACCCGCACTTCGCCCAGCCCGACTTCGCGCAGCACCTCGCGGATCTGCTCGACCGGCGACGGATCGTCCTGGTCGCTCTCGGCGCCCAGCAGCGGCCAGACGATGCCATGCGCCACCTCGTCGCTGTCGCGGATGCTCAGGCCGATACGATATTCGTCGGGGCGCTCGTGACCGAAGCCGGCGATCGTCGCCTTGATCTCCTCCGGCTCGATGTCCAGCGCATGCGTCAGGAAGTGCGCCGCCGCACGGATCGAATAGGGCCGCACGCGCCGGTCGGATTCGCGCATGTTGATGTGGTACGCATCGGGCAGCAGGCATTCGAAGCCGCAGCCGGGAAGCAGCGGCTCGATGTTCGGTCGCGCCTGCGCGATCCACTGCTCGAGGCAGGCAACGCGGCTGGCGTGATCCCCCGCATCGGATTCCTGCCAGCGGAACACCGGCTTGCCCGCGGGCACGGCCACCACGCCGAGCAGGAAACGCGTGTCGGCCAGCATGTCGGCGGTCTCGGGCAACGACTTCAGGTCGAGCCGCGGCGCCTGACCGGCCACCGCCGCCTGGCCCAGCCGCTTGGCCACGCGGCGCAGCTCGCCGAAATCGCGCGGCAACTGGTCGATGCTGTACAGGTAGGGCACCAGCCGAAAGCGCGTCTGCGCGGCCAGCGTGTGCGCCTGCCAGTGGGCCGACAGCGTGCGCGCGAGCTCGGGCGACAGCGGACCCGACGGAATCTGGAAGCGCGTCCACACGACCAGCGGCGCGGCGACCAGCAACGCGTCCCAGCGCTCGCCGTCGACGTCGATCGATACGGTTTCGGCCGATTCCTCGACCGCTTCGATCAGCACGCCGTAGGCCTCGCCGTCGGTCTGGTTGAGCCGATCCAGCGCGTCGTAGACCGCCTGCGCATGGCCGCTGTCGAGCAGCCGATCGATGCGCGCCGACAGCTGCGCCTCCCAGAAGCGATCTTCGAGGCGGCTACCTGAATTGGCCAGGCCGAGCGCCGCCGACACGAGCCTTTCGGCATCCGGCGACAGGTGGCTCTTGCGCTCGCGCGTGCGGGCGTGACGATGTTCTTTCATGCTTGTCTTCGGGAATCGAGCACGCAGTGTAGACTACTCGCCGGCCGCGACGACGGCGGGCGGCGGCGTTTCGAGTCGTATCCACAGCGCGTCGCCCTTCGCTTCGCGACCGATCGCGGCCAGCGTGGCGGCGTGCTCGGCGAGCTCGTCGGGGCCGGCGCGCACGATGCGCAGGCCTGCGGGCGGCCAGTCGGCGCCGGACAGGGCCAGTCCGGCCGTGGCGCCATCGCCGATCGCGATCTCGAGGCTGTCCTGGCCGCGCGTCATCGACAGGTAGACGTCGGCCAGCAACTCGGCGTCGAGCAGCGCGCCATGCAGTTTTCGGTGCGCGTTGGAAACTGCGTAGCGCTCGCACAGCGCGTCCAGCGAGTTGCGCTTTCCCGGATGCAGCTCGCGCGCCATCGCCAGCGTGTCGACGATGCCCTGCACGCAGGTGCGGAACGGCGGGCGCCGCAGGCGCGCCAGCTCGGCGTCGAGGAAGCCGACGTCGAACGGCGCGTTGTGGATCAGCACTTCGGCGCCCTCGAGGAAGCCGAGGATGCGTTCGGCCACGTCGGCAAAGCGCGGCTCGGACTGCAGGCGCTCGCGGGTCAGGCCGTGCACGGCCAGCGCGCCGGCGTCGATGTCGCGCTCGGGGTTCAGATACAGGTGCAACGTGCGGCCCGACAGCCGGCGGTTCACGATCTCGATGCAGCCGATCTCGATCACGCGATGACCGTCCTCGGCCGACAGGCCGGTGGTCTCGGTATCGAGCACGATCTGGCGCAGGCTCATGGTGCGCGCTTCGTCACGGCTGCGAGCCGCGCGACAGGTGCGCTTCGCCCGGCTGCATGACCGCCGCCTCGGCCGGCGCCGGCACCGCATGCTCGGCGATCAGGTGGCGCGGCCGCGACACCAGCGTGTAGACGGCCGGCAGCACGAACAGCGTGAACAGCGTACCGAAGGTCATGCCGCCGACGATCACCATGCCGATCTGGATGCGGCTCTCGGCACCTGCGCCGGTGGCCAGCGCCAGCGGCAGCGCTCCGAGCACCATCGCGCCGGTCGTCATCAGGATCGGGCGGAAACGCAGCGTGGCCGCCTCGATCGTGGCCGGCACCAGCGCCTTGCCCTGGTCGCGCAGCTGGTTGGCGAACTCGACGATCAGGATGCCGTGC
>JAHDYE010000292.1 GCA_023383035.1 Burkholderiaceae bacterium | reverse complement strand
CGTCGGCCAGGCTCGGGATCCATCCACCCGGGAACACGTGCTTGCGGATGAACAGCTCGGTGTCGTAGCGACCGACGTGCCCGATGAAATGCAGCATGCCCAGCCCGCCCGGCTTGAGGAAGTCGGCGTGCGCGCGCACCACCTCGGCCAGCTGGTCGCGCCCCGCGTGCTCGAGCACGCCGATCGACACCACCTTGTCGTACTGTCCCTCCACTTCGCGGAAGTCGGCCTCGCGCACCGTCAGCCGGTCGTCCAGCCCGCGGCGCGCGATCTCCTCGCGCAGCCAGTCGACCTGCTCGGTGGCGGTGTTCACGCCGGTCCCGCCGGCGCCGACGGTCTCCAGTGCGCGGAACATGAACCCGCCGAACCCGCAGCCGATGTCGACGAAGCGCTCCCCCGGCGACAGCCGGATCTTGCGGATCACGTGATCGATCTTGTTGCGCTGCGCCTGCTCGAGCGAGCGCGTGCCCTCGGACCAGTAGGCGCAGGTGTACATCATCAACGGATCGTCCAGCCACAGCCGGTAGAACGGCGCGCCGAGCCCGTAGTGAAAGCGCGCGTTGTCCTTCGCCCGGACCACGCTGCGGTTCGAGCGCCGCCATTCGAGCAGGTCGTTCTCGACGCGGGCGACGGCTTTCGGCTGCTGGCCGATGCTGCTCAGCATCCCGGCCGCGAACAGCGCGCCGAGATCGCCGTCGACATCGAGATCGCCGTCGAACCACGCCTCCAGCAGGCCGATGTGCCCGCGCGTGAACCCGTGCAGCAAGGCGGCTTCGGACCGGAACGTGATCGTGAAGCGCGGCTCGCCGTCGCCGGTGCGGCAGCGCGAGCCGTCGGGCAACACCACGGCGAAGCTCGCCCCGGAACCCGCGGCCAGCGCGTCGACGATACCCTGGATCGAGAACAGCATGTGGATCGCTCCCCGGACGAGGCGGCCCGTGCGCCATCGGACGCCGCCGACGGCGCATCTTTGCACGTCCTAGAATGACGCGCCATGCGACTGTCGGACTTCGACTTCGAGCTGCCCGCCGAGCTGATCGCGCAGCATCCCGCGGCACACCGCAGCGCGTCGCGGCTGCTGCACGTCGCTCCCGATGCGCTGACCGACCTCCACTTCGATGCGCTGCCCTCGCTGCTGGCCGCCGGCGACCTGCTGGTGTTCAACGACACGCGCGTGCTGCGCGCGCGGCTGCATGGCCGCAAGGCGAGCGGCGGACGCGTCGAGGCGCTGGTCGAGCGCGTCACCGGCGCATGCGAGGCGCTGGCGCAGCTGCGCGCCAGCAAGCCGCCCCGGCCCGGCACGCGGCTTGCCTTCCGCTCGAGCGGCGCGACCGTCACCGGACGCGCCGGCGAGTTCTGGCAGCTGCGCTTCGACGAGCCGGTCGCCGCCGTGCTCGAGCGCGACGGCGAGCTGCCGCTGCCGCCCTACATCGCGCACCCGCCCGGCGCCGAAGACGAGCGTCGTTACCAGACCGTGTTCGCGCGCGTGCCGGGTTCGGTCGCGGCGCCCACCGCAGGCCTGCACTTCGACGCCCCGCTGCTCGCGCGGCTGCGCGAGCGCGGCGTCGGCTTCGCGTTCGTGACGCTGCACGTGGGCGCGGGCACGTTCCAGCCGGTGCGCGTCGAGGATCTCTCGCTGCACCGGATGCACGCCGAGCGCTACGAGGTGCCTGCTGCCGCAGCCGACGCGATCGCCGCCGCGCGCGCCGCCGGCCGGCGCGTGGTCGCGGTGGGCACCACATCGCTGCGAACGCTCGAATCGGCCGCCGACGCGCACGGCCGCGTGCATCCGGGCGCCGGCGAGACCCGGTTGTTCGTGACCCCCGGCTACCGCTTTCGCGTCGCCGATCGCCTGCTCACCAACTTCCATCTGCCGAAGTCGACGCTGCTGATGCTGGTGTCGGCCTTCGCCGGCGTCGAACGCATCCGCAGCGCCTATGCGCACGCGATCGCGCAGCGCTACCGCTTCTTCAGTTACGGCGACGCGATGCTGCTCGAGCGCGCGCCGCCGGACGACGCCTGAACCCGCCCGCGGCGTGCACCGGACGCGGCGCCCTGGCCGACGGAAGGGTACGCCCGGGCCGCCAGGCCGATCGCCCGTCTGTCACAGCCCCGGACGCACCGTCATCGCGGGCTCGCCCGGCGCGTGCATCGGCGCCGTGTGCGCCACCGCCAGCGCCGTCATGTTCAGCACGCGGCGCACGGTGGCCGACGGCGTGAGGATGTGCGCGGGAGAGGCCGCGCCGAGCAGGATCGGCCCCACGGTGACGCCCTGCCCGCCGGTCATCTTCAGCACGTTGAACAGGATGTTGGCGGCATCGAGGTTGGGCAGCACCAGCACGTTGGCCGTGCCCGACAGCGTCGACCCCATCAGGAAGCGGCCGCGGATCTCCTCCGACAGCGCGGCATCGCCCGGCATCTCGCCGTCGGCCTCGATGTCGGGCGCCAGCTCGCGGAAGCGTTCGCGCGCCGCGCGCATCTTGCGCGCCGACGGCCGGTGGCTCGAACCGAACATCGAATGCGACAGGAACGCCACCTTGGGCGGCAGGCCGAAGCGGCGCACCTCCTCGGCGGCCATCAGCGCGATACCGGCGAGCTGTTCGGCGTCGGGGTCCTCGTTGACGAAGGTATCGGCGATGAACAGCGTGTGCTTGTCGAGCATCAGCGCGTTGAGCGCCGCCAGGCACGGGGCGTCGGGACGCCGGCCGATGATCGCGTCGACGTGCTCGAGGTGCGCCTCGTAGCGGCCGACCAGCCCGCACAGCATCGCATCGGCGTCGCCGAGCCGGATCATCATCGCGCCGATCACGGTGTTGGAACGCCGCAGCGTGGCCTTGGCCATCTCCGGCGTCACGCCCTCGCGCGCCATCAGCCGGTGGTACGCCTCCCAGTAGCGGCGAAAACGCGGATCGCTCTCCGGATCGACCAGGTCGAAATCGCGCCCCGCCTTCAGGCGCAGGCCGGCGCGCTCGGCATGCTGCGCGACCACGGCCGGCCGGCCGATCAGGATCGGGCGCGCGAGCTCCTCGTCGACCACGGTCTGCACGGCGCGCAGCACGCGCTCGTCCTCGCCGTCGGCATAGGCAACCCGCTTCGGCGCGGCCTTGGCCGCCGCGAACACCGGCCGCATGAACAGGCCGGTGTGCGTGACGAAACGGCCGAGCGACAGCCGGTAGGCGTCCAGGTCGGCGATCGGCCGCGTGGCCACGCCCGATTCGGCCGCCGCGCGCGCCACCGCCGGCGCGATGCGCAGGATCAGCCGCGAATCGAACGGCTTCGGAATGATGTAGTCGGGGCCGAAGACGATCTCCTGGCCGGGATACGCGGCGGCCACCTCGTCGCTGGCTTCGGCCTTGGCCAGCGCGGCGATCTCGCGCACGCAGGCCAGCTTCATCTCCTCGGTGATGCGCGTGGCGCCGCAGTCGAGCGCGCCGCGGAAGATGTACGGGAAGCACAGCACGTTGTTGACCTGGTTCGGATAGTCGGAACGGCCGGTCGCGATGATGCAGTCGGGCCGTACCGCCCTGGCCAGTTCCGGCCGGATCTCGGGTTCGGGATTGGCCAGCGCCAGGATGATCGGCCGTTCGGCCATCGTTTCGACCATCGCCGCATCGATGACGCCCGGCGACGAGCAACCGAGCACGACGTCGGCGCCGCGCATCGCGTCGGCCAGCGTGCGTGCCGGCGTGTCGCGGCACCACGGCCGCTTGGATTCGTCGACCGACTCGCGCCGGCCCGCGTGCAGCACGCCCTTCGAGTCGACCACCAGCACGCGGGCGCGATCCACGCCCAGCGCCGCCATCATCTCGAGGCAGGCGAGCGCCGCGGCGCCCGCGCCCGAGGCGACCAGCCGGATGTCGCCGATCTTCTTGCCCACCAGTTCCAGCGCGTTCAGCAGCGCCGCCGACGAGATGATCGCGGTGCCGTGCTGGTCGTCGTGGAACACCGGGATGCCCATGCGCTCGCGCAGCTTGCGCTCGATCAGGAAGCACTCGGGCGCCTTGATGTCCTCCAGGTTCACGCCGCCCAGCGTCGGCTCGAGCGCCGCGATGATCTCGACCAGCCGGTCGGGGTCGCGCTCGGCCAGCTCGATGTCGAACACGTCGATGCCGGCGAACTTCTTGAACAGGCAGCCC
>JAHDYE010000291.1 GCA_023383035.1 Burkholderiaceae bacterium | reverse complement strand
TCTCCAGCGCCGCCCCCGCCGCCCCGATGGGGTCCGCGAGCCGGTGCGGCGCCGCTGCCGGCGCCGGCAGCGTCACCCGTTCGATCGCGCCGATGGCCGCTTCGAAGCGCCCTTCGGCGCACAGTCCCTGCACGCCGGCCTCCTCGTAGGCGTCGATCGCGGCGCGCGCGCATGCATCGCGCAGCGCGGCGGCCAGCTGCGGCATGGTCGGCGCGTCCATCGAGGTCTCCTTGCGTTGGCGTACGCCGTGAGGCGTCACGCCGGTCGATTGTAGGAGCGCTCGCGCCGCGCGTCGCGAAAGCACCTACGCGGGTGCCGCCGCGCCGCCGTCGACGATGCGCCCGTCGACGATCTCGATGCGGCGCTGGCAGCGCG
Source organism: Burkholderiaceae bacterium (assembly GCA_023383035.1). Taxonomy (GTDB): domain Bacteria; phylum Pseudomonadota; class Gammaproteobacteria; order Burkholderiales; family Burkholderiaceae_E; genus Zeimonas. Next base: position 3,778 of record JAHDYE010000291.1, on the reverse strand, counting down.
CCGCCAGCCGCGGATCGTGCGTCACGATCAGGCATGCCGAGCGCGTGTCGCGATTGAACTCCAGCAGCAGGTCGAACACCTCGTCGGCGCTGTGCGTATCGAGGTTGCCGGTCGGCTCGTCGGCCAGGATCAGCCGCGGCGAAAGCGCCAGCGCACGCGCGATCGCCACGCGCTGCTGCATGCCGCCGGACAGCTGCGACGGCCGCTTGCCCAGCGCTTCGGCCAGCCCCACGCGCGCGAGCAGCTCGCGCGCGCGCCGCTCGGCCTGCGCATCGGGCATGCCGCGATCGATGATCGCCGGCATCATCACGTTCTCCAGCGCGCTGAACTCGGGCAGCAGGTGGTGGAACTGGAACACGAAGCCGACCGTGCGCCCGCGCAGCTCGGTGAGCTCGGCCTCGCCCAGGCCGGCGGTGTCGCGCCCGGCGATCGACAGCCTGCCGGCGGTGGGCCGTTCGAGCAGGCCGATGATGTTCAGCAGCGTGCTCTTGCCCGAGCCCGACGGCCCGACCAGCGCGACGAACTCGCCTTCCTCGAGCTGCACGTCGATGCCGTGCAGCACCTCGGCGGCCACCGGCGTGCCCACGCCGTACGACTTGCGGATGCCCTGCAGCGCGACGATCGCGGCCATCGCGCTACATCCGGATCGCCTGCACCGGGTCCATGCGCGCGGCGCGGCGCGCCGGCAGCACGGCCGCGGCCAGGCCGACGGCGATGGCGATCGCGCAAGCCCACAGCACGATCGTCGCGTCCAGGTCGGCGACGAACAGCGGCGAGCCGTCGGCGTTGCGGTAGATGCGCGCGAACAGGTGCATCAGCCCGGCGGCCAGCCCCGCCCCCAGCCCCGAGCCGACCAGCCCGTACAGGGCGCCCTGCAGCAGGAACACCGTCATGATGCGCCCCGGGCTGGCGCCCATCGCACGCAGGATGCCGATCTCGCGCTGCTTCTGCACCACCGACACCACCAGCACGCTGGCGATCCCCACCGCGACGATGGCCACCACGAAGCCGCGGATCAGGCCGTTGGACACGCTCTGGTTGCGCAGCGCCGAGAGCAGCTGCGCGTTGGTCTGCATCCAGCTGTCCACCTGCAGCCCGGTCTGCGCGCGCAGGCGGTCGCCCACCGCGTTCGCACCGAAGATGTCGTCGACGGTCAGGTCGATGTTGGATACGCCCCCGGCGAGATCGAGCAGCGACTGCGCGAGCTTGACGCTGACGAATACCCAGCGCCGGTTCAGGTCGCGGTTGCCGATGTCGAACAGGCCCACGATGGTGAGCAGGTCGTCGCGCCCTTCGGGCGTGAGCACGCGGATCCGGTCGCCGACCGTCACGCCCAGATCCTTCGCCAGCTCGGTGCCGATCACGGCATCGGTGCCGGCCAGCGTGAAGCGCCCCGCCACCAGGTAGCGGTCGATGGTCACGATGCGCCGGTAGCGCTCGGGGTCGACGCCGTTCAGCGCGATCGCCCTGCTCGCGGTGCCGCGCATCGCGAACCCGGCTCCCGACACCACCGGCGAGACCGCCACCACGCCCGGCGTGGCGGCGGCCAGCGCCATCACCGCCTCCCACTGGTCGACCGAACGCAGCCGTTGCGCGCGCGGCTGCACGATGGCGGCAGTCGAGCCGGCGGGCAGCGAACGCAATGTCACCTCCTCGGGCGGACGCAGCACGATGTGCGCCTGGCTGCCCAGCGTGCGCTCGATGATCGAGGCCTGCAGCTGCGTGATCAGGTGCGTCAGGAACACGATCACCGCCACGCCGCCGACCACGCCCGACAGGATCAGCACGGTCTGCATGCGGCCCTCGCGCAGGTAGCGCAGCGCCACCATCCATTCGAACGGAAGCCGCATCCTCATCGCGCTATCGCGACATCGGCGGAACCGACTGCAGGTTCGCCTTCGCGCGCACCGTGCGCTCGCGCACGCGTTCGCCCACCTGCGCCGGCGACGACGGCAGGATCACCGCGTCGCCTTCGGCCAGTCCCTGCGCGACCTCCACCGTGCCGATGCCGCGCAGGCCGAGCACGACCGGCACGCGCTCGGCGCGCCCGTCGCGCACCACCAGCACCTCCGCCTGCACGCCCGCACCGCCCGCAATCGCATCCGCGCCTCCGGCGACCGTGCCCGCCGCGCCGGTGCCGGTGCCCGTATCCGGCCCCGGCGGTCCCGGCGTGCGGATCGCGTCGGCCGGCAGCACCAGCGCCGACTCCCGACGCCCCACCACCATCTCCACGGACACCGTCATTTCGGGCTTGACGAACGCCGGCGGCCGCGCCACGCGCAGCCGCACCTCGACCGTGCCGCGCTGCGCGTCGACCGACGGCGCGACGTAGTACAGCTCGGCCTCGAAGGGGCTGGCCGGGAACGCGTCGGCCAGCGCCGACGCGTGCTGGCCAGGCTTCAGGTGGCGCAGGTTCTTTTCGTCGACCGCGGCGATGATGCGCGTCTCGCCCTGCTGCGCCAGGGTCAGCACCGGACGGCCCGCCTGCGCGGTGTCGCCCGGTTCGGCCTCGCGCGTGAGCACCACGGCGTCGGCCGGCGCACGCAGCGCGAGCAGGTCGAGCCGCGCCGACGCGGTGGCGACGTTGGCGCGCGCCTGCTCGATGCGGATGCGCGCCAGCTCGGCTTCCGCCCCGTCCTCGCGATTGGCGCGCGCCTGCGCCTGCGCGGCTTCGAGCACCGCCCCGGCGGTGGCGGCGCTGCGCACCGCGTCGTCGACGCGCGCCTGCGCGACGAAGCCGCGGGCGACCAGGTCGCGGGCCCGCACCAGCTCCTGCTCGGCCAGCCGCAGGTTCGCCTGCGCCTGCACCAGCTGCTGCTCGGCCACCGGGCGCTGCACGCCCACCAGCTGGCGCTGCCGCCCCTCGGCCTCGCGCAGCGCGGCACGCGCCGCGGCCAGCGCGGCCTCGGCTTCGTCGCTGCGCAGCTGTACCAGCAGCGCGCCTGCCGACACCACATCGCCTTCGCGCACCTCGATGCGCTCGATGCGCGCCGCCAGCTGGCTCGACACCTCGATGCGCGCCGGCGTGGCGATGCGCCCCGTGGCCACCACCGACTGCACGATGGGCGCGCGCTGCACCACGACGATGTCGACCTCGCGGCCCCGGACCATGAACAACAGCGCCGCCGCGCCCAGTGCGGCGAGCGCCACCACGGCAACCACCCCGCGGCCGCGGCGCATCGTTCAGTCCTGGGTCGGCGCGATGGCGAACTCGCGCACGGATTCGAGCGCATTCAGCGCATCGGTAAGCCGCCGCATGCCGCCGGAGCGGCTGGTGCGGATCACCGTGCGGTACTCGAAGAAATCCCCGTCCGCATCGAGCCGGTAGCTCAGGCTCGCGATGGTGAAGCCGTGCAGCGCCAGCATCCTGCGCACCTCGTCTTCGGGCATTGCCGCATCGCGACGGAAACGGATCACGAAGTTCGCGTAGAACTGCGACGGCATCGCGCTCTCGATCCAGCGAAACACCGACAGCGTGCCCAGCGTGAGCACCGTCGCGATGAACGCCGGGAAGTAGAAGCCGATGCCGATCAGCGTGCCGATCGCCGCGGTGATCCAGATCGAGGCCGCCGTGGTCAGCCCGCGCACCGTGGCGCCTTCGCGCATGATCGTGCCGGCGCCCAGGAAACCGATGCCGGTCATGATGCCCTGCGCCATGCGGGTCGGATCGAGCGCGATGCGTCCTTCGGTCAGGTGCGGGAACCAGCGGTTCTCGTAGACCGTCACCAGCATCAGCAGGCTGGTCGACAGGCACACCAGCGCGTGCGTGCGAAAGCCC
>JAHDYE010000290.1 GCA_023383035.1 Burkholderiaceae bacterium | reverse complement strand
CGACAACGCGCAGATGGCGGTCGTGATCAGCGGCGACCGCTCGGTGCGCTACGAGGCGATCATCGACGTGATGAACGAGCTGCAGAAGCTGAACATCGGGCGCGTCGCGCTGATGGTCAAGCCGGCCAGCTGACCCCGCACGCCCCGCCGCGACGTTCGACCCTGCAGACCGCACCGGATCCGTTTCGCGCATGCCCCAGTCCACGCCCCCCGATCCGAAAGCCGGCCCGCCCCCGGGCATGCCGCGCTCCGGCGGCGCCGGCCCGCTGCGCAAGCCGCCCAGGCCGAAAGGCCGGGCGCGCGCGTTCGGCCTGGCACTGGCGATGCACGGCCTGCTGCTGCTGATGCTGTTCGTCGGCATCCGCTGGAACACCCAGGCGCCCGCGCCGGTGTCGGCCGAGTTGTGGACGCCTGCCAGCGACACCGTGCCGCGGCCCGAACCCAGGCCGGTGCGCCAACCGGAGCCGGCCCCCGAGCCGCCGCCGCCTCCTCCTCCGCCGCCGGTCGCCCGCGCGCCCGAACCTCCTCCGGTGCCGCCCGACATCGTGCTGGAGCAGCAGCGCAAGGCGCGCGAGGAGGCGGCCCGCCTCGAGGAGGAACGCCGCCAGGCCGAGCAGCGCCGCAAGGAAGCCGAGGCACGCAAGGCGGCCGAGGAGAAGGCGCGCCGCGAGGCCGAGCTGAAGGCGAAGCACGAGGCCGAAGAGAAGACCCGGCGCGAGGCCGAGGCGAAGGCGAAACGCGAAGCCGAAGCGCGCGCCAAACGCGAGGCCGAGGAGAAGGCGAAGCGCGAGGCCGAAGCCAAGGCGAAGCGCGAAGCCGAGGAGCTCGCCAAGCGCGAGGCGCAGGAGAAGGCGCGCCACGAGCAGGAGGAGAAACAGCGGCTGGCCTATCTGGATCGCCTGCGCGCGTCGGCCGGCTCGTCCGGCGGCAGTGCATCGGGCACGGCCGCTACCGGCGGCGCTGGCGGCGGCACCGATGCCGGCTATGTCGCGCGACTGTCGTCGCTGATCCGTTCGAACACCACCTACCAGGTACCCGCCGATCTCGCCGGCAACCCGAAAGCGGTGTTCGTGGTCGCGGTGTCGCCCGATTGCGCGATCCTGTCGGTCAGGCTGCGCCGTTCCAGCGGCATCACGGCGTGGGACGAAGCCGCCGAGCGGGGCATCCAGCGCTCGTCGCCGCTGCCGCGTCAGCGCGACGGCAGCTGCCCGACCGAACTGGAGATCGCCCGCGGGCCGAAGGATGATCGATGATCGCTATATATAATCGCCCCTTGGTTTTCGTGAGGCGTTTCATGAGGCGTCTGCTGCTGGCATTGACCCTCGCGCTCGCGCTGCCGTTCGCAGCGCAGGCGCAGATGCGCATCGACGTCTCCGGCGTGGGCGCCACCCAGTACCCGATCGCGATCGCCAGCTTCACTTCCGACGGCCGCGTGCCGCAGGAGGTGGCCAACGTGGTGCGCAGCGACCTGGCCCGCAGCGGCGCGTTCCGCGTCATCGATCCCCAGGCCGCGATGTCGGATACGGCGTCGATCAATTTCGCCGACATCCGCGCGCGCGGCGCCGATTCGGTGCTCACCGGCTCGGTGGCGCGCCTGGCCGATGGCCGCTACGACATCCGCTACCGGTTGAGCGACGCGGTGCGCCAGAACGTGATCGGCGGCGAGTCGCTGGTGGTGAGCGAGGCCGACCTGCGCTACGGCGCCCATCGCGTCGCCGACTGGGTGTACGAGAAGATCACCGGCGAGAAAGGCATCTTCTCCACGCGCATCGCCTTCGTGTCGAAGCAGGGCAACCGCTTCCGGCTCAACGTGGCCGACTGGGACGGCGAGAACGTGGTCTCGCCGCTCACCTCCACCGAGCCGATCATCTCGCCGTCGTGGTCGGCCGACGGCACGCGGCTCGCGTACGTGTCGTTCGAACTGAAGAAGCCGGTCGTCTACGTGCACACCCTCGCCAGCGGGCAGCGCAAGCCGGTGGCGAACTTCAAGGGCAGCAACAGCGCGCCCGCCTGGTCGCCCGACGGGCGCACGCTGGCGGTGGCGCTCACCCAGGACGGGCTGTCGCAGATCTACCTGATCGCCTCCGACGGCTCGGGCACGCCGCGACGGCTGACCAGCTCTTCGGGCATCGACACCGAACCGGTGTTCGCGCCCGACGGCAAGAGCATCTACTTCACCTCCGATCGCGGCGGCTCGCCGCAGATCTACCGCATCTCGCTCAACGGCAACGACGCCACGCGCGTCACGTTCGGCGCCTCGTACAACGTGAGCCCGCGCATCAGCCCCGACGGCAAGACGCTCGCCTACGTCACACGGCGCGACGGCCGGTTCCTGGTGGCGGCGCGCGACCTCTCCGGCGGCAACGAGACGGTGCTGTCGGAAACCGGCCGCGAGGAGTCGCCGAGCTTCGCGCCCAACGGACGCTGGGTCATGTACGCCACGCAGACCGGCGGACGCGACTCGCTGGTGGCGGTCAGCATCGACGGCCGCGTGCGGCAGCGCCTGACCTCGAGCGCGGGCGACATCCGCGAACCGACCTGGGGCCCCTTCGCGAAGTGACCGCGAAGGGTTCCGAGACACACGAACAGTCACTGACAGAGGGCACGATGAAACAGACGATCCGACTTGTACTGGTGGCCGTGACGACGGCGCTGCTGGCCGCCTGCGGCTCCAGCGTGAAGCTGGAGGAAGACGCGGGCAGCATGCGCGGCGCCGCACCGATCGAGAGCCGCGAAGGCGCCGGCGGCGGCGCCTCGGCCGCCGGCACCAGCCCGCGTGCCGTCGAGCAGGTGTCGGTGGGCGGAACCGATCCGCTCAACGACCCGAAGAGCCCGCTGGCCAAGCGCAGCATCTATTTCGACTTCGACAGCTTCGTGATCAAGGACGAGTTCCGCGGCACGGTCGAGGCCCATTCGCGCTACCTGCTCGACAACCGCAACCGGCGCGTCGTCATCCAGGGCAACACCGACGACCGCGGCAGCCGCGAATACAACCTGGCGCTCGGCCAGAAGCGCGCCGAGGCGGTGCGGCGGGCGATGTCGGCGCTGGGCGTGGCCGATACGCAGATGGAAGCGGTCAGCTTCGGCGAAGAGCGCCCGCGCGCCACCGGCGCCGACGAAGCCTCGTACGCCGAGAACCGCCGCGCCGATCTCGTGTACCAGTGATGAAAGCCATGGGAGCGCGCCGCACGCTTTCGGGGCTGGGCGTCGCCGTGGTGCTCCTGGCCGCGGCGCCGGGCGCGCACGCGCTGTTCTCCGACGACGAGGCGCGCAAGGCCATCCTCGACGTGCGCGGACGCGTGCAGGTGCTGCAGCAGCAGACCAACGAACGGCTCGACGAGCTGTCGCGGCGTCTCGAGCGGCTCGAGCAGACCTCGCGCGGCCAGCTCGAGCTGCAGTCGCAGCTCGACACGATGCGCCAGGAGATCGCGCGGCTGCGCGGCCAGCTCGAAGTGCAGACCCACGAGCTGGCGACGATGCAGCGCCAGCTGCGCGACCAGATGGCCACGGTCGACACGCGCATCAAGCGCTTCGAACCGGTCAGCACGCAGATCGACGGACGCACCGTCACCGTCGACCAGAGCGAGCAACGCGCGTTCGACAGCCCGTACATGCCGAGCGTGCTGTTCTGGATCGGCAGCAGCCAGTTCGCGCTGAAGGACTACAAGAGCGCGATCGCCAGCCACCAGGCGCTGATCGGCCAGTACCCCGACAACCCGCGCGCCGCCGACGCGCTGCTCAACGTCGGCTACGCGCAGGCCGAAAGCGGCGACCGCCGCGCCGCGCGCGCCACGCTCGAATCGGTATCGAGCCGGTACCCCGACAGCCAGGCCGCGGCGCTCGCGAAGGAGCGGCTCGCCAGCCTGCCGCGCTGATGCGCGCCGTCGTCCTGCTCTCGGGCGGGCTCGATTCGGCCACCGTGCTCGCGCTGGCGCGCGCGCAGCGGCGCGAGTGCTACGCGCTGTCGCTGCGCTACGGCCAGCGCCACGCCGCCGAGCTGAAGGCGGCCGCGCGAGTGGCCGCCGCACTGGGCGCGGTGCGGCACGAGATCATCGACGTCGACCTGTCGCGCTTCGGCGGCTCGGCGCTCACCGATGCGTCGATCGCCGTGCCCGAGCAGGCCGGCGAGCCGGGCACGATTCCCGTCACCTACGTGCCGGCACGCAACACGATCATGCTGTCGGTGGCGCTCGGCTGGGCCGA
>JAHDYE010000289.1 GCA_023383035.1 Burkholderiaceae bacterium | reverse complement strand
ACACCGGATACTTGGCGTCCGACGTCGTGACGATCGTCACCGTCTTGCCGCTGGGCAGCTTGACGATATTGATGCCGACGATGAGCGCGTTGCCGACGCTGATCGCCGATCCGGTCTCCGCAGCCTTGGTCCTGGCCGGCCACGGCTCGATGAAATAGAGCCAGCTCGTGCCGCCGATGTTGCAGACGTTCGGATCGGGGATGTTGCTCGGCACGACCCACCAGCCCATCTGGAGCTTGGGATCGACGTTGACGCGTTCCCCGTTCTTGACGTCGAAGTCCATGTACCAGCCGATCTTGTCGTCCGTCATCGCCGTATAGGACACCTGCCTGCTGCCGGCGTCTCCGGAGAGATCCTGGACGACCACGCTGGCGTGGGTGCGGAAGTTGCCGTAGGGCGGCGAAGTCAGATCGTCCTTGATCGCATACAGCGACATGCGATCCGAAGAACCGATGTCGGTCGTGCCGAGATATCTGCCTGTGCCGATCAGGATCACGCGCCTCGGCGTGCCCCCGATCTTCACTTCGGCCAGTTCCGGCTTGGTCGTGATCGGCTGGGTCGGCGCACCTGCGACCTTGCCGATCGTCGTGATCTTCGTGGCCGTGCCGGTCGTGATGTCGAAACGCCAGACCTTGCCGTCCAGGTCGCCGCCGTAGACATGCTGGGTCGAGTTGTCCAGCATGGTGTCGCTGACCCAGTTGGTGATCTTTGCGATGCCGCTCCTGGAGGGGTCGGTTTCGGCGTTGTCGGTGATGATTTCAGCCAGCTTCGAACCGTCGGACGCCCTGAGCACGAAAAGCCGCCCCTTGCCGTCGCCGGGCGAGGTGTTGTTGTACCCCGAGGCGACGATCACCACCCACTGGCCGGCGAGCTTGGTAATGACGGCGTTGCCGAAGGTGTGGCCGAGGTTGGCATCGGTGAACTCCCACAGCACTTGCGGGCTGGTCGGGTTGGTGACGTCGAGCGCGTAGTAGGCGCGCCCGCCCTTGCCCAGACCGCCGACGAGGAGGGTCTTCCACTGGTCGGCATCGCACGAGGTCGACGGGCAGACATCGCCGACCGTCATGGGCCCGTCGACATAGAACCGGTGGTTGGTCGAGTAGTCCTTGTCGGCAAGCTTGTAGAGCTGCGGGATCACGGCTGTCGGAACGAAGGCCCACAGCTCGGCACCGGTCTCGCCGTCGAAGGCATGCAGCATGCCGTCGTTGCCGCCGGCGTACAAGACCGCCTGACGCGTCTTGTGCTTCTCGATGAAGGCCGAGTAGTTGTCGTCGGAATAGGAGAACGGTGGCTTGCGCACGTACACGGGCGCGGCACTGACGATGTCGCCGAGCGCGTGCTTGCGATCGCGGTAGAGCTTCCAGGTGTTGGTGCCTTCGTCCTCGTGCTGCGTCTGGCCGCGCAGGAAGTTGATGACGGACGTCTGCGTCGCCTGGGCCTGTTCGCTGGCCGTCAGGTCCGGATACTGGGACAGCTGGCCGTTCGGGTTCCCGGGGCCGGGCTGGAAGTAGTTGGCCGTGATTTGCGCGGTGAGGTTGCCCGCGGTGAAGGTTTTCAGCGCGCCGCCGCCGTTGAAATAGATGGTGCGGGTGTCGCTCGATGCCGATGTCTTCGCGTCGAGCTGGGCCTGGGCCGACCAGTTCGCCGTATCGGAGACCGTGCCGACGGTGAGATCGATCTCGCGCGCGGCGATGTCGCCGTCCCAGTCGACGGTCTTGTACATCGCCACATAGGCATAGTTGTCGCCGCCGACCGGCTCCAGGTTCGACGTTGCCGCCGCCGCGGCCGATGCCGTTCGTGCCGACACGCCCGACAGCGCCTTCTGGATGCCGCTCGCGAGCGATTCGGGCGACTTGGCGCTGAAATACTTGCCGCGGCCGTTCACGGCGGCGTGCCAGAGGTCGTCCACGCGATGGAGATCCTCGGTGTCCATCGGATCCGGCCAGTTGCTGGTGCCCTGCTTGACGGCCTCGAAATCCGTGCAGCCGCCCGAGTCGTAGTTCTCGCAGTACTTGATCGAGCCGTCCACGCCCAGGCCCAGCGTGAACGTCGTCATGTGCTGGTGGGTTGCCGTGTCGCTGCCTGCGCCGGGCACGTTGTTCTCGCAGACATCGAAGCCTGCCCCCAGCGCCCCCGTGCAATTGCCCAATGCCGAGGTGCGCAGATCGGTCTGGTAGTAATACATCGAGACGTCGGAAAGGGAGTTCGAGGTCCCTCCCGAAGTCGAACTGCTCGAGGAGACCAACGTCGCCGCAGTGGGGTTCGGGTTGGGAATGTAGCTGGACCAGCTCGACGAGCAACTCACCACCGTTGTCCTGCTGCCGTAATTGGTCCACGCACTGGTCGTCGGAGCGCCTGCCGGCTCGATCGGCGTCGTCACGGTCTGCCGCTGTTCCTGGCGGCGCACCGTCCTTCTGCCGCTGCTGCAGCCGCTCGTCGATGTCGAATAGGAGTCGCGGCGGTAGGTGTCCACCTGCAGGCTCGTCGTTCCATCCCGCATCGGTCTGGCTGCCGAACCGTCCTGGTTGTCGATCGAACTCGTCCCGTCGATCTTGTACCCGGCACCGCCGTTCCAGAAACCGTCGGTGGTCAAGATGGTGAAGTTCTGCTGGCAGGAGTACTGCATCGGATCGTCGCCCGCCTTGCCGGCATAGATGCGCCCGACCTTGGAAAGCGCGGCTCGCAGCGGCGTGCCGCCACTGGCGCTTGCGCCATAGAGCTTGCCGAAGAACTGCGTGCGCTGATCGCACCCCGGCGAGTCGGCGCAGAAGTCGTCGATCTTCTGGAACGAATTGTTGGTGGTGTTCGTACCCGTATAGCTGTGGGTGGTGAATCCGATGCGGTATTTCGACGGTTCCGAGAGATTCCCGAAGGCGCGCCCTACCGCCGTCTTCGCGGTCAGCAGGCGGATCCGGTAGTAGCTGTACCAGTTGGCGAAGTTCTGTCGCGCGGCGGCGCCTAGGCCTTCCACGGTGACCTTGGTGAACTTGCCGGCGATGTCTCCGTTGCACTCCTTGTAGAACGTGGTGCCGGTATCGACGTCGCCGTCTGCCTCGTAGGTATAGGACATCGCCGGCTGCGTGCCGGTGTAGGTGTAATAGTAGGCCGCCTGCGCCGTGTCGTTGCCGCCGTTGTAGCTGGTCGTATCGTCGTAGGCCCTGAACGCGCTCTTCAGGTTGGCCTTTGTCGAGCCCGTGTCGAAGCCGTCGTAGGGTGCGTCGTAGAAGTCGACATTCGGATAGCTCGTGCCGTCGGCCTTGACGGGCGGCGCATAGGAGACCGACGGGTTGTAGTAGACGCCGTTGCACTGGGCCGACTTGTAGCCGTTCTCGCTGCGCAGATTCCGGACGTGATCAGGCAGGTGCGTCCATCCCATCGAACCCGAGTCGTCGAGAACGAGCATGACGTTGGGCTTGACCTCGCCGCTCGTGCCCGAGGCAAGCGGCTTGTCGGCGAGGTCGACGTTGGCAGCCCAGGACACCGGCATGACCGCGAGCCAGAAAGCGAGAAAACGAAGCGATCTGCTGACCATGGTCTGCTCCTGGACCTAGAACCCGACGACCGCCTGCACGATGCTTTCGGTGTTGCGCGGGCCGACGATGCGAGTGGTGATGCGGTAATACTGCTGGGTCGTGCCGCTGAGGGGCATCTGCCCGTACGAGGCACCGCTCTTGGTACTGCCCGAACCGCTCGAGGTGGACTGGAAAGCCGAACAGAAGATGGCGGGGTCGTTCGGCAGCCCTTCGCTGTCGCACAGGCGGTTGATCACGAACGTCGCCGCATAGCCGTCAGGCAGCCGGTCGGCGGCCACGGCCGCGGCCACCATGCCGCAGTTGGGTTGCGCCGTGTCACCGGCCGCCCACACCACGTCGTCCTCGACGTTGGCGCTGCGGGTGCCCAGCAGGTCGCAAGCCGTGCGCCAGGTCGCGTAGTAGCCGGCAGCCGCTGCGTCGTTGGCAAGCAGGTCGCGGTTCGTGTTCAGCCAGTCGACGGCCGCCTCGGTGCCTGCGTCGCCGGCCTGGGCCGCCGTTTGCTTGAAGGCGAGGTTGCCGGTGATCATCAGGCCCGCGTCGACCGTGCGCATCAGCGCAATGCCCCCCAGCGAAATCGCCACCAGCGCGATCAGCGCGATCAGCAGCACCACGCCGCGCTGGCGCCGCGTCGAGAGGGCCCTGGCGGTGCTTTCCATCAGCTCCCCCAGATCACGTTGCGGATCGGCACGATGGTCGTGAAGACCT
>JAHDYE010000288.1 GCA_023383035.1 Burkholderiaceae bacterium | reverse complement strand
CAAGGCCATGCTGCCGTACGCATAAGGAGAGCGCCATGTCCCGAGTCAAGCGTGGAGTCACGGCGCGCGCGCGCCACAAGAAGGTCATCGCCGCGGCGCGCGGCTATCGCGGCCGTCGCGGCAACGTCTATCGCGTGGCCAAGCAGGCGGTCATGCGCGCCGGGCAGTATGCCTACCGCGACCGTCGCAACCGCAAGCGCGTGTTCCGCTCGCTGTGGATCGCGCGCATCAACGCGGCGGTGCGCGAGCACGGTCTCACCTACAGCGTGTTCATCAACGGGCTGAACCGTGCGGCGATCGGGCTCGATCGCAAGGTGCTGGCCGATCTGGCGGTGGCCGACAAGCCCGCGTTCGCGGCGATCGTCGCCCAGGTGAAAGCCTCGCTCGGCGCGGCCTGAAGCCGCGCGAGCCGCAGCGTCGACGCGGGCAGCCGCGTCGCCCGCCGGCGAACACGACGGGGCCTTCGCGGCCCCGTTTCTTCTTGCCCGACCGGAGCTTCCAGCACACATGTCGACTCCAGAGAATCCATCGCAAGTGGCCGCGCCGGCGCACGGCTCCTCCCGGTTCGCCGGCATGGTGGAGCGCCTGTCGGCCGAGATCGGCGCCGCATCCAGCGCGCCCGAGCTGGCCAACGCCAAGGCGCGCGCGCTCGGCAAGGACGGCGCGTTGACCGCCGAGATGAAGAAGCTCGCCGCGCTCGCGCCGGCCGAGCGCGCGCAGGTCGGGCGCGAGCTGAACGAGGCCAAGCAGGCGATCGAGCGCGCGCTGCGCGAGCGCGAGACGGCGCTGGCACGCGCCGAGCTCGATGCGAGACTGGCCCAGGAAGCGATCGACGTCACGCTGCCCGGGCGCGGACCGGGTGCGGGCGGCCTGCATCCGCTCACGCTGACGATCGAGCGCATCGAGGCAATCTTCCATTCGATCGGCTTCGACGTGGCCGACGGGCCGGAGATCGAGGAGGACTTCTTCAACTTCACCGCGCTGAACACGCCCGAGAACCATCCGGCGCGCTCGATGCACGACACCTTCTACGTCGATGCGCCCGACGGCAAGGGTGGCGGGCTGCTGCTGCGCACGCACACCAGCCCGGTGCAAGTGCGCTACGCGCGTGCGCACCAGCCGCCGATCAAGGTGATCGCGCCCGGCAAGACCTACCGCGTGGACTCCGACGCCACGCATTCGCCGATGTTCCACCAGTTCGAAGGGCTGTGGATCGACGAGGACGTGAGCTTCGCCGACCTGAAGAGCGTGTACGCCGATTTCCTGCGCCGCTTCTTCGAGCGCGACGACCTCGACGTGCGCTTCCGCCCGTCGTACTTCCCGTTCACCGAGCCGTCGGCCGAGATCGACATGCGCTTCGCCGACGGCCCGCTGGCCGGCCGCTGGCTCGAAGTGAGCGGCTCGGGGCAGGTGCATCCGAACGTGGTGCGCAACTTCGGGCTCGACCCGGAGCGCTACATCGGCTTCGCGTTCGGCTCGGGCATCGAGCGGCTGGCCATGCTGCGCTACGGCATCGGCGACCTGCGCATGTTCTACGAGAACGACCTGCGCTTCCTGCAGCAGTTCAACCGATAAGGCGGAGCCCCGGATGCGTGTTCCCGAAAGCTGGCTGAGAAGCTTCGCGTCGCCCGACTGGACCGGCGAGGAGATCGCCGATCGCCTCACGATGGCCGGCCTCGAAGTCGAGGAGACCACGGCCGCCGCGCCGCCGTTCCACGGCGTGGTGGTGGCGCAGGTACGCAGCGTCGCGCGTCATCCGAACGCCGACAAGCTGTCGGTGTGCGAGGTCGACGTGGGCGACGGCACGCCGCGCACCATCGTGTGCGGCGCGCCCAATGTCGTGGCCGGCATGCGCGCGCCGTGCGCGCTGCCCGGCGCCGAGCTGCCCGGCGGCTTCGCGATCCGGCCGGTGAAGATGCGCGGCGTCGAGAGCCACGGCATGCTGTGTTCGGCGCGCGAGCTCGGCCTGTCCGAGGACCACGGCGGCCTGATGCCGCTGCCTGCGCAGGCGAAGCCGGGCGAAGACCTGCGCGTGGCGCTCGAGCTCGACGAGGCGGTGTACACGCTCAAGCTCACGCCCAACCTCGCGCACTGCATGAGCGTGTACGGGGTGGCGCGCGAGCTGTCGGCGATCGCCAGCGTGGCCCTGCGCGAGCCGGTCTTCGAGCCGGCGCCGGTGGCGCTCGACGAACGGCTGCCGGTGAAGGTGAGCGCGCCCGACCTGTGCGGGCGCTTCGCGGGCCGCGTGATCCGCGACGTGGATCCGCGCGCGCCCACGCCCGAATGGATGAAGCGGCGCCTCGAGCGTGCCGGCCAGCGCAGCATCGCGGCGCTGGTCGACATCTCGAACTACGTGATGCTCGAGCTGGGCCGGCCCACGCACGTGTTCGACCTCGACCGCATCCACGGCGGGCTCGAAGTGCGCTGGGCGCGCGTGGGCGAGCAGTTGAAGCTGCTCAACGGACAGACGGTGGAGCTGGCGCCCGACGTCGGCGTGATCGCCGACGCCGGGCAGGTCGAGAGCCTGGCCGGCATCATGGGCGGCGACGCCACCGCGGTGTCCGATGCCACCCGCAACGTGTACCTCGAGGCCGCGTTCTGGTGGCCGAGCGCGATTGCCGGACGCTCGCGCCGCTACAACTTCGCCACCGACGCCGGCGCGCGCTTCGAGCGCGGGGTGGACGCCGCCACCACGGTCGATCACCTCGAGTACGTCACGCGGCTGATCCTCGAGATCTGCGGCGGGCGCGCCGGACCGGTCGACGACACGGTCACCGGCCTGCCGGCGCGCGAGCCGGTGACGCTGCGCGTGGCGCGCGCGCGCAAGGTGATCGGCGCGCAGATCGCCGACGACGAGATCGCGGCGATCTTCGAGCGCCTGCGCCTGCCGGCGCGCCGCGAGGCCGACCGTTTCGTCGTCACGCCGCCGTCGTACCGCTTCGACCTGCAGATCGAGGAAGACCTGATCGAGGAGGTGGTGCGCATCTGGGGCTACGAGCGCCTGCCGGTGCGCCCGCCGCGCGGGCCGGCGGCGATGCGGCCGATGCCGGAGGCGCGGCGCACGATCGGCCGGCTCAAGCGCGACGTGGCCGCGCGCGACTACCAGGAGGCGATCCACTACAGCTTCGTGGCCGGGGCGCCGGACCGCCGCCTGAGCGGCCGCGAGCCGATCCGGCTGCTCAACCCGATCGCGGCGCAGATGGACGTGATGCGCACCACCCTGTGGGGCGGCCTGATCGACACGCTGCGGGCCAACCTCAACCGCAAGGCCACGCGCGTGCGGCTGTTCGAGCTGGGCCGCGTGTTCCTGTCCGATCCCGCGGTCGCGGCGGGTCCGCACCAGGTGCACGGCGTCGCCCAGCCGCGTCGCCTCGGCCTGCTCGCGTTCGGGCCGCTATGGAGTGAGCAATGGGGCGCGCCCACGCGGCGGGCCGACTTCTTCGACGTCAAGCGCGATCTCGAAGCGCTCGCCGGCGCCGCGCTGCGCCTGGAGCCGGCGACGCAGGCGGCGCTGCACCCGGGCCGTAGCGCCCGGGTGCTGATCGGCGGCGCTGCCGCCGGCTGGATCGGCGAATTGCACCCCGCGTTGCAGCAGGAGCTGGAGCTACCGCAAGCGCCCGTTCTTGCTGAAATCGAGCTGGAACCGCTTCTGGAACGAATTGTTCCGGTTTATGAGGAGGTGTCGAAGTTTCCGCCGGCGATCCGCGACGTCGCGCTGGTCGTGCAGGCGGATTGTCCGGCCGCCCGGGTGCTGGCCGAGATCGATGCCGCGATCGCCGCCGAGGACGCCGCGGCGATCGTGAGAAACGTCGAGCTTTTCGACGAATATCGCGGTAAGGGATTGGAAAATAAGGAAAAAAGCCTTGCCTTCCGGGTGTGGATGCAAGATACTCGACGCACGCTGAGCGATGCCGAGGCGGCCGCGGCGCTCGATGCGATCGTTGCCAGGCTGGCGCGAACGCTCGGCGCCAGGTTGCGATCCGGCGCTTGAATCCACACCCCCGTCCCCTGCAAGCACATTCGATACGAGTGGCGGATACGATGATCCAGTTTGGCCATGCGGTGCCGGACGATCTGCACAACCCGTCCGGCGCGCCGCAGACCGATGCGGCGTCCCCGGAGGCTTCCATACCCGGCAACGGCGGCGCCGAACCCCTGACCCTGACGAAAGCCGAGCTCGCCGAGATGCTCTTCGAGCGTGTCGGGCTGAACAAGCGCGAAGCCAAGGACATGGTCGAGACCTTCTTCGACGAGATCCGC
>JAHDYE010000287.1 GCA_023383035.1 Burkholderiaceae bacterium | reverse complement strand
GACAGGCTGGTTGCGGCGCATCGCCACGATGTCGAGCACCGGGTTGTCGAGCGGCCCGTTGAAGACGACCTGCCCGCGCGTGATCTCCAGCGTCTGTCCGTAGGCGCTGTAGGTGCCCGTGCGCACGCGCACGGTGCCGAACGCGCGCGGCGCCGCGGGCAGCGTGCCGCGCAGGTTCAGCACGCCCGCCAGCACCACGTCGACGCCGCTGCCGCGCACGCGCAGCTTCTCGCCGAGATCCAGGTCCAGGTCGGCGCCGATGCGAAAGCCGGTCGCGTCGCCGGCGCCGGCCGCTGCCGGCGTCCGGTCGTTCCCGTTGGCACCGGCGATCACCACGTCGTCGGGCAGCCTGGGCGCCTCGCCGCCGCGCAACTCGATCAGCCCTTCGTCGGCGCGAATGGTGCCCTTCCATTCGAAGTGCGTGCCGCTGCTCTGCACGCCGGTGTTGCCCGACACGACCACGCGCTGCCCCGGTCCGATCGGCACCGGCAGGCGCTCGGCGCGCAGCGTGAATCCGCCGTGCATGCCGTCGAGCAGCAGTTGCCCGGCCATCATGATCGCGCCGCCGCCCGATTCGAGCCGCAGCAGTTCGAGGTCGAGCCGGTCGCCGTCGAAGCGCGCGCTCAGCGTACCGCCGGTCAGTCGCCAGCCCAGCGCGCGCTGCAGCAGCGACAGGTTGCGGCCGGTGAGCGCCCCCTGCAACCGCGGCTGCGTCACGGTGCCGCTCACCGTGCCCGCGAAACGCAGCCGTCCCGCCACGGCCCATTCGGGACCGATCAGGCGGTTGGCGAACGCCAGCGTCGGAATGCGCACATCGAGCGATCCGTCGACGCGGCCCTCGTCGAAGGCGAGCGTGGCCTCGCCGCGGCCTTCGAGCGCATCGCCGGTGTCCAGCCGCAGCGCAAGCCGGCCGCTGGGCGACTGCGGCGTGCTCGCCGCGAGATCCCATTGCGCATGCAGCCGCACGTCCTGCAGCTCGCCTTCGACGCCGGCCAGCATCGGCCGTCCGCCGAAGCGTTCGGTCCAGCGCGCCACCGGCAGGCCGCTCGCTTCGCCGCGCGTCTCCAGGCGCCCGTCGCGCCAGCTCGCGGCAGCGATGCGCAGCACGCCGTCGTCCACGTGCAGCGTCGCCTCGCCCAGCGCGGCACCGTGCTCGTCGGCGGCCAGCGGCGCCGGCGACTCGAGTCGCACCGGCACGGGCGCATCGAGCACCAGCTCGTCGAGCCTGCCCTCCCAGCGCCACGGCGCCTGCGACAGGCCGCCGTGCACCGCGGCGCGTCCCGCCAGGTCGCGGCCCGAGACTTCGACGGCGAGCGCGTGCGCGCCGAGCTCGCCGTCGGCGCGCACGCGCACGCGTTCGAGTTGCCGGTCCTGCAGCTGCACCGTCGCGGCATCGGCGCGCAACAGCACCCGGCCGGCACCGAGGTCGGGCAGCTCGATGCGCGCCGTCAGCGCACCCACGCGCAGCGCGTCGACCCAGCGCAGCCGCCTGGCCTCCACGTCGGCGACGATGCCCAGCGGCACCGGCGCCGCACCGGCGCCGGCGGCACCTGCCAGCCCGCTCCAGCCGCCGGCCAGCTCCCCGCTCGCCGACAACGCGCCGTCGAGCCGCGCGTCCAGGCGCGCCAGCGACCCGGCCCGCAGCGAGAAGCGCAGCCGGTCGTCGGCGTGGCCGAAGCTGCCGTGCGCGCTGGCCTGCAGGTCGCCGTGGACGACTTCCAGTGCAGCGTCGGCGATCCGTTCCGGCGAGACGCGCGCCCGCCCGTTCACGCGCAGCGGCTGCCCGGCGACCTGGCCCCGCTCGACCACGATCCGGACGTCCAGCAGCGGCTCGGGCCACGCGACGCCCTGGGCAGCCCAGTGGCCGCTCAGGCTGCCCGGAAACTTCGACAGCCACGACGGCACCGGACCGGACCCGGCACTCGCCGGCGCCCCGGCGAGTGCCGCCTGCACCGCCGCGACGCGGGCCGGATCGAGATCGCGAAACTCGCCGGACAGATCGATCCGCCACGGCGCCGCCAGACTGGTGGCCCCGCGCGCCGACAGCGTGCCGGCCGACGTGCTCAGCTGTGCCCGTTCGACGCGCAGGCGCGTACCCTCGACACGGCCGCGCGCACTGGCCGCGATGCCCTGGCGCCGGGCGTCGCTCAGCTCCAGCCCGAATGCGGAAACGTCGGCGCTTGCTTCCCCTTGCAGCTTCGTCGGTTCGAGCGCGCTCCACAGCCGGGAGAGATCGATGTCACGCAATGCCAGGCGCAGCGTCGGCGCCGGCAGCACGTGCCCCGGCAGTTCGAGCCGGCGCGCGAAATCGATCGCGACCTCGCCGGCGAGCGAGCCGTCGCCGGCCAGCGCCAGCCGCAGATCGCCGAGCGTCAGACGCGAGCCGGCCCAGCCGAACGAGGTCTCGACCGCGCTCACCGGAATCGCCCGCTGGTCCGCGGGGCCGGGCAAGGTGTTGCGCAGCGCCAGCTGGCCGGACACGCCGTCGTCCTCGAGCCGGATCGTTGCCGAGCCGGAGATGCGCGCGCGCGGCGCGTCCGCCATCCCGAGCTGGGCCGGTTCGACGTCGTGGAACGACAGCTCGACCGGTGCCAGGCGCTCCGGCCGCGTGGGCGCGAACGGCCGCACGCGTGCCTCCAGGCCGATCCAGACCGGACGCGGCAGCTGCGACTCGGACGGCGCGGCCGCACCCGCCGGCGCCAGCGCCTGCGCGACGACTTCGAAATCCTCCACGCTGCCGTCGGCCAGCACGCCGATCTGCGGCAGCGCGCCCCAGCCCTCGAGGCGCGGCGACAGACGGCCCACCACTTCGAGCGCAAACGGCGCGCGGTCACCCAGCACGCCTTCCAGCGTCGCCTCGCCCCATCGCGGCGAACGCACCGACAGATGCTCGATGCGGTAGGCGCCGGCCCGGTAGCGGCCGGCCAGCCCCAGCCGTTCGAGCTCGAGCGGCTCGGCGCCCGCCGTTTCGACGCGCAGGCGCCCCACCCCCAGCGCATCCAGCCTGAGGTCGACCGGCAGGCGCAGCGACTCCGGCAGGTCGGCAGGACCTTCGTCCTGCCCGGGCAGCCGCACCGATGCGCTGGCGATCTCGATGCGTGCCATGCGCAGCGTGCCCTGCAGCAGGTAGATCGGGCGCCAGACGATCCACAGCTCACGCAGGTCGACCTCGCGCGCGCCGTCGCGCCAGCGCAACCATTCGATGCCGAAGCCGCCGGCCAGCGTACCGCGCACCCGGCCGATCTCGAGCGCGCCGTCGCTGGCGGCCACCGCCTGTCCCAGCGCCCAGCGCACGAACCAGGTGGTCTGCCCGGCCCACCACAGCGCGACGGCGCTCGCCAGCAGCAGCGCCGCCAGCACGGACCCGATCAGGCGGGCCAGCAGGCGTCGCGGGGACGAAGCGGGGCGTGCCATGTCAGAACGCGTATCCGACCGCCAGATGCAGGCGCCACTTGTCGACACGGTCGCCGTAGGCGAGATCGATGCTGACCGGACCGACCGGCGAGCGCCAGCGCACGCCCACGCCATAGCCCCCGACCGCCCGGTAGTCGACCCACCGGTCGCTCGCATTGCCGACATCGGCGAAAGCCGCGCCGTACCAGTCGCGCGCGATCGGGTGCTGGTATTCGAGGCTGGCCAGCGCGAGGATGCGCCCGCCCACGATGGCGCCGCCCTCGGGCACGCCGAGCGACAGGTAGTCGTAGCCGCGGATCGATTGCGTGCCGCCGGTGCGGAACAGGTTCTCCGACGGAATGTCGTCGCGCGAGCTGGCCAGCACGTGGCCCAGTTCGACCATGCCGACCAGCAGGCCGTCGCCCAGCACCGACTCGCGCGGCATCGGCCAGAAGCGCATGGCACGCGTGTACAGGCGCGCGAAGCTGCGATCGCTGCCGAGCGCCCGCGCCGCGCCCGATACCTGGGCGCTGATCGAGTAGCCGGAACGCGGATCGACCTGCGAATCGAGGCGGCGGCGGTTCCACGCGTAGCCGAGCGTCAGCGCACGGCGCCGCTCGGGCTCGGCCAGCGGCAGCTCACGCTGCTCGACCTGGTATTGCAGCGACACGAAGGTCTCGGTGTCCTCGGCATGCTTGCCCTGGCCGGCGAACACGGTGTGCCGGTCGGTGAGCTCGCCCTGCACGTCCACGCGCTCGGTGCGCACGCCGGCCTGGTAGTAATGGCCGCTCGCCTTCTGCGGCGTGCGCACGCTGGCGAACGCACGCCGCCGCACCGACTGCCACAGCACGCCCGACTCGAACTGCCAGCCGCGCCCGAGCAGG
>JAHDYE010000286.1 GCA_023383035.1 Burkholderiaceae bacterium | reverse complement strand
CGATGATCTCGCCGTGGTGCAGCACGTAGACGCGCTGCGCGAGCGCCATCACCGCGCGCATCACGTGCTCGATCAGCAGGATCGTCACGCCCTGCTCGGCGTTCAGTCGCCGGAACGCCGCCACCATCTGGTCGGTTTCGGTGGGGCGCAGCCCGGCCATCACCTCGTCGAGCAGCAGCAGCCTGGGCTCGGTGGCCAGCGCACGCGCCACCTCGAGTCGCTTGCGGTCGGGCAGCGTCAGCGCCGAGGCCGGCCGGTCGCGCTGCAGCCACATGTCGAGCGCGCGCAGCGCCCGCTCGGCGCGCGAGCGCGCGAGCTTCCGGTCGGAAGTACCGCGAAAGCCGCCGACCATCACGTTCTCGAGCACCGACATGTCGGCGAACGGCTTGACGATCTGGAACGTGCGCCCGATGCCGGCCGCGCAGATGCGGTCCGGACGCTGCCCTGCGATATCGGCGCCGAGGAAGCGGATGCGGCCCTCGTCGGGCGCGAGCGCGCCGGCAATCAGATTGAACAGCGTCGTCTTGCCGGCGCCGTTGGGTCCGATCAGCGCGACGATCTCGCCACGCTCGACGCGCAGCGATGCCTGCGTGACCGCCTTCAGGCCACGGAAGCTCCTGGACGCGCCGCTGACCTCGAGCAACGACACCGGCGTCGGCGCGGTCATCGGTCGTCCCCGTCCGAACGCCGGAAGCCCAGCCGGTCGGCGATCGCCGGCCAGATGCCATGCGGCATGAACATGATCGCCAGGCCGAGCGCGATGCCGTACAGGATCTGCTTGGCGCCGGGAATCTCGTAGCCCGACAGCGCCAGCGCCTCGTTGATGCTCTCGGAGAGCAGCGTGAGCACCGCGGCGCCGAGGATCGGCCCGAACAGCGTGCCGACGCCGCCGATGATCGGCGCCAGGATGATCTCGATCGAGCGCCCGATGTTGAAGATCTGCTCGGGGAACAGGTTGTTGTAGTAGAAGGCGAAGAACACGCCGGCCAGCGCCGTCATGCCGGCCGAGATCTGTACCGCGTACATCTTGTAGCGGAAGGTGTCCACGCCCGAGGCGCGCGCCGCTTCCTCGTTGTCGCGGATCGCGCGCAGGTAGAAGCCGATGCGCCCCCGCAGCAGCCACGCCGACAGCAGGAAGCCGCCGGCGGCCAACGCCAGCGCCAGGTAGTAGAACATCAGCGGGTGCCCGCGCAGGTTCAGCAGGTCGAAGCGATCCTGCACCTTCAGGAAGAAGCCTCCCGAGGCGCCGACCCATCCGAAGTGGTCGAAGCCGATGCGCGTGAACTCGGCGAACGCGATCGTGAGCAGCGCGAAGTAGGTGCCGCCGATGCCGAAGCGGAACGCCAGCCAGCCGATCACCGACGCGGCCGCGACGCAGACCGCCACCGCGGCGATCATCCCGACCCACGGAATGATGCCGAAATGCTGGTACAGCGCCGCCGCGGTGTACGCGCCCAGGCCGACGTACAGCGCGTGACCCAGCGAGAGCTGCCCGCAGAAGCCCATCATGATGTTCCACGCCTGCCCGACGAACGCGAAGTACAGGATCAGGATCATCACCGACAGCAGGTAGCGGTCCAGCGCCAGCGGCACGACCAGCAGCACCGCCAGCAGGATCAGCAATGCCGCGCGCGAGCGGTCCATCCTAGCGGGCCTTGAACAGGCCCTGCGGCCGGAACGCGAGCACCAGGATCAGCAGCGCGAACGACAGCATGCTCTTGGCCGACGGCGTGATCAGCAGGCCGGCCACCGATTCGGACACGCCGATCAGCACGCCGCCCGCGAGCGCGCCGACCATCGATCCCAGCCCGCCGATGATCACGATGACGAAGGCGAGCAGCGTGTAGGCCGGCCCCGAGATCGGCGTGACGTCGACCAGCAGCGTCAGCAGGCAGCCGGCGACGCCGACGCAGGCCGTGCCCAGTCCGAAAGTGAGCGCGTACAGGTGCTTGACGTTCAGGCCGACCACGCGCGCGCCGAGCAGGTTGTCGGCGCAGGCGCGGATCGCCTTGCCGAACGGCGTGTAGCGGAAGATCGCGAACAGCACGATGCAGGCCAGCAGCGCCACCGCCGCGCAGATGACGCGCGCCTTGTCCACCAGCAGCGGGCCGATCTCGTACGAATCGAGCGCGTAGTCGACCTGCACGTTGCGCGCGTCGGGCCCGAACGCGATCAGCAGCCCGTTGACCAGCACCAGCGCCACCGCCAGCAGCAGCATGAACTGGGAGTGCTCGGGGCGATCGATGAACGGGTTGATCAACCCGCGCTGCAGCACGTAGCCCACGCCGAAGAAGGCCAGCGCCACCGGCACCAGCATCCACAGCGGATCGAGACCGGCCAGCGCGAAGGCCATGACGGCGACGTACATCGCCATCGTCATCAGCTCGCCGTGCGCGAAGTTGACGATGCGCACCACCCCGTAGATCACCGACAGGCCGAGCGCCATCAGGCCGTAGACCATGCCGGTCAGCAGACCGCTGACGACGATGTTGGCGATCGCTTCGATGGGCAAGCGGAAGTCTCCGGATTGTTATTGTGAATAAGTATCGAATCCAGACGCGAGGATAGCCAATAACGACCGCCCCGGAAAGCCCGGTATAACACGGACCGCGGCCGGCAACAGCCGGCCGCACCGCCGGAGCGGCGACCGCGCCACGCCCCGGCGATCGCCACGCGCCCGGCCGGCACCCCCCATCGGGGGCCGGCCGGCCCGGCACGGGATCAGGTGCGCGCCTGCCAGCCGGGCACGGGGAACACCGGCGCCGTCTGCGCCGCCTCCTTGGGCAGCACGACCATCGGCTGGCCGCCGCGGTTCTGGATGCACGCCGACGCGATCTGCGTGTTCTGCCCCTTGGCATCGAACTTGATCGGCCCGCCCACCATCATCCGCTCGGCGATGTCGGTCTTGCGGATCGCGTCGGCCAGCGCCGTGCCGTCGGCGCTGCCGGCGCGCTTGAACGCGTCGGCGGCGATCATCACCGACTCGAAGGTGAAGCCGACGTTCAGCGCGTGGAACATCAGCTTCTCCTTCGGGAACTGCTTGTTGAACACCGCCTCGACGCGCTTGGTCAGCGCGGCGTTCGGGTTGTACCACGGCACGTTCGCGACGCAGTAGTCGGAATACTTGTTGCCCAGCGCCTTGTAGAACTGCGCCTCGTACATGCCGGGCGAGCCCGGGCTGATGATTCCCTGCGGCGACCAGCGCTGCTTGACCAGCTCGCGCACCAGCAGGATCGCGTCGTTCAGGCGGCTCACCAGCATGATGAAGTCGGCGTTGGTGGCCTTGGCCTTGGCCACTTCGACCGACAGGTCGCGCGCGGCCGGGTCGTACGAGATCGTTTCGACCAGCTTGAACGGCAGGTAGTCGAGCTTGGGCAGGATGGCGCCGATGCCCTTGGCCATCGAGGTGCCGAAAGTGTCGTTGACGTGCATGAACACCGCCGTACGCGGCGCGGCGCGGGTGGCCTGGAACAGGTCGCGGCACAGCGACAGCCCGTTGCGCAGCAGGTCGATCGACGTGGGGAAGTTGCGGAACGTGTACTTGTAGCCCTGCTCGGTGATCTGCGGCGCGGCGGCGATGTTGACCACGAACGGGATCTTGCGCTGCTCGGCGACCTGCGCGATCGCGGCGGCCGCGCCCGAGTCGAACGGCCCGACCAGCACCTGCGCGCCGTCGTTGATCAGCTTCTCGGCGCGCGAGCGCGCGACGTCGACGTTGGTTTCGGTATCGGCGTTCATCAGCTCGACGTCGACGCCGTACATGTCGCGCAGCAGCGCCGGCGAAATGTCGGCGCCCAGCTGGCACGACTGGCCGATGAAGGCCTGCACGCCCGAGCGCGGCAGCAGCACGCCCACCCTGAGCTTCTTCGGCTGCGCGCGCACGATCGCGGGCGCGGCCAGGGTGCTGCCACCGACCACGGCCGAAGCGGCAGCCATCCGGTTGAAGTCGCGGCGGGTTACTCGTGTCATGGTTCTCCTCCTTCTCCTTGAATATATCTTTGGAAGGCTATCACGACTGCCCCGCCTGATCGCGCAGCACGCGCTTCAGGATTTTCCCGGTGGGGCTCTTGGGCAGCTCGGTCACGATGTCCACGCGCGCCGGTACCTTGTAGGCCGCGATGTTGGCGCGGCAGTAGGCGATGACCTGGTCGGCGGTGAGCGCCTGCCCGGCCTTCGGCACCACCGCGGCCACCACCTGCTCGCCCTTTTCCGGGTGCGGCAGGCCGTACACCGCCACCTCCTGCACCTGCGGCAGCTTGTACAGGTACTGCTCGACCTCGGCC
>JAHDYE010000285.1 GCA_023383035.1 Burkholderiaceae bacterium | reverse complement strand
CCCAGATGTCGCCCAGCACCTCGTAGAGCATGCGCGCCGAGCGGCCGGTGCGGCGTTCGGCGCGCAACTCGCTGACGATGCTCCAGCCCTCCGGGCCGAGCAGCCGGATCACGATCTCGCGGTCGGAGAACGACGTGTAGTTGTAGGGGATCTCGCGCAGGCGTGCCGTACCGGCCGTCCGGGCATCGGAGGCGTGCGCCGGGTCGGCGACGAGGCCCGGGCCCGCTGCGGGCCGGACTGCGAACGGAGCATTCATCGAACCGGCCATTCTAGCCGACCGGCCCAGGCGTGCCGCGAGCGGTCTGTGCCGCTCAACCGCCCGAGAACGGCCGCATCAGCATCTGCCACCAGGCATCGGGCACCCACATCAGCGCTGCCGTCATCGTCGTGTAGCGCAGGAACTTGCCGAGCGCCATCCAGCCCACGCTGGGCCAGAACGGCAGTCTGAGCCAGCCGGCCACTGCGCACAACGGATCGCCGAACACGGGCAGCCAGGCGAAGAACAGCGCCCTGGGCCCGAGCCGCTGCAGCCATTTCAGGTGAACCGTCTGCTTGCCGCGCGCCACCGCTTCGTGCGCGCCCACGCCGAGCCAGTAGTCGACCATGCCGCCGAGCGTATTGCCGGCCGTGGCCACGGCGACGGCCGCCCAGAACCGCTCGGGCTCGAGCTTCACGAAGCCGAACACGACCGGCTCGGAGCCCATCGGCAACAGCGTGGCCGAGACGAAGGCGACGACGAAGATCGTGGACAGGCCGTTCTCGGGCAACGAGAACCAGTCGACCAGCATCCGTGCCAGGGCGTCCATCGGGCGCGCAGTCTACCAGCGACGAGCTCGCGGCACGGGCGCGCGACGGTTCGAACGGCGACCGACGCGGCGGTGGGGCCGGGCGGCCGACGCAGCGGCCGGTGCGGCGCCGCGTGGTGGCGTAGCGGGCCGCAGCCGGCTCCGGAGCCGGCCGGGGCGGTAGAATCCGCCGGCCATGCCCATCGACTACCTGAAACGCATCCTCACGGCGAAGGTCTACGACGTCGCCGAGGAAACCCCCCTGGAGCCGGCCGACACCCTGTCGACCCGGCTGTCCAACCGCGTGCTGCTCAAGCGCGAGGACATGCAGGCGGTGTTCTCGTTCAAGCTGCGCGGCGCATACAACCGGATGGCGCGGCTGTCCCCCGAGGAGCTGGCGCGCGGCGTGATCGCCGCCTCGGCCGGCAACCACGCGCAGGGCGTAGCGCTGGCGGCGCGCCGCCTCGGCTGTCGGGCCGTGATCGTGATGCCGGTGACCACCCCGCAGGTGAAGATCGACGCGGTGCGCGCGCTGGGCGGCGAAGTCGTGCTGACCGGAGACTCCTACAGCGATGCGGCTGGCGCAGCGCTCGCCCAGCAGGCGCGCGAGGGGCTCGCCTTCGTGCATCCGTTCGACGACCCGGACGTGATCGCCGGCCAGGGCACGATCGGCATGGAGATCCTGCGCCAGCACCAGGGACCGATCCACGCGATCTTCGTGGCGATCGGCGGCGGCGGCCTGGCGGCCGGCATCGCCGCGTACGTCAAGCAGGTACGCCCGGAGATTCGCGTGATCGGCGTGCAGACCACCGATTCGGACGCGATGGCACGCTCGCTGCGCGCCGGGCGGCGCGTCGAGCTGCACGACGTCGGCCTGTTCTCCGACGGCACTGCCGTCAAGAAGGTCGGCGAGGAGACCTTCCGCCTGTGCCGGGCGCTGCTCGACGACATCGTATTGGTCGACACCGACGCGATCTGCGCGGCGATCAAGGACGTGTTCCAGGACACGCGCTCGATCCTCGAGCCCGCCGGCGCGCTGTCGGTGGCGGGCCTGAAGGCCTGGGTCGAGCGCGAAAAGCTGCACGACGAGACGCTGGTGGCAGTGGCGTGCGGCGCGAACATGAACTTCGACCGGCTGCGCTTCGTGTCCGAGCGCGCCGAGATCGGCGAGAAGCGCGAGGCGGTGTTCGCCGTGACCATCCCCGAGGAACGCGGAAGCTTCCGTCGTTTCTGCGAGATCGTCGGCCCGCGCAACGTCACCGAGTTCAACTACCGGATCGCCGACGCGCAGCAGGCGCACGTCTTCGTCGGCATCCAGATCTCCCGCCCCGGCGAAGCGGCGCAGATCGCCGCCGCCTTCGAGACCGCCGGTTTTCCGACGCTGGACCTGACCGACGACGAGCTCGGCAAGCTGCACCTGCGGCACATGGTCGGCGGCCATTCGCCGCTGGCGAAGAACGAACTGCTCTACAGCTTCGAGTTCCCCGAACGGCCGGGCGCCCTGATGCGTTTCCTGTCCAGCATGAGCCCGAACTGGAACATCTCGCTGTTCCACTACCGCAACCACGGCGCCGACTACAGCCAGATCCTGGTCGGCATCCAGGTGCCGGGCAGCGAAAAGAAGATGTTCCGCGAATTCCTCGCCACGCTCGGCTATCCTCACCGCGACGAAAGCGCCAACCCGGCGTATCGGCTGTTCCTCGGCGCCCACTCGGGCTGACCCGGGGTCGGGCGCCGGTCCGGCACGGGGTAAATGCCGGGCGCGGCCGGACGTGGCCGGACGCGGCGCCGCCGAGGCTGATCGCGATCAACCCCTGCCGACGATACAATTCGATAAAATTCAACCGCTTATGCATCTGCTCACGCTCGGATTGAACCACCAGACCGCGCCGCTCGTGCTGCGCGAACGGGTGTCGTTTCCGGGCGAAGCGTTGCGCGCGGCGCTCGCCGATCTGCGCCAGAAGCTGCACCCGCTCGCGCCCGAGTCGGCGATCCTGTCCACCTGTAATCGCACCGAGGTCTACTGTGCGACGCGCGAGCCGCAGCAGGCGCAGGAGGCCATCGTCGGCTGGCTCGACCGCAGGCACGAGGTCGACGGGCAGGCGCTGCAGCCGCACCTGTACGCGCTGCCCAACGGCGACGCGGTGCGCCACGCCTTCCGCGTGGCCGCCGGTCTCGATTCGATGGTGCTCGGCGAGCCGCAGATCCTCGGCCAGATGAAGGAGGCCGCGCGCGTGGCCCACGAAGCCGGCGCGCTCGGTTCGCACCTGCACCAGCTGTTCCAGCGCTCCTTCGCCGTCGCCAAGGAGGTGCGCAGCACCACCGAGATCGGCGCGCACTCGGTATCGATGGCCGCCGCCGCGGTGCGGCTGGCGCGGCGCATCTTCGAAGACCTGCGCGAGACCCGCGTGCTGTTCGTCGGCGCCGGCGAAATGATCGAGCTCGCCGCCACGCACTTCGCCGCCCAGCATCCGAAGGCCATCGTCGTGGCCAACCGGACGATCGACCGGGCCAGCCGGCTGGCACAGCGCTTCGGCGCCGACACGCTGCGGCTGGCCGAGCTGCCCGAGCGCCTCGACCAGTTCGACATCGTCGTGTCCTGTACGGCCAGTTCGCTGCCGATCATCGGGCTGGGCATGGTCGAGCGCGCCACGCGCGCGCGCCGCCGCCGGCCGATGTTCATGGTCGACCTGGCCGTGCCGCGCGACATCGAGGCCGAAGTGGCCCGGCTCGACGACGTGTTCCTCTACACCGTCGACGACCTCGGCCGGCAGGTGGCTGCCGGCCAGGAGAACCGTCGCGCGGCGGTGGCGCAGGCCGAGGCGATCATCGAGACGCAGGTGGACGCCTTCATGCAGTGGATGTCCACGCGCAAGGCGGTCCCGGCGATCCGCTCGCTGCATGCGCGTGGCGATGCGATCCGGCGCGCCGAGCTCGAGCGCGCACGGCGCGCGCTGGCACGCGGCGAGTCGCCCGAGCAGGTGATCGAGCAGCTGGCGCATGCGCTGACGGGCAAGTTCCTGCACGGCCCCACCGTCCTGCTGCACGGCGCGGCCGTGCAGCGCGACCAGCTGTTGCCGATGATCGACCAGCTGCTGCCCGAGCGGATCGCGCCGGGCGCGGCTGCCGCGGCCACCGACGACGACGTGCGGATCGCCTCGCGCGATTAGCCGGGCGCATGAAGGCCTCGATGCAGGCCAGGCTCGAGCAGCTCGAGCGCCGGCTGGCCGAAGTGAACCTGCTGCTGTCCAGCGAGGACGCGGCGCGCGACCTCGACGCGTTTCGCCGCGCCAGCCGCGAGCACGCCGAGCTAGCGCAGGTGGTCGAATGCTTCCATGCCTGGAAGCGCGCGATGGCCGACCTCGACGCCGCCGAACAGATGCGCGCCGATCCCGAGATGCGCGAGTTCGCCGCCGAGGAAGCGGGCGCGGCCGCCGTCCGTGCCGACGAGCAGGCGGCGCTGCTGCAGCGGCTGCTGCTGCCGAAGGACCCCAACGACGAGCGC
>JAHDYE010000284.1 GCA_023383035.1 Burkholderiaceae bacterium | reverse complement strand
GCCCTGGCTCGACGGCTGCCACGGGCTGCCGTCGGTACGGCCGGCCGACGGCGCGATCGAGCATTTCTACTATCCCGGTTTCACCGAGCGCAGCGGCGGGCTGCTGCGCGAACACGGACTGCTCGAACGCCGCGACGCGTTCGTCGGCTCGGCGGCGCAACACCGCTGGCTGCAGGCGCTGGGCATCGCGCGCCGGCCCGGCGCGCGCCTGGTGACGCTGTTCTGCTACCCGGATGCGCCGCTGACCGACTGGTTCGCCGCGCTGGCCGACGGTCCGCGCCCCCATCACGTGCTGGTGCCCGAATCGGTGGCCGACGGCCCGCTCGCCGCGTTCTTCGGTGGCCTGCCCGCGCCGCGCGGCACGCTGCAGCACGGACGGCTCACCGTGCAGCGCATTCCCTTTCTCGCGCACGACGACTACGACCGGCTGCTGTGGAGCGCCGACCTGAACTTCGTGCGCGGCGAAGACTCGTGGATCCGCGCCCACTGGGCCGCGCGTCCGTTCGTATGGCAGCCCTACGTGCAGGCCGAAGGCACGCACCTGGTCAAGCTGCGCGCCTTTCTCGCGCGCCTGTCCGCCGGCCCGGCGGCCGACGCGATGCTGCTCGCCTGGAGCGGCGCCGGCGCGCTGGCGCCGGCCTGGCGCGCGTTCGACGAGCAGCTCGACGCGCTGGCGCCGGCCTGGCGCCACTGGTGCGCGAAACTGGGCGCGCAGCGCGATCTGGCGACGCGGCTGGTCGAATTCTGCACGCAGCGGCTATAATTCGCGGTTTACCGGAATTCCGGCAATTCGCGTCATGAAAATCGCTCAGGAACTGCGTACCGGCAACGTCATCATGATCGGCAAGGACCCGATGGTGGTCCAGAAAGCCGAGTTCAACAAGTCCGGCCGCAACGCCGCGGTCGTGAAGATGAAGCTGAAGAACCTGCTGAACGGCTCGGCCACCGAGTCGGTCTACAAGGCCGACGAGAAGTTCGAGGTGCTGGTGCTCGACAAGAAGGAAGTCGCCTACTCGTACTTCGCCGATCCGATGTACGTGTTCATGGACAACGAGTACAACCAGTACGAGATCGAAGCCGAGAGCATGGGCGACGTGCTGAACTACATCGACGACGGCATGCCGTGCGAAGTCACCTTCTACGAAGGCCGCGCGATCGCCGTCGAGATGGGCAACAGCGTGGTGCGCGAGGTCGAGTACACCGAGCCTGCCGTGAAGGGCGACACCTCGGGCAAGGTCATGAAGCCGGCGCGCATCAAGCCCACCGGCTTCCAGGTGAACGTGCCGGCCTTCGTCGAGATCGGCGACAGGATCGAGATCGACACCCGCACCGGCGAGTACCGCAGTCGCGTGAAAGCCTGAGCGCCGCCAGCGTTCAGGCGAAGCTGTAGTCCGCGCCGGCGCGCCGGCGCTGCGCGAGCTTCTTCAGGTGACGCTGCACGGTGGTACGCAGCGACTGCATCGACACCGGCTTGACCAGGTAGCTGTTGCAGCCGGCCAGCGCCCCGCGCGCCAGGTCGAACGGCGAGGACCGGCTGGTCAGGATGATCACCGGCATGCCGCGCAGCGCGCGATCGCGCTTGATCGCCCGGGTCAGCTTGTAGCCGTCCATGTCGGGCATCACGACGTCGGCCAGCACCAGCTCGTAGCGGCGCATCGCCAGCACTTCGAGCGCCTCGCGCGCGCTGGCCACGGCTTCGCTGTCCAGCCCGATCTGGTGCAGCGCGAGCGAGAGCTGCCGGCGCACCGTGTGGCTGTCGTCGACGATCAGCGCCCGAGGCCGGCGACGTTCGCCGTGCTCCGATACGATGATCATGCCGGCAGCCACCGCCCGTTCGGCCTCGACTTCGCGCCGTCGGCTGATGCGCGAATCGACGGCGCGGTTCAGCGCGTACAGCACTTGTCCGACGAAGCTGGTCTGCAGCAGGTCGTCGCTCGGCCGGTCCGGGTCGGCACGGCGCCCCACGCTGAGCACGGCGCCGTCGTCCAGCACGCGCTTGAGGGTGCTCGCCACTTCAGGCCCGCCGAGCGCGGTCATGTCGACCAGCGCGATGTCGAACTCGCCCGGCCCCCGGGTGCGCGACAACGAATAGCGATAACGATTGTGCTGCGCGTGGCGCAATACGATCTCGAGCAGGCGCTGGAACTTCGCGGCCAGGCCGAAGACGGCCACCCGGAACTCGGGCCTGATATCGGACGGCTCCGTCATTGATGTGTCCTCCCCTCTGATGCCGCCGTGGATTCTAACCACGAGTCGCACGCATCCGGCAAGCATAGCGTTGCAGAAAAACCGAAACAGCCCAGCAACTTAGCAGCGCTTCTTCATCTACAGTCTTGGTGCACTGCGTGATCGGTCCGCGTCGCGCGCGTGCTGACCCCACAGCACCTGCAGAGCGTTGTCGGACGCGAAGCCGGCCACGAAGCGGTACGCCAGCGGTTCGAGCTCGTACAGCCGCGCATCGACCGACACGCATTTCACGCCGTCGTGCCAGCCCGGCATCACGTACGGCGAATAGCCCAGGTGCGGTGCGAGCGTGCTGCCGCCCGGACGGAATCCGGCCATCACGCCGCACAGGCGTTCGGCCCAGTCGCCGGGGCGGAACGGCCGCCCCGCCCCGGTCAGGCCGAGGATGACGAACGACCTGACGGGCGCGACTTCGGTCATCGACTGCGCAGCAGCGCCGCGCATGCGGCGCGCGAAGCCGCGAGTATAGCGCCGCCGCGACCCGGAAAGCGTTGGCCGGGCGAAAGCTTTCCCCTACAATTCAAGCAGTTGCAACGGCGGCCAGCGGATGTTTCCCGATGCGGGGCAGGCACGCAGCCGCCGTTCGCTTTTTCCGGCGCCCGCTGCCGCGGGTTCATTCGACCAGGATCTCCGAGATGGCCGCGACCCAGCCCCTGATGAACACTTATGGCCGCCAGCCGCTGGCCTTCAGCCACGGCGAAGGACCGTGGCTGTACGACACCGACGGGCGCCGCTACCTCGACTGTCTGGCCGGCATCGCGGTGAACACGCTCGGACATGCTCATCCGAAGCTGGTCGCGGCGCTGCGCGAGCAGGTGGCGCGCATCATGCACTGCTCGAACCTGTTCGAGATACCGCTGCAGACGCGGCTCGGCGCGAAGCTGGTCGAGCTCTCCGGCATGACCAACGTGTTCTTCTGCAACAGCGGAATGGAAGCCAACGAGGCCGCGCTGAAGATCGCGCGCAAGTACGGCCATCAGCGCGGCATCGAGCGGCCCGAGATCGTCGTCTACGAACGCGCCTTCCACGGTCGCTCGATCGCCACCCTGTCGGCCACCGGCAACGAGAAGGTGCAGAAGGGTTTCGAGCCGCTGGTCGAGGGCTTCGTGCGGGTGCCGCTGAACGACGCCGCCGCCCTCGAGCGCGTCGCCGCCGAACGGCCGAACGTGGTCGCGGTGTTCCTCGAGGCGATCCAGGGCGAAGGCGGCATCCAGCCGGCGCGCGTCGAGTACCTCCAGGCGGTGCGCCGCCTGTGCGACGCCAGGGGCTGGCTGATGATGGTCGACGAGGTGCAGTGCGGCACCGGCCGCACCGGCAAGTGGTTCGCGCACCAGTGGGCCGGCGTGCGGCCCGACGTGATGCCGCTCGCCAAGGGGCTCGCCTCGGGCGTTCCGATCGGCGCGGTGGTGGCGCACGGCGCCGCGGCCGAGATGTTCCAGCCCGGCAACCACGGCACCACCTTCGGCGGCAATCCGCTGGCGATGCGCGCCGGGCTGGTCACGATCGCCGCGAGGGAGGAAGAGGGGCTGCTCGAAAACGCCGCGCGCCTCGGCGAGCGGATCATGTCGGGGCTGCGGCGCGGGCTCGCCGGCACCCCCGGCTTCGTCGAAGTGCGCGGCCAGGGCCTGATGATCGGCGTGGCGCTCGACCGTCCGTGCGGCGCGCTGGTCAAGCGTGCGCTCGACGCAGGACTGGTGCTCAACGTCACCGCCGACACCGTGGTGCGCCTGCTGCCGCCGCTGATCTTCCGCGACGAGCACGCCGAGCAGCTGGTCGCCACGCTGGTTCCGATCGTCCGCAGGTTCCTCGAGGAAGGCGCCCCGGCAGCCGCCTGAGCGGCCCCGCCCGCGCCCGTGATGCCATGATGCTCAAGCACTTCCTGCAGTTCCGCGACTTCAGCGCCGCCGAGTTCGACTACCTGTTCGAGCGCATCCGCGTCATCAAGGACCGCTTCAAGCGCTACGAGCGCTACCACCCGCTCGCCGACCGCACGCTGGTGATGATCTTCGAGAAGGCCAGCACCCGCACGCGGCTGTCGTTCGAGGCCGGCATG
>JAHDYE010000283.1 GCA_023383035.1 Burkholderiaceae bacterium | reverse complement strand
GCAGGCAGCGCCTTGCGATCGAGCTTGCCGTTGGGCAGCAGCGGCAACGCGGACAGCACCACGAAGTGCTGCGGCACCATGTAGTCGGGCAAGGTCTCGCGCAGCGCCTGGCGCAGCTGTGTCGCCGATGCCGATTGCCCGGCCGCGGGCACCACGTATGCCACCAGCGCCGCGCTTCCCGCAGCATCCTCACGTGCCATCACGACCGACTGGGCGATTTCCGCGCAGCGCGTCAGCGCCGCCTCGATCTCTCCGAGCTCGATCCGGAACCCCCGGATCTTCACCTGGTGATCCAGCCGCCCCAGATGTACGACTTCCCCGTCGGCCTGGTAACGTGCCAGGTCCCCGGTGCGGTACAACCGTGCTCCGGGCTCATCCGAAAACGGATGCGCAATGAACTTCTCGGCCGTCAGCTCGGGTCGACCCCGGTACCCTCGCGCCAGTCCGTCGCCGCCGATCAGCAACTCGCCGGCCACGCCGAGCGGCACCGGCTGCAGCGCCTTGTCCACGATGTAGAACGTCGTGTTGGCAATCGGCCGTCCCACCGTGATCGGCCCCGACGCGCCCGTCACCTGCTTCACCGACGACCAGATCGTCGTCTCCGTCGGACCGTACAGGTTCCACAGCGCCTTCGTGCGCTCCAGCAGCGGTTGCACCAGTTCCGGCGGTAGCGGCTCGCCGCCGATCAGCGCCGTCAGCCTCCGATTGCCCGTCCATCCGGCGTCGATCAACATCCGCCACGTCGCCGGAGTCGCCTGCAACAATGTCGGGTCGACCTGCTCGACACGCTCACGCAGCAACTGGCCATCGGTGGCCGTTTCCCGGCTCACCAGCTCCACCCGCGCACCGGTGATCAGCGGCAGGTACAGCTCCAGCCCCGCGATATCGAACGACAGCGTGGTCACCGCCAGCAACACGTCATGCTCGTCGCATCCCGGCGCCGTGCGCATCGACCACAGGAAGTTCGTCAGCGCCCGGTGCGTGATCTCCACGCCCTTGGGCTTGCCCGTCGACCCCGACGTGTACAGCACGTACGCCAGGTCGTCCGGTCCCGCCGCGGAGGGCAGATCCTCTCCGTCCAAGAGATCGCCGGGGGCGAGGCGGTCCAGGTTCACGACCTGAACGGTGTCCGCCGCCAGCAATCCCGCCAGACTCGTCTGCGTCAGCAGCACCGAGGCCTGCGAGTCCTGCAGCATGAACGCGAGCCGCTGCGCCGGGAAGGCCGGGTCGAGCGGCACATAGGCACCGCCGGCCTTCAGCGTCGCCAGCAGGCCCACCATCATCGGCAGCGAACGCTCGACGCACAGCCCCACCGGAACGCCGGGGCGCACTCCGAGTGCGCGCAGACGCCGCGCCAGCGCGCTGGCGCGCGCGTTCAGTTCCCGGTAGCTCAGCGACTCGCCGGCATACGTCACCGCCACGGCATCCGGACGCCGCGCCGCCTGCGCCTCGAACAACTGCACCACCGTCCGCTCGCGCGGGTACTCACGCGCGGTCTCGTTCCACGTTCCGGTCAGCAGCTCGCGCTCGCGCCCGGGCAGCAGGTCGAGCGAGCACACCGGCGCCTGCGGATCGCGGTCCAGGGCATCGACCAGCGCGCCGATCGCGACGGCCAGATAATCCACCAGGCGCTGCGGGTCGATTCCGTCCACGCACTGCGCGGTGACGTGAAATCCCGTGCCGATGTCGTCCACGGAAACGCACACGGGATAGTTCGTGCGTTCCTCGTCGAGCACGGTCGACGCTGGCAGATCGTGTCGGTAGTTGAGCAGTGCGCTGAACAGCGGCACGGACGCCGGCACCGCGCTGCAGCGCTGCGCCAGCGCGAGCGGCGTCTGCTCGTGCTCGATCAGTTCTCCCAGTTGCCGGTAGGTGTCGGCGACAACCGCTTCGGCGCTGGCCGACGCCAGTCGCAGACGCACCGGCAGCGTGTTCATGCACAGGCCGATGACCCGGTCGATGCCGGGCAACTCCCCCGAACGACCCAGCAGCACGGTCCCGAAGACCACGTCCTCCTGCCCGCTGCAGCGGGCGAGCACCATCCCCCAGGTCACGTGGAACAGCACCGCGGCGCTCACCCCGCGACGGTTCGCTGCGCTGCGGATACGCTCGGCCAGTGCGCCGGACAGCGAGTCGCGCGATTCCCGGATCCGGGACTGGTCGACACGGGTGTCCGCCAGGCCGAAGGGCAGCGTCGGTTCGGTGACATCCCCGAGCAGGCGACGGAAATAGGCTTCGTGCCTCGCCGGCGTCGTCGCGCGGACCTGCGCCACGAAGGAGCGGAACTGGACGGGCTCCTCGAGCGTCTCGGCTCGCCCGTCCAGGAGGGCCTGGATCTCCTCGATGATCAGGTCGGCGGATGCATGGTCCGCGATGATGTGGTGATCCACCAGCGCCAGACAGCAGGCCTGGCCATCGTGCTCCTGCGCTGCGTAGGCACGCATCAGGGGTGCCTGCGTCAGCGCGAAGCGAAGGCGTGTCGGATCGCTCTGTGCCTCGAGCACTTCCAGCGGATCCTCGCCTGCGTTGCAGCCGAGCCATTGCACCGGCAGGCAGGCCTGGCGATACACGACCTGCACCGGTTGCGGCAGGCCCTCCCAGACCACGGCAGTACGCAGACTGTCGTGGCGGTCGATGACCACCTGCAGCGCCTGCAGGAACGCGTCGAGTCGGGCGCGGCTGTCGAACGGCAGGATCCTGCGGATCAGGTAGGTATCGCCTTCGGTGTCCAGCTGATGGTGATAGAGAATGCCTTCCTGAAGGGGCGCGAGCGGGTAGATGTCCTGGATGTTGGCGGCGCCTCCGGCAACGGTGGCGACGATCCGGTCGATGTCCGGCTGCGAGAGTTCCACCAGCGGCAGCATGGCCGGAGTGAGGGCGGTGCAATCGCGCGGGATCGGGTTGTCCGGGATGGCCGGCGCCGATGTCGGGGCCGGCTCGTTCGACGGGGCAGGCATCGAGGCGGCCAGCGTCGCAACGGTCGGGTGGGTGAAGACGGCCCTGACGCTGATGGGCAGATTCCGGCGCAGCGCCGCCTGCACCATCGTCACCACGAGCAGCGAGTGCCCGCCGAGTTCGAAGAAGTTGTCGTGCCGGCCGATGTCGGAGATGCCGAGCACCCGGCTCCAGATTTCCGCCAGCGCCTGCTCGGTGGGACCTTGCGGAGGCTCCTGCTGCAACGATTGCCTTGCCGACCAGTCCGGCGCCGGCAGCGCCTTGCGATCGAGCTTGCCGTTGGGCAGGGTCGGCATGGCTGCGATCGCCATGATCACCGACGGCACCATGTAGTCCGGAAGCTGCGACTTCACGGACTCGCGCAGCGCCTCGACATCGAGCGTCTCGGGCACGACATAGCCCACCAGACGGGCAACCGCCTCGCTCTCCTGTGCGACGACGACCGTGGCCTGCCTGACCCCGGGGCAGGTTCGCAGTACCGCTTCGATCTCTCCCGGTTCGATGCGAAAGCCGCGGATCTTGACCTGGTGGTCGGTGCGGCCGATGAAGCCGAGCAGGCCGTCGGGGCGCCAGCGCACGAGATCGCCGGTGCGGTACAGGCGTTCGCCGGGCGTGAAGGGATCGTCGACGAAGCGCTCATGCGTGAGCTCGGGGCGGTTCAGGTAACCGCGCGCCAGGCCGGCGCCGCCGATGTAGAGCTCGCCGGGCACGCCGATGGGCACGGGCCGGCGCCAGGCGTCGAGCACGTAGACGCGCGCGTTGGCCACCGGTCGGCCGATCGGCACCGCTTCGAGAGCTTCCGTTTCGGTCGCGTCTGTCGCGCCGGCATCATCGGTCGCAACTTCCGTTGCGGCATCGCCGGTGATCACCTCGGCCACGTCGACGCTGGCAGCGTCGATGCTCGCCTCGGTGGGTCCGTAGAAATTGCCCAGTCGCGCGCCGGGCAGGCGGCGCCGGAACTCGTGGGCGAGTTCCCGGTCGAGCGCCTCGCCGCCGCTGACCACATAGCGCAGGCTGTCGCAGCTGCCGATCGACGGCTCCTGCAGCAGTACGCGCAACGCCGAAGGCACGGACTGGAAGACGGTGACGCCCTCGCGACGGATGGCTTCGACCAGGGCGCCGGTGTCCTTCTCGCCCTCGATGCCGGCGAGGATCACCGCGCCACCGACGCTCAGCGGCGCGAAGAACTCCGGCACGGAGGCGTCGAAGCTGACCGACGTCTTCTGCAGCACACGGTCGGCCGCCGTCAGGCTGATGCGTTCGGTGAGCCAGAACACGTGGTTGCACACGCCCCGATGGGGGACCATGACGCCCTTGGGACGTCCGGTGGAGCCGGAGGTGT
>JAHDYE010000282.1 GCA_023383035.1 Burkholderiaceae bacterium | reverse complement strand
GGTTGGCGTTGCGCGCCTTGCCCACCGCGTAGTAGTTGATGTCGATCACGTTGTCGAGCATGCGCATCGCGGTGCGCACCGTGCGGCGCAGCTTGTCGTGGTCGAGCACCCAGCGCCCGTCCTCCTCGCGCAGGTGCGCCACCAGGTTCACCGAGCCCAGGTTGCACACCGCGATCTCGGTGTCGCTGGTGTTCAGCGTGATCTCGGTGCACAGGTTCGAGCCGTGCACCACGCCGGCGTGCTGCTGCGGCGAGCGCAGGTTGCAGGCGTCCTTGAACGTGATCCACGGATGGCCGGTCTCGAACAGCATCGACAGCATGCGCCGCCACAACTGCACCGCCGGCACCTTCCTGAACAGCTTCAGCTCGCCGCTGGCCGCGCGCGCCTCGTGGCGCAGGTAGGCCTGCTCGAACGCCTTGCCGTACAGGTCGTGCAGGTCCGGGCAGTCGGACGGCGAGAACAGCGTCCACTCGCCGTTCTCCAGCACCCGCTTCATGAACAGGTCGGGCACCCAGTTCGCCGTGTTCATGTCGTGGGTGCGCCGGCGGTCGTCGCCCGTGTTCTTGCGCAGCTCCAGGAACTCCTCGATGTCGAGGTGCCAGGTCTCCAGGTAGGCGCATACCGCGCCCTTGCGCTTGCCGCCGTTGTGCGCGAGCGCCCCGGTGGTCATGTACGAGCGCACGCCGTCGACCTTCAGATCGCAGACGAACGGCACCGGCTCGATCGGCCGCACCGAGCGCACGCGCGAGAACAGATGCTTGCCCACGCGCAGCCAGTTGCGCTTCACGAGCGGCTCGGCGCCGACCAGCGTGGCAACCTCCGGCACCGCCGGAATGCGCAGGTCCCAGGCGCGGCTGACGCCGTCGAAGCGCACGCGGCTGCCGTCGGAGCGCGTCCCTTCGTGTCCGCCGGCGCGCTCGCGCAGCGCGCCGGCCGTCGGCACGCCCAGGCGCAGCAGCTGGTAGCGCAGGCCCTCGACCAGTGCCCGCGACGCGTTGGTGAAGGTGATTTCCTTGCCACGCGACACGTTGCCGTCGGTTTCGATCAGCCCCTGCACCAGCTGCAGCGCCTGCGGGAGCGGCAGGTGCGCGAAGCGTGCCGCGATCGCCTTGCTGCCGTCGGCCGCGTAGAGATCGTCGCGCGTGAACGGCATCGACGGCCCCATGCTGCCGGCGATGCGGCCGGTGGTCGCATCGCGCCGCACCCCCAGGCCTGCCGCCCAGTGGACCTGGCAATAGCTGTGGCCGCGGCGCGTCTCCCAGTAATGGATGCCGCGCCGCTCGAGATAGCCGCGCACGAAGGCCAGATGGGCATCGCGCACCGGATGCCCGGACACGCCGAACTGCCGCCCGCCCTTCGACAGGTGCCCGTCGCCGAGCAGGATGCCGTACATGCGCGCATCGTCCTCGTCGAAGCCTTCGACCGGCACGACCTCCTGCGGCACGACCTGTGCGACGTAGTCGCCACGCTCGAGCGTGCCCGCGTCCACCCATGCCGCCCCGACCTTGCCGCGCTCGATCCAGGCCATCGTGCGCGCCACGCTCTGCTCCATCGGCACGCCGCGAATCGCCCATACCGGATGCCCGGCGGTCACGCGCAGCGGCTCCGTCGAGTGCTTGACCCGGATCTCCACCATCGGATCGGTCTGGTTGTAGACCATCCGGTCGGTCACCGCGCGGTACTCGCCATCGATGCCGAGCACCAGGTCGCCCGGTGCGACGTCGCGGATCGGACGCACGCCGGCCTGCGTGTACACGCCGGTATCGGGTGCGAAGCACTGGTTGACGGCGACGGCCGTGTCGTTGACCACCTTCAGGAACGGCACCACGCCCTGGCTCTTGCCGTTGGTGCCGCGAATGTGCGCGCCGAGCGCGCGCACCGGCGTCCAGTCGTTGCCCAGGCCGCCGGCGTACTTGGCCAGCAGCGCGTTCTCCTTGATCGCCTCGTAGATGCCGTCGAGGTCGTCGGACACGGTGGTCAGGTAGCACGACGACAGCTGCGAGCGCTGCGTGCCCGAGTTGAACAGCGTGGGCGTGGAGCTCATGAAATCGAACGTCGACAGCAGCTCGTAGAACTCGATCGCGCGCGCCTCGCGGTCGATCTCGTTCAGCGCCAGGCCCATCGCCACGCGCATGAAGAACGCCTGCGGCAGTTCGATGCGGGTGCCGCCCACGTGCAGGAAATAGCGGTCGTACAGCGTCTGCAGGCCGAGATAGCCGAACTGCAGGTCGCGCCCCGCGACCAGCGCGGCGCCCAGCCGCTGCAGGTCGAACTGCAGCAGCGCCGGATCGAGCAGGCCGGCCTCCACGCCGCGGCGCATGAACAGCGGGAAGTAGTCGCGGTAGCGTGTCGCCATGTCGGCCTGCGCCACCTCCTCGCCGAGCACTTCGCGACGCACCGTATGCAGCAGCAGGCGCGCGGTGACCTGGCTGTAGGCCGGGTCCTTCTCGATCAGCGCGCGCGCGGCGAGGATCGCCGACTTGTACACCTCGTCGACCGGCACGCCGTCGTACAGGTTCTTCACCGTCTCTTGCAGCACCGCATCGGCGGTCACGACCTCGCCCAGACCGGCGCAGGCAGCGTCGATCAGCGCGCGCAGCGCCGCCGGGTCGAGCGGCTTGCGAACCCCCGCATCGACCACGTGCAGCACCGGTTGTGCCTCGGCGCGCTCGCGCTGCTTCGCGGCGCGTTCCTGCGCGCGGCGCTCCCGATACAGCACGTAGGCCCTCGCCACTTCGTGCTCGCCCGAGCGCATCAGCGCCAGCTCGACGTGGTCCTGGATGTCCTCGATGTGGAACGTGGCGCCACCCGGCTTGCCGCGCAGCAGCGCACCCACGACCGACTGCGTGAGCCGCTCGACCAGTTCGCGCACCCGCGCCGAGGCCGCGCCCTGCCCGCCGTTGACCGCGAGGAACGCCTTCGTCATCGCGATCGAGATCTTGGCCGGCTCGAAGCCGACCACCGCGCCGTTGCGGCGGATCACCTTGTAGTCGGCCCAGGCCGTCGCGGGTGCCGCATCGGGCATCGCGGCCGGCGGCAGAGGGTTGATCGGGGTCGATTGCGCGCTGTCGGCGACCCATGTCATGCGTGCTTCCTCCGGAGGATCGATGGACGGCGACCCGCATGCGCGGGTCGGGAGAAGGGTCGGCGCGCCGTTTCGCTCAGGCGGCCGCTACCACTAGATCTAGTGTGATTGCCTTGATTTCGCCCAATTGTAGTGGCCGAAGTGGCAGCAAGCAAGCTCGAATCGGCATGCGCGTGCCGAGGTCTGCGCGTGCAGAGGCGCCGGCCATGCCGGTCTCCGCTCGCACGATTCGAGTGACACCATCCCGTCCCGACCCGGGCTGCGAAGCACCGCGCAGGGTTCCTGCTCCGCTTCCCCTTGCCCGGCCCAGCCGCCGCCTGCCGCGAACGCGCCAAGCTTCGAAGGAGGCGCTCAGAACGGCCGCTCGAGCCCCGCAACCTCCGGCGCCGCGAGTACGCGCGCCCAGTCGAAGCACGGCCCCGGATCGCTCTTGCGCCCGGGCGCGATGTCGCCATGCCCCGCGATCCAGCGCAGCGGATGGCGTGCGCGCAGCGCCGCCACCAGGCGGCGCAGCCGGCGATACTGCGCTTCGGTGAAGCGATGCGCGCCGTCGCCTTCGAGCTCGACGCCGATCGAGAAATCGTTGCAGCGCTCGCGCCCGAGAAAGCACGACGCCCCGGCGTGCCAGGCGCGCGCGTCGGCGTCGACGAACTGCAGCAGCTCGCCGCGGCGCCGGATCAGGAAATGCGCCGACACGCGCAGTCCGCGCAGCGGTTCGAAGGCGGGATGGGCGCGCGCATCGAGGCGGTTGGTGAACAGCCGCTCGATCGCGTCGCCGCTGAAGCGTCCGGGCGGCAGGCTGATGTGGTGCACCACCAGCAGATCGATCGCGACGCCCGCAGGCCGCGCATCGAAGTTCGGCGACGGTACGCGCCGCGCGCCGGCCAGCCAGCCCGAGGCCGGCGACGCAGCGCCGTCGCCTCGGCTCGACGGGTCGCCACGACCGCCGGCGCGCCGGCCGCGACGCTGCGCCGCCGAAGGCCCGCTCGCACCCATCGGAGAGTGACCGGTCCTAGTTGATGCCGAGCCGCTGCATCCGGTAGCGCAGCGCACGGAACGTGATGCCGAGCAGGCGTGCCGCCGCCGTGCGGTTGTAGCGCGTCTTCTCGAGCGCGCGCTGGATCGTGTCGCGCTCGATCTGGTCGAGGTAGTCGGGCAGCGACTCGGGAATGCCGTCCTCGGAGACGCGCACCGGGCGCCGCTCGGTCGGATGGGCGGCGGCGGGCTGCGGGTCGGCCTCGGTCGCCGGCTC
>JAHDYE010000281.1 GCA_023383035.1 Burkholderiaceae bacterium | reverse complement strand
TCGCGCGCGACGGCACGCTGTTCGTCACGCTGGGCGATCGCTTCTCGCAGCGCGAACGCGCGCAGACGCTCGACAACCACTTCGGCAAGATCGTGCGCATCCGCGCCGACGGCAGCGTGCCGCCCGACAATCCGTTCGTGAACCGCCCCGGGGCGCTGCCCGAGATCCACTCGTACGGCCATCGCAACGTACAGGGCGCCGCGCTGCACCCGGTCACCGGCCGGCTGTGGACGCACGAGCACGGACCGCAGGGCGGCGACGAGGTCAATTCCGAGCGCCCCGGCGCCAATTACGGCTGGCCGGTGATCACGTACGGGCGCGAATACGTGACCGGTCTGCGCATCGGCGAAGGCACCGAGCGTGCCGATATCGCCGCGCCGGCCTGGCAATGGACACCTTCGATCGCCCCGTCGGGCATGGCGTTCTGCAGCAGCGATCGCTATCCCGGCTGGCGCGGCAGCCTGTTCGTCGGCTCGCTGAAGTTCCGCCTGCTGTCGCGGCTCGAGCTCGACGGCGACAGGGTGCTGCGCGAAGAGCGCCTGCTCACCGATCTGGGCGAACGCGTGCGCGACGTGCGCGAGGGCCCCGACGGCCTGCTGTATCTTCTGACCGACGAACCCGACGGCCGCCTGCTGCGGCTCGAGCCGGGCGCGTGACACGAGCCACCGAATGACAGACACGAATACCGAAGACCCGATCCGGCACGAATCCACCGGCCGGCGCGGCGCGTTCGTCATCGAACGCGACGGCCGGCGCGTCGCCGAACTCACCTACGCGCGCGACGACGGTGTGGCGGTGGTCGACCACACGTGGGTCGAGCCG
The DNA here is from genome assembly GCA_023383035.1 of Burkholderiaceae bacterium. Lineage (GTDB taxonomy): Bacteria > Pseudomonadota > Gammaproteobacteria > Burkholderiales > Burkholderiaceae_E > Zeimonas. Next base: position 3,547 of record JAHDYE010000281.1, on the reverse strand, counting down.
GCGCTGCGCGGCGGCAAGGCGGCACGCCGCCTGGTCGAGGCCCTCGTGCTGTGGGCGCGCGCCGAACGCATCCGGCTGGTGCCGGTCTGCTCCTACGTGAGGGCGGTGTTCGCGCGCACGCCGGAGTATTCGGACGTTCAATGAGGGATCGTGCGCGTCAGTCGCGCCGGAACCGGTAGATCGCCTGCGTCGAGCGCAGCCCTGGCAGCCAGCCCACCGGCCGTCCGTTCTTCAGGAACGCACGGCCGGTGATCCTCAGGCCCAGCCGGCCGAGGAATTCCTCGAAGTCGCGCACCGTCGCCAGGTGCAGGTTCGGCGTGTTGTACCACTCGTAAGGCATCTCGCGCGACACCGGCATGCGTCCGCGCAGGATCGACCATGCGTGGTACCAGTGGCCGAAGTTCGGGAACGACACGATGCCTTCCCGTCCGACCGCGCTCATCTCGCGCAGCACGCGTTCGGTCTGGTGCGTCATCTGGATCGCCATCGACAGCACCACCACGTCGAACGACAGCGCGCGAAACATGCCCAGCCCGGCCTCGATGTCCTGCTGGATCACGTCCACGCCCGCGCGCATGCACGCCAGCAGCTGTGCGTCGTTGATCTCGACGCCATAGCCGCGGCAGCGCTTGGCCGACTGCAGGTGCGCGACCAGCGCGCCGTCGCCGCAGGCGAGATCGAGCACGCGCGCCTGCGGCGCGATCCAGTCGGCGATCAGCGCCAGGTCGGGGCGCAGTCCGTTGGAGCGGCCCGTGATGCCGGGCGCGCCGTGCGCGCCTGGTACCGGCAGCACCTGTTTCATCGCGCCTCCTGCGCGTGCCCGGCCGGTGCGCCGGCGCGCACCCGCGCGTCGACACGTTCGAACCAGCTGCGCATCACCGCCATGTACTGCGCGTCGTCGAGCAGGAACGCGTCGTGGCCGTGCGGCGCATCGACTTCGGCGTAGGTGACGCGCCGGCCGTTGGCCAGCAGCGCCTCGACGATCTCGCGGCTGCGCTCGGGCGCGAAACGCCAGTCGGTGGTGAACGACACGACGAGGAAATCCGCCAGCGCGGGCGCCAGCGCCCGGGCGAGATCGCCGTCGTGAGCGAGCGCCGGATCGTAGTAGTCGAGCGCGCGCGTGATCAGCAGGTAGGTGTTCGCGTCGAAGTACGAGGAGAACTTCTCGCCCTGGTAGCGCAGGTACGACTCGATCTCGAACTCCACGTCGAAGGTGAAGCGGTAGCCGCCCGGCAGCGCCGCATCGCTCACGTGCCGGCGCAGCGCGCGGCCGAACTTCTCGCCCATCACGTCGTCCGACAGGTAGGTGATGTGGCCGATCATGCGCGCCACCTGCAACCCGCGCACCGGCACCACACCATGCTCGTAGAAGCGCCCGCCGTGGAAATCCGGGTCGGTGATGATCGCGCGGCGCGCCACCTCGTTGAACGCGATGTTCTGCGCCGACAGCTTGGGCGCGGTCGCCACCGCCGCGCAATGCGCGACGCGTTGCGGATACAGGCACGACCACGCGAGCGCCTGCATGCCGCCGAGACTGCCGCCCATCACCGCTGCCAGGCGCTCGATGCCCAGCGCATCGGCCAGCCGCGCCTGGGCGTGCACCCAGTCCTCCACCGTCACCACCGGAAAGTCGGGGCCGTAGGGCTTGCCGGTGGCCGGGTCCGGGCTCATCGGTCCGGTGGAGCCGAAGCAGCTGCCGAGGTTGTTCACGCCGATGACGAAGAACCGGTCGGTATCGACCGGCTTGCCCGGGCCGACCATGTTGTCCCACCAGCCCAGGTTGCCGGGATCGTCGGCGTAGATGCCGGCGACGTGGTGCCCGGCGTTCAGCGCATGACACACCAGCACCGCGTTCGAGCGCTCGGCGTTCAGCGTGCCATAGGTTTCGTAGACCAGCTCGTAGCCGGCGATCGATGCGCCGCTGCACAGCATGAGCGGCTCGTCGAAGCGCATGCGCCGGGGCGTGACGATACCCACCGAGCCGGGCGCCGGCCTGGAAAGGAGCGAGGGCTGGATTGGCTGGTTCAACGCGGCACGGGCGGCACGACGCCGCCGAAACGAAAAGCCCGACCGGCTTGCTGGCGGGTCGGGCTCGATCGGGGCGCGCACCTGGCCGCTTTAGCCGTACTTGTAACGCGCCCGCAAGCTGATCCTCAAATCGGCGCGATGAGACGTGGCAAAGGTATCCGGCGCCTGCCTTCCTGTCAAATCGGCGACGACCCCTGCCCGATTCGAGCGAGCAGCTCGTACGAACGCAACCGCGCCGCATGATCGTGGATCGGCCCGGCCACGATCAGCTCGTCGGCGCCGGTGGCTTCGACGAACTTCGCCAGCTCGCGTCGCACCGTTGCGGGCGAGCCCACGAACGCGCACGACAGCATGCGCGAGACCTGCGCCTTTTCGGCCGGCGTCCAGAACGCCTCGATGTCGTCGACCGGCGCGGGCATGCGGCCGCGCGTGCCGCGAATCATTCGCGTGAAGGTCTGCTGCGCGGTGGTGAACAGCCAGCGCGCCTCGTCGTCGCTGTCGGCGAGGATCACGTTCACGCCGGGCATCGCGTACGGCCGGTCGAGCTGCGCCGAAGGCCGGAAGTTCTCGCGATACAGCCGCAGCGCCGGCATCAGCGCCTCGGGCGCGAAGTGCGACGCGAACGAATACGGCAGGCCGAGCGCGGCGGCCAGCTGCGCCCCGTAAAGGCTCGAGCCGAGGATCCACAGCGGCACGCGCAGCCCGGCGCCCGGCACCGCGCGGTACGGCTGGTCCGGCTGCACCGGGCCCAGCAGCGCCTGCAGCTCCAGCACGTCGTCGGGGAACGTGTCGGCGGCATGCGGATCGCGGCGCAGCGCCCGCGCCGTCACCGCATCGGTGCCCGGCGCGCGGCCGAGCCCGAGATCGATGCGCCCGGCATACAGCGACTCGAGCGTGCCGAACTGTTCGGCAATCACCAGCGGCGAATGGTTGGGCAGCATGATGCCGCCGGCGCCGATGCGCATCGTGCGCGTGCCGCCGGCCACGTAGCCGATCACCACCGAGGTCGCCGCGCTGGCGATGCCGGTCATGTTGTGATGCTCGGCCAGCCAGTAGCGCCGGTAGCCCCAACGCTCGCAGTGCTGGGCCAGGTCGAGCGTGTGGCGCAGCGCGTCGGCGGGGGTGTCGCCTTCCCTGACGGGGGCGAGGTCGAGGACGGACAGCGGCATCACGGGAGGAAGTGTAGCTGCCGCAGCGCCGGACGCAGCGGCCCCATCGAGACGAAATCCGTCGATCCAGCCTTCCGGCCGAGTCGTTTGGCGGTGCCGGTTAACGCGATAGACGCGCCAGAGCGAAAGTAAGCGCCAACGTAGGCAAAGCCGATCCGAGCTGCGTCGACACCTGCGGCAACAGGTGGAAGGTGGCCACGCCCAACACCCAGATCGCCACCGCGCCCCGGTTCACCGTCGTCGCTCCGACCCGCGACGCCACGTCGGCACGGCCACCCAGCCGCCCGAGGATGACGCCGTACAGCGGCACGAACACCGAGCTGAGCATCAGCAGGAACGGCTCGAGGCTG
>JAHDYE010000280.1 GCA_023383035.1 Burkholderiaceae bacterium | reverse complement strand
AGCCAGCAGGCCTCGGCCGGCGCGCGGTCGGCACCGTAGACGAGGCGACCGTCGACCTTGTCGAGCGCGTCCAGTCGGGGCAGGCGCGCGCCGACCGCCGCGCCGGCGCCGAGCGTGGCGAGCGGTGCGGCCACCTGCGCAGCCTGTGCCGGATCGCGCCCCGATTCGCCGGCGCCCGCCGCACCTGCGGCCATCACCGCCTCGACGATCTTGCGATAGCCGGTACAGCGGCACAGCACGCCGCCCAGGCCGTCCAGCACCTGCTGCTCGCTCGGCACCGGATGGCGCTTCAGCACGTCGAGACCGGCCATCAGCATGCCCGGCGTGCAGATGCCGCACTGCGCGGCGCCGTGATCGACGAATGCGCGGCGCAGCCGCGCCTCGAGCGACGCCGGCGCGGCCGCGGCGAGCGCTTCGACCGTGGTGACCGTACGTCCTTCGCACTGCCCCACCGACACCAGGCACGCGCACACCTGAGCGCCGTCGAGCAGCACCGTACAGGCGCCGCAGTCGCCGGCGTGACAGCCGATCTTGGTGCCGGTCAGCCCCAGCTCGTCGCGCAGGCAGTCGGACAGGCGCGTCCACGGCGCCGACGCGACCGCCACCTCGCGTCCGTTGACCGTGAAAGAAACGGCGCGTGCCGACAGCGCGACGACAGGTTCGGAGGGTCGATTCATCATGCGGCTCCGGTCGACGCGCCGGCGAACTCGGCGAACACGCGACGGACCAGCTCGACCGCGACCTCGCGACGATAGGCCGCGCTGCCGCGCACGTCGTCGATCGGCGCCAGCGGCGCGAACACCGCGGCATCCAGCGCCTCGAAGCGTCGCGACAGCTGCGCGCGCGGCGCCGACAGCATCGCGCGCTCGAGCGCCGGCAGGCGCAGCGCTGCAGCCGAGCACGCGCCGATCGCGACCGCGCAATGCGAAAGCCGGTCGTGATCGTCGAAGTCGACCGCGACCGCGGCCATCGCGATCGAGATCACCAGGTAGCGGCGATGGCCCAGCTTCAGGAAGCGCGAGCGCGCGCGCGGCGAACGGCGCGGCACGATCACCGCCACCAGCAGCTCGTCGGGCGCGAGCGCGGTACGGCGATTGCCGAGCACGAAGCCGGCCAGCGGCAGGCGGCGACAGCCACGCACGCTGGCCAGCTCCACTTCGGCATCGAGCGCCAGCAGCGCCGGCACGCCGTCGGCCGCGGGCGACGCGTTGCACAGGTTGCCGCCCACCGTGGCCTGGTTCTGGATCTGCACGCCGCCCACTTCGCGCGCCGCCTGCTGCAGCGCGGTCAACGCCGGATCGAGCGGCGCACGCGCCACGTCGGACCAGGTGGTCAGCGCGCCGATGCGCCAAGCCGGGGCACCGTCGTCGTCGCGCTCGGCCACGCCGCGCAATGCCTGCAGCGCCGACAGGTCGAGCAGCGATTCGCGCAGCGGCCGGCCCACCCGCGCCGGATAGAAATCGGTGCCGCCGGCCAGCGGCGTCCAACCGCCCTGCGCGAGCCGGCGCAGCGCCGCATCGAGCTCGGCCGGGCGCTCGTAGCGACCCTGCGCGTTGTCCTGCCCTGCGGCTGTGCGGCTGGTGACCAAGGGTGACGCCGTCCCGAAGTCGACATGACCATGACGGCGATGGTGCCGGCACCGTCGATGCGCTAATGAAGCAAGTACTTCATTAGCGTTGCGCCAGCAAATTACTCCACGCTAATATTGACGTCAATACGTGCCACCCCGGAACCTCGCGCCATGCCCCACGTCGTCCTCGAGTCCTGCATCCGCTGCCGCTACACCGACTGCGTCGACGTCTGTCCGGTCGACTGCTTTCGGGAGGGGCCGAACATGCTGGTCATCGACCCCGACGAGTGCATCGACTGCGCGGTGTGCATCCCCGAATGCCCGGTCGAGGCGATCAAGGCCGAGGAGGACGTGCCCCCCGAGCAGCAGCAGCTCATCGCGCTGAACGCCGAGCTGGCGCGCAGCTGGCCCAGCATCACGCGCACGAAGGATCCGCTGCCCGACGCGGAGCAGTGGAAGGACGAACCCGACAAGCTGCAGTATCTGGAACGCTGAGCGCAGCTCACCCGCTCGCGGGCAGGCCGAGCGCGCTCCAGTGCGCCTGCAGCTTCGCGCCGGATGCATCGCCGAGCGCCGCTTCGCGCAGCCGCGCCAGCGCGGCGGCCGCGTCGGGCCGCCCCGCGAGCAGGTCCGCGGCGGCCATCATCCGGTCGAAGCGGCTCGTACCCCGGGCATGGGTATCGCTGTAGCCCTTGACCAGGCGCCGGCACCTGACGATCTCCAGCGCCAGCGCGGGATCACGCGCGCTGGCGGCCTCCACGCGCGCCAGCCACGCCTCGAGGTGCGCTCGCTCGCGCCGATGACGCAGCGTCCCGCGGCGCCTGCGCCGCAGCTGCGCGAGCGCCCGTAGCTGCAGATACCCCAGCACCGTGGCCGAGCGCACGCGCCGGCCGCGGTCCAGCCGCGGCCCCAGCCAGGCGCGCAGCCGGGGCGACGACTCGACCCAGGCGCCGAGCCGCGCCGGAAGCAGCGAGCAGAGCTCCTCCAGCCGCGGATGGAAGTACTCCTCGATCGCCACCACGTCGCCGGCTCGCGCTCCGACCTCGGCGCGCACCCGCTCGAAGCGCTCGCTCCGGGTCTTCAGGTCGGCCACGCGAATGATGTCGTCGTAGGCCATCGCCACGGCCACCTGTCGCGCCGCCTCCGCCGTCAACGCATGGGCCTGAGCGTCGTTGCCGCAGCGGCGCGCCCACTCGAGCACCCGCTCCATCCGGTCCAGATACTCCTCGCCATAGGCCGCGTCCTGGAACTCCACCACCCGCGCCAGCCCGGCGCCGAGCATGGCCCATGCGGCTTCGGGAAAGACGCGACGAATACGGTCCACCAGCGGCTGCAGCGCGGCGCTGGCGGCCCGCTGCGGCAGCGGCGACGGCGGCGTGATCATCGGATCCGGCTGCGGCGCCGCCTGCTGCGGCCGGCGCGCGAGCTCGGCGGCCGCCCGAAACGCCCGCAGGCTCGGCTCGACGCCAACGCCGCCGCGGCGCACCGTCTCCTCGAAGGCCTCCTGGGCGAAAGGCAGCTCGCCGCTGCCGGCCAGCGCCCCGAACAGGCTGGCGGAGATCACGCTCGCGTGGCGCACCGCCAGCGCCTGCATGTCGTGCTCGATCAGGCGCCGCGCCTGCGCGCGCACCGCCTCGGTGACCGCGGTCGCGTCGGCGATGCCGTTGCCCGGCACCGTCTTCTCGTCGGCCGAGTAGTTGCGGTGCGAGGAGGCGATCACCACCGTGCGGTCCGGCGTCACGAAGCCGCGCTGCACCGCGCGGCCCGCCTCCATCAGCTCGGAGGCGATCACGATGTCGACCTCGCCCGGCACCGGCATCTGCGCCAGCACCGCCTGGCGCCCGTCCGCGGGCAGCACGCTGCGCGGCAGCATCTCGATGTAGTAGATCGTCGCACCGGTGCGCTGCGCCACGCCCGCCACCGAGGTGGCTTGCGCGACGAACCCGCCGTGCTCGGCCAGATCGACGATCCAGTCCACCAGCACGCCCCCGCCCTGCCCGCCGAGCGCCTGGACCGCGATCGCGATCGGCCACTTCCGCGCTTCGCCGTTCATGCCGGCTCGTCCGCGTAGAGCGCGCGACGACGCAGCCTCGCCGCCTGGCGGCGCTGCAGCCAGCCGAGCACGCGCACGCGCAGCCCGTGCACCAGGCGCTCGCGCCGGCCCGGGTTGCGCACCCAGCTCGCCTTGTAGAACGACGGGCACAGCACCGCGGCATCGGCCACTTCGCCGCAATGCCCGCAGGCCACGCAGTGCTCGTCCACGTGCGCCACCGGATCCTGCTTCAACGGGTCGCCGCTGGGCGCCAGCGTCAGGCTCGGACACCCCGAAACGCGCATGCATGCGTGATCGCCGCTGCACACCGCGGCATCGACCCCGAAGCGCTCCTTGAGCACGCGCCTGCCCGCTTCGATCGCCGCGGCCATCTTCGGCCGCTCGCGCCGCTGCCGGTTCAGCATGCACTCGCTCTGCGCGATGATCACCTTCGGACCCTGGTAGTCGGTGGTCAGCGCCTCGCGCAGCGCATCGCGCATGCGCGCGACATCGTAGGTACGCTCGACGGTGCGCACCCATTCGACGCCGACCCCGCGCACCGCGCGCTCGATCGGATGCATCGTGCTGCGCCGCGGATTGACCGCACGCGACGAAAGGATGTCCTGGCCGCCGGTGGCGGCCGAATAGTTGTTGTCGACGATGACGGTGACGCCGTCGTTGCGGTTGAACACCGCGTTGCCGATTCCGCTGGACAGGCCGTTGTGCCAGAACCCGCCGTCGCCGATGAAGGCGATCGCCCGCTTGCCGCTCTTGACGTTGAATGCCGACG
>JAHDYE010000279.1 GCA_023383035.1 Burkholderiaceae bacterium | reverse complement strand
GCGCCAGGCCTTGCCCATCGACACCGGGCCGTGCTCGCCGCCCTGCTCGGCAACGGCCTTGGCGATGTCGTCCTTCGCGTGAAACGGCGAGAGCTGGCCGTAACAGCCCGGCCAGTCGGGACAGCCCAGGCCGGCATCGGTGAGCCGCACGTAGGCGCCGAGCATGATCAGTCCGAAGGTGAGCGCCACCGTCAGCGCGATCAGGCGCCGATAGCCGGTCGGACCGGCGGCGGGACGCCCGGCGTACGACAGCGGGGAACGGTCGGGAATCGTTGCGCTCATGTCAGCCCACCCTCGAGGCTCGCAGCAGCTTTGCCAGATCCTTCTTCATGCGGTTGGGATCGGCGTCTTTCGGAAAGCGCATCATCAGGTTCCCCAGGGGATCGATCAGGTAGATATGGTCGGAGGCGCGGCCGCCCGGCGCAACCGGCAGGCGCGCCAGCGCGTCGGCGTCGGCGCGCAGCAGCACCAGGCCCTCGTGCTGCGCGAGCAGCGCCCGATCGGGCGCGGCGGCATCCTCGACGAGCCACACGCGTTCGACCCGGTCGCGGTCCTTGCCGGCGGTGAGCCGGACCTGCCGCATCTCGTACAGTCGCTCGCGGCAGGCGTCGTCGCAGGCGGCAGGCGCCACCGTGAGCATGATCCAGCGCCCGCGCAGCGCGCCGACGCCGCCCGCGCCGAGCGCGCTCGCATCGCGCATCGGCTCGATCAGGGTGCCGTAGTTGGTGCGTCCCTCGGGGCGAATCACGTAGTAGGTGAAGTACGAGGCGATGACGGGGGCCGCGCACACCAGCAGGATCGCCAGCATCTTCAGCCGGCCCGTGCGCCGCTTCGCCGCGTCGGCCGGCGCCGGCGCCGCCGTGTCCTGCTGCGGCAGCGCGACTCCCGCGTTGGTCGATTCCATCCTCACCGCTCGTCCTTCCTCTCGCCCGCGCGCCTTCCGAACACCACGAAGCGGACCCACAGGCCCGCCGCCAGCACCGCCAGCGCGTACCACTGGAACGCATAGCCGAGATGCTTGTCAACACCGCTGCCGGGATCCGGCCATTCGCGCACCAGCCCGTCGTCGCGCCCTGCCTGGCCGACACGCGGCGCCGAAGTCTGGCGCAGCAGCAGCGGCTGCATCGCGAGGCCCGACCACCGCGCGAAAGCGGCGACATCGGCGTTCTGCCACAAGCGGTCCTGCGGCCCGGGCGGTGCCGTGCTGCCCAGTTCGAGCACGCGTTCCAGGTCGTGCTCGGCCCGGCCTTCGACTTCCACCTCTCCGGAAGGGGTGTGCAGCGCCGGCAGCCGCGCGCGGTCGTGGGGATCGCGCGCGATCCAGCCTCGCAACACCAGCACGTGACGATCCGAACCCGTGATTCTAAGCGGAGACAGGACGTGGAACCCGGCAATTCCCTTGTGGGTGCGATTGTCCACGAATACGGTCCAGCGCGGCACGAACTGGCCGCGCGCGACCACCCGCCGGCCGATCAGCGTGGCGGGATCGATGTCCCCGCCCGACAGCTGCACCGGCGCGTCGTGGTCGGCCGCCTCGCGCTGCGCATGCAGCGCGCGCTTCTCGTCGGCGCGCCGCATCTGCCAGTTGCCCAGCGACACCGTGGCGATCACCAGCGCCAGCGCGGCAAGCGTGGGCACCGCCGTGCGCGGCCTCATCGCCGGGCGCCACGGCGCGCGCACGCACGGCAGCCTAGAATTGCCGGTGGATGACCGGAGCCGCACGTGAAGTGGATCGTCGCCATCGCCTTCGTCCTGATCATCGCCAGCCTGGCGTCGGCGCTGGTGTTCCTGATCCGTGACCGCGGCCGTACCCGCAACACGCTGCGCGCGCTCGGGCTGCGCGTGGGCTTCTCGATCGCGCTGTTCGTGTTCATCCTGTTCGCCAACTGGATGGGCTGGATCCACAGCACCGGTGTGCCGCTGATCGCGCGCTGAGCGGGTCCGACGCGGCGCGGGTGCTCGTCGACGCCCGCCCGTGGCGCGCGCCGCGCGCATTCGTTCCCGGCGAGGCGCCGGCGGGCCGCCCCGCGACAGGCGGGTCGTGCCGATGGCGGCGCTCGTGCCGATGGCGGCGCCACCGGCGGGTGATTCTACGTCGTCGTCGCGGCGGCGCACATCCGCCGCCGGCCCGCTACAGCCAGTAGACCACGACGTACAGCCCCAGCCAGACCACGTCGACGAAGTGCCAGTACCACGCGGCCGCTTCGAAGGCGAAGTGCCGCTCGGGCGTGAAATGCCCCTTGACGATCCGGAACAGCACCGCCGACAGCATGATCGCGCCGACCGTGACGTGAAAGCCGTGAAAGCCGGTGAGCATGAAGAACGTGGAGCCGAAGATGCCCGAGGACAGCTTCAGGTTCAGGTCGCGGTAGGCGTGCGCGTACTCGTAGGCCTGCAGCCCGAGGAAGGTCACGCCGAGCAGGATCGTGACGATCATCCAGAACGTGAGCGGCCCGCGCCGGTTCTCCTTCAGCGCGTGGTGCGCGATCGTCAGCGTCACGCCCGAGCTGAGCAGCAGCGCGGTGTTGATGGTCGGGATCGGCCACGGGCCGATGGTCTGGAACTGCTCGACCACGCCGCCCGGGCCCGCGTGCGGCCAGCTCGCCTGGAAGTCCGGCCACAGCAGCGCCTTGTGGTCGAGGTCGCCGAGCCAGGGCATCGTGATGGCGCGCGCATAGAACAGGGCTCCGAAGAACGCGGCGAAGAACATCACCTCGGAGAAGATGAACCAGCTCATCGACCAGCGGAACGACACGTCGACGCGCTCGTTGTAGAGCCCGCCCTCGGACTCGCGCGCCACCGTGCCGAACCAGCCGATCAGCAGGTAGGCCAGCAGCGCGAGGAAGATCGCGAACAGGTATGGCCCGATCGCCATGTCGTTGACCCAGGCCGCCAGACCGAAGCCGAAGAAGGCCAGCGCGATCGAGCCGACCATCGGCCACTTCGACGGATGCGGCACGAAGTAGTACGGCGCCTGAGAAGTTGCCCCCGAAACCATGTTCCCGTCCCCCGATGAAGAGCCTTCCGTCCGTTATCCGTTCGCCGCCGCGTTCAGGCGGCCACCACCCGCACGATCACGACCAGCGTCAGCACGAAGACCGCCGCCATCAGCAGTCCGGCGAGGATCACGTGCAGCGGGTGCAGCCGCGCCAGGTCGCGCTCGTGCCCCTTGCGCCCGCGCACGCCGAAGAACGACCATCCGACCGCCTTGATCGTCTCGAGGAAACCGGCCTTGCGCCGCGCCGTCGGCTGCCCCGTCGTCATCATCCGCCCTGCCCGTCCGGCTCGCCCTGTCCGCGCTGCGCCGTGCGCGTGCCGACCGGGTGCTCCACGCCGGCGCCGGGCATCGCCGCCGCCGGCCTGCCCGCGACCTCGAAGAAGGTGTACGACAGCGTGATCGTGCGAACGTCCTTCGGCAGTTTCGGATCGAGCACGAAGACCACCGGGAAGCGCCGCGTCTCGCCGCCGCCGAGCTGCTGCTGCTGGAAGCAGAAGCACTCGAGCTTGCGGAAGTACGCCGCCGACTGCTGCGGCGCGTAGCTGGGAATGGCCTGCCCCGCGGTGGCCACGGCGCGCGTGTTGACGAGGTCGTAGACCACCGTGACCAGCTCGCCCGGGTGCACTTCGAGCGCGTTGATCTCGGGTTTGAACCGCCAGGCGCCGCGGCTGTTCGCGTCGAACTCCACCACCACCTTGCGCGAGCGGTCGACCTGCGTATTGCGGGCGAATTCGGCCGCCCCGCGATCGGTTTTGGTGAGGCTGTTGATGCCGGTGACTTCGCAGATCTTCTCGTACAGCGGCACCAGCAGGAAGCCGAAGCCGAACATCACGCAGGCGATCACCGCCAGCTTGCCGAACATGCGCAGGTTGCGCGCGCGCGCCCCGGCATCGGCGCGCGCAGCGCCGCCGCCGTGGCCGTTCGTCACCGGATCCGGGCTCACCGCGCCGCCAGCCAGTGGTTGACGATCACGCCGACGAAGAACGCGAACGCGATCGACAGCAGGATCAGCGCGGTGCGCAGGTTGCTGCGGGGTTTCACTTCACCACCGGGGGCGTCTCGAACGTGTGGAACGGCGCCGGGCTGGGCAGCGTCCACTCCAGGCCGTGCGAGCCTTCCCACACGCGGTCGCTGGCCTTCGCGCCGCCGCGGATGCACTTCACCACCGCCCACAGGAACACCAGCTGCGACAGGCCGAAGCCGAAGGCGCCGATGGTGATGATCGCGTTGAAGTCGGCGAACTGCATCGGGTAGTCGGCGTAGCGCCGCGGCATGCCGGCCAGCCCGAGGAAGTGCATCGGGAAGAAGGTGATGTTGAAGGTGATCATCGACAGCCAGAAGTGCCACTTGGCGAGCTTCTCGTCGTACATGTGGCCGGTCCACTTCGGCAGCCAGTAGTAGGTGCCGGCGA
>JAHDYE010000278.1 GCA_023383035.1 Burkholderiaceae bacterium | reverse complement strand
ACTCGATCGCGGCGAAATCCTGGTCGGTGGCGATGCGCGGATTGGCGAACACGTATTTCGAGTTGAAGATGTTCAGCCCCTTGTTCTCCATCGCCCCCATGTTGAAGTCGCTCACCGCGACGATCATGAAGCGGTCCAGGTCGAGCTCCAGGCCGAAGCGTTCCTCGTCCCAGCGTATGGCGCGCACCAGCGATTCCATCGCGTGGCCGGTGCGGTCCTCGTTGCCCCGCTCGACCCACACCTGCAGCAGCACCTCGCGGCCCGAACGCGTGCGCAGCATGCGTTCGGTCGGCACCAGCCGGCCGGCCACCAGCGCGAACAGGTAGCTCGGTTTCGGGAACGGGTCTTGCCAGGTGGCCCAGTGCCAGCCGCGCCGGTCGGCGCCGTCGGGGTCGGTATCGTCGCAATCGCCGCCGGCCACCAGGTTGCCGTTGGACAGCAGCACCGGATAGCGGTCGCGCCGCGCGCGCAGCGTGACGGTGTAGCGCGCCATCACGTCGGGCCGGTCGGGGAACCAGGTGATGCGCCGGAAGCCTTCGGCTTCGCACTGGGTGAAGAAATTGTCGTTCGAGACGTACAGCCCGCTGAGCGACGTGTTCGCCGCCGGCGCGATGCGGCATGCGGTGGCGAGCGTGAAACGATCGGGTACGTGGGGGATCGTCAGGGAGCCGGCGCGCACGCGGTACGAAGAGGGAGGAAGCGTCCGGTCGTCGAGGCGCAGGTCAACCAGCGACAGCTGTTCGCCGTTCAGAACGAGAGGCGCGGGCCTGCCGTCGGCGGGATGGAAGGCCGGATTGCGGCGCAGCAGCAGCGTGGCGCGCACGCGCGTGTCGTCCGGATCGAGATCGAGCGTGAGGTGGAGATCGTCGACCAGGAAAGCCGGCGGAGTATAGTCGACACGTCGGATCGTGACGGGTTGATCGGTGCGCATGTCCGGAACCGGGAAGCGATGAATCCATTGTAAGCGGTCGGGCCCGGCGGCCCGACCGTTCGATCCGAGTGGAGTCGCGGAGGCGGTCGTGGATTCGATGAAGCGATGGCTTGCGGGTGCGGCAGTGGGCCTGATGCTGCTGCTGGCAGGGTGCGCGATGCCGCTGCGCGGGCAGCTGACCGCCTTCCACGAATGGCCGGCCGATGCGCCGCGCACCTATCGTTTCGTGCGTACCGACGCGCAGCGCGACAGCCTCGAGCAGGCGGCCTGGGAGAAGGCGCTGCGCGCCGAACTGGCGCGGGCCGGCTTCCAGGAGACGCCGTCGCCGCGCTTCGCGATCGGGTTCGACTACCGGGTCGTGCGGCACGTGAGCCGCGTGATCGACGCGTATCCCAGCGTCCACCCCTATTTCTGGTGGGGCACCTGGGGCCCGCACGGCGGCATGAGCATCGGCGGCCCGATGTGGTGGGGGCCGGGCTGGTATCCGGTGGAACGCGACCGCACCTGGTACGAGTATCGGCTGCGCATGGAGATCGAGGATCTCGCCACTCGGCCGGCGCGGCGCGTCTACGAGGGCACCGCGGTCAGCGATGGTCTGGATCCGGCGCCGTCCGCCGTGCTGCCGTTGCTGGCGCGCGCGATCCTCGGCGACTTCCCGGGGCAGAGCGGCGTGACGCGGCAGGTCGAGGTGCCGGTCGAGCCGCGGCCCTGACGCCTTACTTCAGGACCCGCGGCCGCCACCAGTTCGGTTCGGCCGATTCGAATTCGCCGCTTTCGTGCAGCCGGTTGGCCAGTTCCAGCGCGGGAAGGCCGGGCGCCGATTCCACCAGCCAGGTCTGCCCTTCCGGGTCGTTCGCGCGGATCGGCTTCAGGCCGGCCGCGGCCAGGCGCTCGCGTGCGCGCCGCAGGTCGGTATCGCGCAGCCGCACGATCACGCCACCGGGCAGTGCGCGCGGTGCACCGCCCGCATCGCGATACACCGGCGAGGCGCCGGGCGGCAGCGCGCCCGAGTCCTTTTCGACGCCGTCGCGCGGCCGCAGCGGTGAGCCCGACTTGCCCGTGCGGGCGGCGCCTGTCCGGTCGGTGCCGCCCGCGTTGCCGGCGAAGTCGGCGATCCAGTCGCGGTCGACATGCAGCGCGCGACGTACGCCGCGGTCGTACCACCAGGCGGTGGCAGTTTCGCGCGAGGCGCTCGCATCGCGTGCCGGCGCGGCCGGCTTGCGCGCGACGGACGGCCGTTGCGTGTCATGCGCGTCGGCGCCGGGTGATGTCTGTGCCGGGGCGGCGCCTGCGTGCGCGGCACAAGTCAGCGCGGCCACCAGGATCGACAGGCCAGGCTTCATCAGCGTCCCCACAGCGTCAGGCTCCATGAGTCCCATCGTCCGGCATCGCCGGCGATCAGGTCGGCGACCTTCAGCTGCCACGTGCCGCGCGCGGGCTCGTCCAGATGGCGTACCGATCCGAACACCCAGCCATTGTAGACACCGCAGTCGTCGGCGATGCCGTCGCCGTTGGCGTCGCACAGGCGCTGCGTGGCCAGCACACTGACGAGCCCCGACGGGCTGGTCAGCTCGATGCGCAGGTCGCCGCTGAACGCATGCGTGGCACTGAAGCTCACTTCGACGAACTCGATCTGGTTGATCGCGCAGCCGCTCGCGTCGATCTGGTCGACGCGACCCGCCGCGTTGTCATCGACGATGGGCAGGCCGGTAGCGCGCGTGAAGTCGCAGCGCTGCAGCGTGGCGCTGCCGCCCACCGAGGACCAGCTGCGCGCGCGCAGCACCGCCTGCTCCGCGTCGGCCACGCCGAACCCGTACTTGGGGTTGAAGGGCAGGCCGGGGCTCGTGACCCAGCCCGCATCGCCGGGGTCGTTGCGGCGCGCGCTGCGCGCGAGGATCAGCCGGACGTCGCGCCAGGTGAGATCCGGGCGCTCCTGCAGCATCAGCGCCACGACGCCGCTTACCATCGGCGTGCTGGCCGACGTGCCCGAAACGTCGGCGTAGCCGTTGGCAGGCGCCGTGGTGGTGATCGCCGGGCGCCCCTGGTTGCCGGAAGGTCCGCAGACCAGGACGTTCGCACCGGGCTCGGCATAGACGGGCGCCTTGCCCTGGTCGTCGACCGCGCAGGCGGCGATCACGCCGAACTGGTTGACGTAACCGTCGAAATTGGCGTTGTCGTCGAAGGCGCAGCCGCCGGGCCCGACCATGTAGCAGCCGCCGTTGCCGGCCGGAAACACGTACACCGATCCCCTGCCGCCGCGTCCCTGGTCGATGCCCCTGCGGACCGCGGCGACGAAGCTGGCGTCGGCCGCATGCAGCAGCCCGTTGTCCGGCGATCCCCAGCTGTTGTTGTAGACGCCGGTGATCGCGCTGTCGCGTGCCAGCGCATCGGCGATGTCGGCGTTGGTGTTGGTCGACAGGGGGTTGTAGGCGCCCAGTTGCGCGCGCGGCGCCACGCCGGCGCCGCCGGCCGCGTTGTCGTCGCGGGCCAGCACGATACCGGCCACTTTCGTGCCGTGGTCGTCGTCCTGCTCGCAAGGCAGCGGCGCGCTGCCCGCCCCGGCGCCGGGCCGGTAGTCGAGCCACGCCGCGAGGTTCGGGGCCAGATCCTCGTGCACGGTCTCGATCGCATCGTCCACGATCGCCACGCGCACGCTCCCGCCCTTGGCCGGCTGCAGGATCCAGGCGAGCACCGCGCGCACGTCCTCGCCCACCGTGCCGCCGTTCTGGCCGGTGTTCTGCAGGTGCCACTGCTGGGCGAGCAGCGGATCGGGCCCGCTCTGCTGTGCGGGCGGCCCGCCCGGGTAGGTGAAGAAGCAGCCGTTGGATCCCGACGAACCGCCGCCACCGCCGCAGGCAGCCAGCAGCACGCAGACGGGGAGCACGCGAAGCGCCCGCACGGGGCGCGGCATCGGACGTTTCATCGAGGCGTTCAACAAAGGCCGCGCCAGGCGCGCATCGACCCGAATCGTACCCGGTTTGCCGCATTGCAAGGTAGCGACGCAGTCTCGAGGCGTTGCAACCGGGTTGCCCGACGGCCCGGGGTGCACGCCCGCGGCGCGCACCGTGTACGATCGCAGCCCTCCGATACCGATTGCGCGGACCGGTGTGGTTGCGCGCATCGACTTCCCTGCTGGCGGTTCCGAAATGCGCCGAATCCACTCGCTTCTCGTCGCCAATCGTTCCGAAATCGCGATTCGCGTCATGCGTGCCGCTGCCGAACTGGGCATGCGCACAGTGGCGATCTATTCGCACGAGGACCGCTTCGCGCTGCATCGCTTCAAGGCCGACGAGAGCTACCTGGTGGGCGAAGGGCGCAAGCCGTTGCAGGCCTACCTCGACATCGACGACATCGTGCGCATCGCGCGTGCCGCGAAGGTGGACGCGATCCATCCCGGCTACGGCTTCCTGTCCGAGAACGCGGCCTTCGCGCGCGCCGGCGCCGCGGCCGGCATCGCGTTCGTGGGGCCGACTCCGGAGGTGATGACCACGCTG
>JAHDYE010000277.1 GCA_023383035.1 Burkholderiaceae bacterium | reverse complement strand
GAAGAACACGCTGCGCCAGGCGCCCGACGTGATCATGATCGGCGAGATCCGCGATCGCGAGACGATGGAGCACGCGGTCGCGTTCGCCGAGACCGGCCACCTGTGTCTGGCCACGCTGCACTCGAACAGCGCCAACCAGGCGCTGGACCGGATCATCAACTTCTTCCCGGAGGAGCGGCGCGCGCAGCTGCTGATGGACCTGTCGCTGAACCTGAGGGCCATCGTCTCGCAGCGGCTGATCCCGATGGCCAAAGGCAAGGGCCGGGTGCCGGCGGTCGAGATCCTGCTGAACTCGCCGCTGATCGCCGACCTGATCTTCAAGGGAGAAGTCGGCACGATCAAGGAGATCATGAAGAAGAGCCGCGAGCTCGGCATGCAGACCTTCGACCAGGCGCTGTTCGACCTGTTCGAGGACGGGCGGATCGGCTACGAGGATGCGCTGCGCAACGCGGATTCGGTGAACGACCTGAGGCTGAACATCAAGCTGAACAGCAAGCGCTCGGAGCGCGATCTCTCGCGCGGCATCGAGCACCTGGACATCGTCTAGCGCGAGCTTCTAGTCCTTGTGCCGGAAGCGGATCCGGCCCTTGGTCAGGTCGTACGGCGACAGTTCCATCGTGACCCGGTCGCCGGGCAGCACGCGGATGCGGTGCTTCTTCATCCTGCCGGCGGCATAGGCCGACACTTCGATGCCGTTGCTCAGCGTCACGCGATAGCGCGTGTCCGGCAGGACCTCGGCGACGACGCCTTCCATTTCGATCAGTTCTTCCTTCGCCATATTCGACTCCTGATGCGCGGCTCGCGCCTGCGCGCGCGGCTGCGCCGCGACGTGGACGGATGTGCGGTACCGTCAGGACCTTCTCGGTGCGCCGTCCATGCGCGCCGGCCCGTGCTCAGGCGATGGCGACCGGCGGTGGCAGCCGGCCTGGACGGCGATGCGGTGGGGATGTTCCCGAATGACCCGCCATTATAGCCCTGACTGCGCTGCCCGGCCGCGAGGCGCGCCCGCAGGTTTGCGTCCGCCCGGTCGATCGTCTATAAACCCCGCATGCCCGCCCACCGTCCCTGCGGCCTCGCAGCCGGCGCCCGCCTGCGCGCGGGTGCGTTCGCCTGCGCGCTGATCGGCGGCGCCGCGTACGCGGACACCATCACGCTGCACAATGGTGACCGGCTGACGGGTCGCATCCTGCACATGTCACCGTCCACGCTGACCTTCGAGACGACATGGGCGGGCGAACTGAAGATCCCGCGCTACGAGGTGAAGACCATCGAAACCGACAAGGCGGACCGCGCAGCTGATGCAGACCCCCGCCGCGCCGGGGCACGTCACGCTGACGCCCGAGTCGCCGTTGCCCGACGGGCCGGCCGGGCAGGTCCAGGGCGAGTCGGCGCCGGCGGCTGCCGCGGGGCCGGGGCCGGCACCGCAGCCGGGTGTCATGGTGCCGCTCGCGCGCGTGCGCTACATCAATCCCAAGCCCGAGGAAAGCGGCGAAGGCGTCTCGTACGAGGGGCGCGTGTCGCTGTCGGGCGCCTCGACGCGTGGCAACACCGTGGGCGACAGCGTCTACGCCGAAGGCGATCTCACCGCCCGCGCGAAGGACTGGCGCTTCCAGCTCGGCGCGAAACTGCGTCACGAACGCGATGTCCAGAGGACCACCGCATCGAACTCGCTGCTCAGCGGCAACTTCGACCGCTTCCTCGACGAGCGCAGGTTTCGCTACCTGCGCGGATCGTTCGAGCGCGATCGCTTCCGCGACGTCGCGCTGCGCGGGGCGCTCGGGGGCGGCTACGGCGTGCAATGGATACAGACCGAGCGCACCAGGCTCGCGCTGCGCGGCGGCCTCGACATGATCGACGTGCGCCGCTTCGTCGGCGCCGACGAAAGCTGGCCGGCGCTCGGCTGGGGCGTCAACTTCACGCATCGGCTCGACCGCTTGTCGGCCGAGCTGTTCCATGACCAGCAGGGCTTCTGGAACCTCGAGGATCCTTCGGAGGCGACGCTGCGCAGCCGTACCGGAGTGCGCGTTCCGTTCGTCTTCGGGCTCACCGCTTCGCTGCAGCTCAATCTCGACTGGGACAGCGACCCCACGCCGGGCCGCCGTGCGACCGATTCGAGCTGGCTGCTGGGTCTGGGCTATGCCTGGTAGGCGTACGCTGCGCGCGGCGTTCACGGCGTCGCTGCTGGCCGCATCGGCGTGCGCGCCGCTGCCGGCCGATCCGGTTCGCCCAGGGCGCGAAGCATCCGCCGCCGACGCAACGGCGTCGATGGCGCCGCGGATCGATGCGCAGGCCGCGGCCGGCGCCTACGCCGGCGCGAGAACCTATACCGGAGTGCTCGCCTGCCCGGGGTGCGAGGAGCAGCGGATCACGCTGACCATCTTCGCCGACGGCACGTTCCGGATGCGCCAGCTCGGCGCCGCGGCGGTGTACGACACCGGCCGCTGGAGCAGGTCGCCGGAGGCGGCCGACATGCTGATCCTGCAAGGCGACACCGAAGGCGCGCGCATGCTGCGACGGGTGGCGCCCGATGCGCTGGTGATCGTCGACAACGAAGGCCGTGCGCTGCGCGGCGCCGCCGAGGCATCGTTGTCGCGCGCCGCGCAGGTCGATCCGCTCGGCGGCCCGCTGCGACTGGTCGGCCACTACCATCGCGAAGGTCACGACCCGGTGTTCGTCGAATGCCTGACCGGCCAGCGCATGCCCGTCGTGACCGGCGTCGCGGCGGGCGCAGCGCGGCAGCCCACGGCCGCACAGTCCGCGCTCGACGCCGCGCATCACGCCGTGAGCCGGACGCCCGCCGACCCGGTGCTGGCGATCGTGCGCGGCTACCTGCTGCCGCGTCTGGCGCGCTCGGACAGCCCCGGCAAGGAGGCGTTGGTGGTGACCGGTTTCGAGCGCGCCATGCGTGACGGGCGCTGCGAAGACGTGCTGCGCAAGCCGCGATGAGCGCCGACCGCCTGTTCCTGTTCCTCGGTGCGTTGTTCGGCGCGCTCGGCGTCGCGGCGGGCGCACTCGGCGCGCACGCGCTGCGCACCGTGCTGGCACCGGACAAGCTGGCGGTGTTCGAGACCGCGGTGCGCTACCAGATGTACCACGCGATCGCGCTGTGCGTGCTCGGATGGGTGATCGGTCGCTTCGAGGGGCGCGCGGCGCCGTGGGCGGGTGCGCTGTTCGTGCTGGGCACGCTGCTGTTCAGCGGCAGCCTCTATCTGTACGTGCTGGCCGACCTGCGCGCAGCGGCGATGATCACCCCGTTCGGCGGCGCCTCGCTCATCGCCGGCTGGGCGTGCCTGGCGTGGGTGGCGCTGGCGGCGCAGCGCCGGCCTCCCCATTGACGGCCCCGACGCGCGGGAACACCTCGAAGCCGTACAGCCTGCACTCGATCGCGCCGTTGTAGAGCGGAATGCGGCGCCGTTCCTTCATGCCGAGCTGGCGCGGCAGCTCGCGGTCGCTGCTGAGCAGCCATGCGTGCCAGCCGGTGAATGTGCCGCGCAGCGCGACGCCGAACGCGCGCATCGCCTGTTCGTGCGATGCACGGTCGCGCGACGATGACCGTCGCGGCTCGCCGGCTTCCAGGTCGATGCGCTCGCCGTATGGCGGGTTGGCGACGATGAAGCCGGCGGCGGGAAACGGCGGTTTCGCCTGCGCCGCGTCGGCCGCGCGCACGTCGATCGCCTGCGGCGGCAGGCCCGCGTGCCGCAGGTTGCGCCGTGTCTGCTCGATCGCGCGCGGATCGATGTCGGAAGCGGCGATGTGCGGCGCGGCGGCGTCGCGATGCGTCGCGCGCTGCGACCTGCGGACCGCGTCGGCGCGCAGCGACGTCCACAGCGGCGCATCGTGATCGAGCAGTTTTTCCAGCCCGAACCGGCGCGACAGGCCCGGTGCGATGTCCAGTGCGATCTGCGCGGCCTCGATCGCGATGGTTCCCGAGCCGCAGAACGGGTCGTACAGCGGCATCGCCGGCGTCCATCCGCACAGCGCCAGCAGCCCGGCGGCGAGATTCTCCTTCAGCGGCGCCGCGCCCTTGTCGTCGCTTCCCGATCGCCAGCCGCGCTTGAACAGCGGCTCGCCGCTCAGGTCCAGGTACAGCGTGGCCTGCCGGTCCTCCAGATACGCGAACACGCGCGCATCCGGCGCCCGCGTGTCGATCGAAGGACGCGCGCCGGTGCGCTCGCGCAGGCGGTCGACGATGCCGTCCTTCACGCGCAGCGTGGCGAAGTTCAGGCTGCGCAGCGGCGAGCGTACCGCGTTCAGGTCGACGCGCAGGCCATGGCCGGCATCGAAGAACCGCTCCCACTCGATGCCCAGGGCCAGCCGGTACAGGTCGTCGTCGTCGCGATAGCGGCGCTGTCCGACCCGCCGCAACACGCGGCTGGCCAGTCGCGACCAGAGATTGGCGCGGTACGCCACCGCACGGTCGCCGGTGA
>JAHDYE010000276.1 GCA_023383035.1 Burkholderiaceae bacterium | reverse complement strand
TGAGCGAGCGGATGCCCCCGCCCACCGGCGTGGTGAGCGGCCCCTTGATCGAGACCACGTAATCCTTGAGGACCTGCAGCGTCTCCTCGGGCAGCCACACGTCGGGCCCGTAGACGCGGGTGGACTTCTCGCCGGCGTAGATCTCCATCCAGTGGATCTGGCGCTTGCCGCCGTAGGCCTTGGCCACCGCCGCGTCGACCACCTTGATCATCACCGGCGTGATGTCGTAGCCGGTGCCGTCGCCCTCGATGTACGGAATGATCGGATTGTCGGGAACCTGCAGCGAAAAATCGCTATTGACCTTGATCTTCTGGCCAGCGGACGGGATCTTGATGTGCTGGTACATGCCGGGCATCCTCGTGGGAAAGGGCGAGTCCGCAATTATGCCGCATCGATCAAGACGCCCGGACGGGCGTTGGACGGGCTGCATCGCCGTCTGTCGCGCAGCCCGATCGCCGCTTTCGCTGCGCGACGATCCGGGGCACCATCACGTCATGAAACCCGTCCGCACCGCCCTGCCCGCTTCGACCGATTCACGACCGATGCATGCCGCACGCACGCCGCCATGGCGGCGCCTGCTCGCGCGCGCCAGCCTCGCCGTGCTGGTCGCCTCGCCCGTTGCCGCGCTCGCGCAGGACGCGCCGCAGCCCAAGCTGCCGCTGGTGCGGCTGCAGGCGGGCATGCACGTGATCCACGCCGAGGCGGCGATCAGCGCGCGCCAGCGCGAGATCGGCCTGATGATGCGCGAGCGCCTGGGGCCCAACGAAGGCATGCTGTTCGTGTTCGACCACAAGCAGCCGTGGTGCTTCTGGATGCGCAACACGCTGCTGCCGCTGTCGATCGCATTCCTCGACGACGACGGCCGCATCGTGAACATCGCCGACATGGCGCCGCGCACCGAGCACAGCCACTGCGCCACGCAGCCGGTGCGTTTCGCCCTCGAGATGGAACAGGGCTGGTTCGCGCGCCGGGCGATCGGCCCGGGCGCGCAACTGTCGAACCCCCGGGTCTTCCCCGGGCAGGCGCGCAACTGAACCCTACGCGCGCTTCTTGACGATCATCCCGTAGACCCAGAGCACCAGGATCGCGCCGATCACCGACGCGATGAAACCGGCGCTGGCGCCCGGCGGATACAGGCCGATCGCCTGTCCGATGAAGGTGGCGACGAACGAGCCGACGATACCGAGAATCATGGTGACGATGATGCCGCCGCCCTGCGTGCCCGGCATGATGAACTTCGCCACCGCTCCGATGACGAGACCGATGATTGCCGTCCAGATCAGGCTCATGTCCGCCCCTCCTCTTCAGCCGTAGTTCTTCGCCGCGAAATCCCAGTTCGCGAGGCTGGCGAGGAAAGCCTCGACGAACTTCGGCCGCGCGTTGCGGTAGTCGATGTAGTACGCGTGCTCCCACACGTCGATCGTCAGCAGCGCCTTGTCGGCGGTGGTGAGCGGCGTGGCGGCGTTGCTGGTGTTGGCGATGTCGACCGAGCCGTCGGACTTCTTCACCAGCCAGGTCCAGCCGGAACCGAAATTGCCGACCGCGCTCTTGGTGAACGCTTCCTTGAACGCCGCGAACGACCCCCACTTGCGGTTGATCGCGTCGGCCAGCGCGCCCTTGGGTTCGCCGCCGCCGCCCGGTTTCATACACGACCAGAAGAACGTGTGGTTCCAGACCTGCGCGGCGTTGTTGAACACGCCGCCCGAGGCCTTCTTCACGATGTCCTCGAGGCCGAGGTTCTCGAACTCCGTGCCCTTGATCAGGTTGTTCAGGTTGGTGACGTAGGCCTGGTGATGCTTGCCGTAGTGGAACTCGAAGGTTTCCTTCGAGATGTGCGGCGCGAGCGCATCCATCGCATAGGGCAGCGGCGGAAGGGTGTGTTCCATGGCGTCTTTTCCTTGTGGTTCGGGTGTTGCCGGCGTGCGCGCCGGACGACCTGGAACGAACCATTCTAGGACGAAAGCCTCGCGCCGGCCAACGCCGTGATGCGTCAATCCGGCACACCGTCCGCGCGCTCGCGCACTTCCACCCGCAGCGCCCCCCGGGCGAGCGTGACATTCAAGGCATCGCCGGGCGATGCGTCGACCGCCGATCGGACCACGCGGCCGTCGTGGTCTTGCACGATCGCGTAGCCGCGTTCGAGCACCGCCTGCGGACTGACCAGCGCGAGCGCGGCGGCGCACCGTTCGAGCCGCTCGTCGCGGCGCGCGAGGAGAACGTCCGCGGCACGGCGCAAGCCCTGCGTGGCCGCATCGAGCCGCTGGGCGGCGAGCTCGCTGCGCGGCGGCCTGATGCCGGCGCGCGCGCGCTCGACGCGCAGCGCGCGCTGCCCGATCGATGCGCGCGCGAGCGCCGCCACGCGCTGTGCCAGCGCGCGCAGTCGCGCCGCCCGCTCCTGCCAGCGCGCCGATGGCGATCGCAGCAGGCGCGCCGACGTATCCAGCCGCTGTTCGAGCGACTCGACGCGGCGCGTCCAGGCGCGCATGCATCGTTCGCCGGCGCGCAGCGCCGCCTGCAGCAGCTCGCGCCAGTCGGGCGCGGCAGCGGCGGCCGCCGCCGTCGGCGTGGGCGCGCGCAGGTCGGCCACGAAGTCGGCGATCGTGAAGTCGGTTTCGTGCCCCACGCCGCTCACCACCGGGATCGGCGAAGCGGTGACGGCACGTGCCACCCGCTCGTCGTTGAACGCCCACAGGTCCTCGATCGAGCCGCCGCCGCGCACCAGCAGCAGCACATCGCACTCGCGCCGCCGCGCGGCCGCGGCGAGCGCGGCCACGATCGCCGCCGGCGCCTCGACGCCCTGCACCGGCGTCGGATAGACGATCACCGGCACGCCGGGCGCGCGCCGGCGCAGCGTCGTGAGCACGTCGCGCAACGCCGCCGCCTGCGGCGAGGTCACGATGCCGATGGTGCGCGGCATCGGCGGCAGGCTTCGCTTGCGGGCGGGCTCGAACAGGCCCTCGGCCTGCAGGCGCGCCTTGAGCTGCACGAAGCGCTGGTACAGGTCGCCGTCGCCCGCCCGACGCATCGCCTCCACCGTCAACTGGTAGTCGCCGCGCGGCTCGTACAGGCCCACCAGCGCCCGCACTTCGACGCGGTCGCCGTCGCGCGGCACGAAATCGACGTACTGGGCGCGACCGCGGAACATCACCGCACGCACCTGCGCGGAGGCGTCCTTGAGCGTGAAGTACCAGTGTCCGCTGGCCGCGCGCACCACGTTGGACAGCTCGCCGGCCACCCAGAGCGGTGCGATGTTGCGCTGCAACAATCCAGCAACCATGCGGTTCAGCTGGCCAACCGACAGGATTTCCCGCGCCAATCCTGGATTTCCGTTCGCGATCCCAGAGTTCATGCGTGTTTCCGGTCGACACCTTTCCACACCGCCCGCCAGCCCCGCCCTCGTCTGTACTGGCGCCGGCAGTGCTGCCCAGGCACTGCGCAAGTATATGATTCGACTTCGGATTTCCGGCATCGCCAGCGAGAGACCGAAGGCGTGGCGATGATTCCCCGACGCAAGGTGCCGGCCGCCCGCAGGTTGTTCACAGAGTTGTCCACAGAATCCTGTAATGAAATCCGGTTTCGCGACCGTCCGGCAGTCCAGCTTGCTCCCCCGCCGCCAAAACCCCGACAATTG
The DNA here is from genome assembly GCA_023383035.1 of Burkholderiaceae bacterium. Taxonomy (GTDB): domain Bacteria; phylum Pseudomonadota; class Gammaproteobacteria; order Burkholderiales; family Burkholderiaceae_E; genus Zeimonas. Next base: position 803 of record JAHDYE010000276.1, on the reverse strand, counting down.
CGGGCCTTCGCAAGGTCCCCGGAGAACAATTTGTTTTCGCTGATCCAGGCGGCCGGCTGGCCGGTATGGTTCCTCATCATCGCGTCGATCGCCGCGGTGGCGCTCATCATCGAACGCTCGCTGTCGCTGAAGCGCAGCAAGGTCCTGCCCACCGGGCTGCTCGAAGAGGTACTGGGGCTGCGCCGCGCGCAGCCGGTCACGCCCGAGCTGCTGAACAAGCTCGCCGCCAATTCTCCGCTGGGCCGGGTGCTGGCCAGCGGGCTGCGCCACGAGGCGGCCGGACGCGAGCTGATGAAGGAGGCGATGGAGGAAACCGGCCGGGCGGTGGCCCACGACCTCGAGCGCTACCTGTCGGCGCTCGGCACGATCGCCGCGACCGCGCCGCTGATGGGCCTGTTCGGCACCGTGATCGGCATGATCGAGATCTTCGGCGCATCGGCCCCCACCGGCGGCACCAATCCGCAGCAGCTGGCGCACGGCATCTCGGTGGCGCTGTACAACACCGCGCTGGGCATCCTGATCGCGATCCCGGCGCTGATCGCATACCGCCACTTTCGCGCCCGCGTCGACAGCTACCTGGTCGAGATGGAGCAGCAGTCGCTGCGCCTGGTCGATACGCTGCGCAGCCTGCAGCGATGAATTTCCGTCGCGGCATCCGGCGCGACGAGCCGGAGATCAACTTCATTCCGCTGATCGACGTGCTGTTGGTGATCCTGATCTTCCTGATGGTCACGACCACCTACTCGAAGTTCACCGAACTGCAGGTCGACCTGCCCAGCGCCAACGCCGAGCAGGCGACCGAG
>JAHDYE010000275.1 GCA_023383035.1 Burkholderiaceae bacterium | reverse complement strand
CGAGGAGATCGGCATTCCGCGCAACCCCGACTTCAACGGCGCGCGCCAGGAGGGAGCCGGCTACTACCAGCTCAGCACCCGCAACGGCTTTCGCTGCAGCACCGCGGTCGCCTACCTGCGCCCGGCGCGACGGCGCGCGAACCTGCGCGTGGTCACCGCCGCGCAGGCAACCCGCATTCTCTTCGAGGGACGGCGCGCGACGGGCATCGAATTCCGGCCCGGCGCGCGCGCCGACCTGCGCGACGCCGGCACGGCGAAGGCGTCGGGCTGGACCGTCGAGGCCGGTGCGCCGGTACGGGCACGCGCGCGCCGCGAGGTGATCCTGTGCGCCGGTGCGCTGCAGTCCCCGCAGCTGCTGCAGGTATCGGGCGTGGGGCCGGGCGCATTGCTGCAATCGTTCGGCATTCCGGTGGTGCACGATTCGCCGCGCGTCGGCGAGAATCTCCAGGACCACCTGCAGGCGCGCGTGATGTTCCGCTGCAGCCGGCCGATCACGACCAACGACCAGCTCGCGTCGTGGTGGGGCAAGCTGCGCATCGGCATGGAATACGTGTTCGTGCGCGGCGGTCCGATGGCGATCGGCATCAACCAGGGCGGCATCTTCGCGCGTACCCGTGCGGAGCTGAAGCGCCCCGACGTGCAGTTCCACGTCGCCACGCTGTCTTCCGACATGGCGGGCTCGCCGGTGCACGCGCACTCGGGCTTCACGATGTCGGTGTGCCAGCTGCGCCCCGAGTCGCGCGGCTACGTGCGCATCCGGTCGGCCGATCCGCTGCAGCCGCCGTCGATGCAGCCGTACTACCTGTCGACCGAAACCGACCGGCGCACCATCGTCGACGGCATCAAGCTGGCGCGCCGGCTGGCGGCCACCCGCGCGTTGTCGCCGTTCGTCGTCGACGAGTACGCGCCGGGTGCGCGGGCGGGCAGCGACGAGGACCTGCTCGAGTTCGTCCGCGACAGCGCCGGTACCATCTTCCATCCGAGCGGCACCTGCCGCATGGGCGTGGACGATGAGGCGGTGGTCGACCAGCAATTGCGCGTGCGCGGCGTGCAGGCGCTGCGGGTGGTCGACTGCTCGATCATGCCCACGCTGGTATCGGGCAACACCAACGTGCCGGTGGTGATGATCGCCGAGCGCGCGGCGGCGTTCGTGCTCGCCGACGCGGGCTGAGGCACGCCGGCCGTGCCGGCCCGCGCGGCTCGTCGTCGCTTCGTCGCCGGCGCCCGCCCCCGGGGCCGGTCCGGGAGCGGCAACCGTCACCGGGGGCTGGCCCAACCGGATCCGCGCGTCTGGCCCTGTGCATCACGGCCCCGATCGGATAGTCTGGTTCATTGCCCCGGGGAAGTCCGGAGCGTCCATTCACGAGGAGCTTTCGATGGGACACGCCGATCCGCGACTCGAAGTCCAGCTGCAGCCGTACTGGATGCCGTTCTCGCCGAACAAGGAGTTCAAGCACGAGCCGCGCCTGTTCGCGCGCGCCGAGGGCATGTACTTCTACACGCCGGAGAACCGGGCGGTGATCGACGCGTCGGCCGGATTGTTCTGCGTGGCCGCAGGCCACTGCCGGCCCGAGATCGCCCGGGCGGTGCACGAGCAGCTGCAGACGCTGGATTACGCGCCGCCGTTCCTGCGCGCGCACTCGAAGGCGTTCGAGCTGGCCGAGCGCATCAGCGGCTACACCCCGGAGGGGGTCAACCGGGTGTTCTTCACCAACTCGGGCTCGGAGTCGGTCGACACCGCGATGAAGATCGCGCTGATGTACCACCGCGTGCGCGGCGAATCGCAGCGCCAGATCTTCATTTCGCGCGAACGCGCGTACCACGGCGTCAACATGGGCGGCGTGGCGCTGTCGGGCCTGGTCAACAATCGCCGCGCCTTCGGCGTGGGGCTGCCCGGCGTCTATCACCTGCGTCACACCGCGCTGGCCGAGAACCGCTTCGTCCGCGGCCAGCCGGAGAAGGGCGCCGAGCTCGCCGAGGACCTGGCGCGCTTCGTCGCCACCTACGGCGGCGAGAACATCGCCGCGGTGTTCGTCGAGCCGACCGCCGGTTCGTGCGGTTGCCTGCCGCCGCCCCGGGGTTACCTGAACCGGCTGCGCGAGATCTGCGACACGCACGGCATCCTGCTGGTGTTCGACGAAGTGATCACCGGCTGGGGCCGCATGGGCGCGAACTTCGGCGCCCAGGCCTTCGGCGTGACGCCCGACCTGATGACGATGGCCAAGGCGCTCACCAACGGCGCGCAGCCGATGGGTGCGGTGGCGGCCAGGCAGTCGATCTACGACGCGATCACCGACGCCGGGCCGGAGCGCGGCGTCGAGTTCTTCCACGGCTACACCTATTCGGCGCATCCGGCGGCCTGCGCGGCGGGCCTGGCGATGATGGACATCTTCGCGAAGGAGCGCCTGATCGACCGCGCGCGCGAAATGAGCCCGTATTTCGCCGATGCGATCCACGCGCTGCAGGATCTGCCCATCGTCACCGATATCCGCTCGATCGGCATGCTGGCCGCCGTCGACGTGGCGCTCGACAAGGTGCCGGGCGCGCGCGGCCACGAGATGCAGAAGCGCCTCTACGACGCCGGGCTGCACCTGAAGAACACCGGCGATGCGCTGCTGGTGGCGCCGCCGTTCATCGCCGAGAAGAAGCACATCGACGAGATCGCCGGCAAGCTGCGCGAGGTGCTGGCGCGCGCATGAATGCGCGATCAGCACCCCGCCTTGGCGGGATCGGGTCCCGACTGCGTGCCGCTGCCATGGAGGTCGCCCGGTTCGACGTTGCAGCCGCCGGCCGAGCGGTGCGCCAGCCGTTGCAGCTGCGCAGGCCGGCGTCGCGGGTCTCGTCGATCACGGCTTGCCGGTGAACTGTTTCTTCAGGCCCTGCCAGCAGGCGATGTAGTCGCGCTGCAGCTGCGGCGACTCCAGCGCGTGGCGCGTCGGCCGGATCGGCAGGCGCGTCTCGAACATGAACGCCATCGTGTCGCGGATGTAGGTGGGCTTGCTGGTGTCGGCCGCGGTCGCGATCTCGAAGGATTTCGCGTCGGGACCGTGTGCCGTCATGCAGTTGTGCAGGCTGGCGCCCCCGGGCACGAAACCGCCCTGCTTGGCATCGTAGGCGCCATGGACCAGGCCCATGAACTCGCTCGCGATGTTGCGGTGGTACCAGGCCGGCCGGAAGGTGTCTTCCATCGCCAGGATGCGCGGCGGGAAGATGACGAAGTCGATCATGTCGACGCCTGGCGTGTCGGACGGCGACTGCAGCACCAGGAAGATCGACGGATCGGGATGGTCGAAGCTGATCGAGCCGATCGTGTTGAAGCGGCGCAGGTCGTACTTGTACGGTACGCTGCTGCCGTGCCAGGCCACGACGTCGAGCGGCGAATGATCGATCGGTGCCGCCCACAGGTGGCCGAGGAACCTGGCCACCAGCTCGAAGTCGCCGTCGACGTCCTCGTAGGCCGCCACCGGCGCCATGAAGTCGCGCGGGTTGGCCAGGCCGTTGGAACCGATCACGCCGAGGTCGGGCAGGCGGAACGGTGCGCCGAAGTTCTCGCACACGTAGCCGCGCGCCGCATCGAGCGCGCCACCGGCCGACTTCAGGTCGGGCAGCTCCACGCGAAAGCGCATGCCGCGGGGAATCACCGCGATTTCCTGCGGTTCGATCTCGAGCACGCCGAGCTCGGTGGCGATGCGCAGGCGCCCGAGCTGTGGAACGATCAGCAGCTCGCCGTCGGCATCGTAGAAGAAGCGCCGGTGCATCGACGCATTGGCGCGGTACATGTGGATCGCGCAGCCGGCCATCGCTGCCGGATCGCCGTGTCCGGCCATCGTCATCAGGCCCTGGACGAAGTCGAGCGATTCGCCCGCGGCGGGCGGTGCCGGCGGGTCCCAGCGCAGCTGGCTCGGCGGGGTCTCGATGCCGGCGAAATCGTTGGTGAGCAAGCCGTCGTCGATGCGGCGGAACGCGCCGTGCGTGGCGCCGGGGCGGATGCGGTACATCCACGTGCGCCGCAGCGCGCTGCGCGGCGCCGTGAACGCGCTGCCGGAAAGCTGCTCGGCATACAGCCCATAGGGGCAGCGCTGCGGCGAGTTGCGCCCGATCGGCAGCGCGCCGGGCAGGGCCTCGCTGGAGAACTCGTTGCCGAATCCCGTCTGGTAGGCCGGCGACTGCCGGGCGCCCGCCGCTGCCGCGGCACCGGTGATCGGTTCGATGCTGCCCATCGCGCATTCCTCCGTGGAGCGGTCGGCTGGGAAAATCGTATCACTCGCGGTGGGCGGCAGGCCCGGCACCCGGTGTCGGCGCGGGGGGATCGGGCGCGAAGGATCGGCGCGGATGCCGGCTCCAGCGGAAGAGCACCGGACGCTGGCGGAAGACCACTGGACGCTGGCGGAAGACCACCGGACGCTAGCGGAAGACCACCGTCTTGTTGCCGTCGAGCAGGATGCGGTGCTCGGCGTGC
>JAHDYE010000274.1 GCA_023383035.1 Burkholderiaceae bacterium | reverse complement strand
CGCCACGCCCGAGAACCTCGCGTCGATGGCCGGCATGATGAAGGACTTCTTCGATCGCACCTACTACGCGGTGCTCGGGCACGTGGACGGCAGGCCCTACGCGACACTGGTCTGCGCCGGCTCCGACGGCCAGGGCGCGGCGCGCCAGATCGCACGCATCGCCACCGGCTGGCGCCTGAAGCCGGTGGCCGAGCCGCTGATCGTCATCACGCACGCGCAGACCCCCGAGGCGATCCTCGCCCCCAAGATCATCGATGCGCCATCGCTCGAGCGCGCGCGCGAACTGGGCGCAGCCATGGCGGCCGGCGTCTCGATGGGCATCTGGTAACGGGCGCCGGCGCGCGAGGCGCCGGCCGCCGCGCCGAAGCCCGAAGCCCGAAGCCGAAACGCAACGCGCTCAGCGCGCCGCGCCGACGAGCGCTTCGAGCTTCAGCACGTCGGCCGCGAACAGCCGGATTCCCTCGGCGAGCTTGTCGCTCGCCATCGCGTCCTCGTTGAGCGCCCAGCGGAAGTGCTTTTCGTCGAAGCGCACGCGCTCGATCGTTCCTTCGCGCGCGCGTTCGGGATCGAGCCGGCGCTGCACCGGCTGCTGCGAGCCGCGCAACTGCTCGAGCAGCTCGGGACTGATCGTGAGCAAATCGCAGCCGGCCAGCGCGAGCACCTGGCCGGTACTGCGAAAGCTCGCCCCCATCACCTCGGTGGGATAGCCGAACTTCTTGTAGTACGCGTAGATGCGCCGCACCGACAGCACCCCGGGGTCTTCCTCCGGTGCGTAGTCGACGCCGTCGCGCTTGCGATACCAGTCGTAGATGCGCCCGACGAACGGCGAGATCAGCGTGACGCCGGCATCGGCGCAGGCCACTGCCTGCGGGAACGAGAACAGCAGCGTCATGTTGCAGTGGATGCCCTCGTTCTCGAGCGCCTCGGCCGCGCGGATTCCTTCCCAGGTGGACGCCACCTTGACCAGCACCCGTTCGCGCCCGATTCCCGCGGCTTCGTAGAGCTCGATCAGGCGGCGCGCCTTGGCGATCGTGGCGTCGCCGTCGAACGACAGGCGCGCATCCACCTCGGTGGATACGCGCCCGGGCACGATCGACAGGATCTCCTGGCCGAAGCGCACCAGCAGCCGGTCGCACAGGTCGGGCAGCGATTCGCCCGGATGCGCCGACAGCGTCTGCGCCAGCAGCGCGCCGTATTCGGGCTTCTGGATCGCCTTCAGGATCAGGGTGGGATTGGTGGTGGCGTCGCGCGGCGCATACACGCGCATCGTGTTGAAGTCGCCGCTGTCGGCCACCACGGTGGTGAACTGCCTGAGTTGCTCGAGTGCATTCATCGAAAGTTCCTGGACAGCAGGGCCGCACGGATCGCGAACAGCGCCAGCAGCACGAACAGGGCCGCGCTCCAGGTCGCGAACGGCAGGCCGAGCAGCGGGACGTTGGCCTCGCTGCACGAAGCCGTGGCCTCGAACAGCCACGGCAGGGTTTCGTCGAGACGCAGCTTCATCAACGCGCGGTCGGCGAACGTGAACGCGCACGACTGGCTCTGCGCAGCCACGAGCTGCTGGTGCAGCGCGGCCCATGACCCGCCGGCCGCCGCTGCGACGGCCAGCACCGACATCGACAGCACCGTCGCACGCGACCCGCGCGCCAGCCAGCCGACCAGCGCGAACGCGCCGACCAGCAGGAACAGCAGCCGCTGGAACGTGCACCAGGCGCAGGGCGCCATGTCGAACCGGTGCTGCAGGACCAGCGCGATGCCGACCGCGCCCACCGCGAGTACCGCACAGGCGAGCAGGAGCGAACCGCTGCGACGAAGCATCCGCCAACTATACGACATCGTCGCGACGCGCCCTGCGCGCTGGCCGGAGCCCGGGAAATGCGTGACAATCGTGCGCTCGAACGGCCGGCGGCGGTCTCGGCGTGACGATCGGCGCACCGACACTGCGGCACTTTGGCCTTGATCCGTATCAACTCGTGGGAGACCGGATGATGCCGGGGATTCGTTCCGTTGCCCTGTACGCACTCGTGGCGGCCGGCGTGGTCGCGCTGGCGCCGCAGCTTTCGTGGGCCCAGGCGGGGAAACTCCGCACCGCGCAGCAGCTGGTGGAGTCGCGCTGTGCGCTGTGCCACGGCGCCGAAGGCGAAAGCTCCAGCGCGCTGTATCCGAGGCTGGCCGGCCAGCACCCCGAGTACATCGCCAAGCAGCTCGCCGACTTCAAGACCGGCCGGCGCAAGGGCACGATGACCGAGATGGCCGCCGACCTGAACGAGCAGGAGATGCGCGACCTCGGCGCCTACTTCGCCGGCAAGAAGACCTCGGCCGCGATCATGCGCGACCCGGATCTGGCGGCCGTGGGACGCTACGTGTACCACAAGGGCAACGTCTACTCGGGCGTGGCGGCCTGCGAGGGCTGTCACGGCGCGAAAGGCCACGGGACCAACCAGCTGCCGCGGCTCGCCGGGCAGCGACCGATCTACATCGAGCAACAGCTCAAGCAGTTCAACACCCGCGAGCGCACGAACGACAACGCCATCATGCACAGCATCGCCGAGAAGCTCACCGAGCTCGAAACCAAGGCGGTGGCCGCCTATCTGAGCAGCCTGGAGTGACCTGTCCCTTTTCCCCCTACGCCGGATGGGGTATGGTCGACCCTTCCTGACGATATGAATATGTCGATGCCGCAGATTCTCGTGCCGACGAGATGGCATCGACAAAATCCGGGCAAGCAAATCAAACGGAGGAGCACATGAGACGTCCGATTCTCGCGAGACTCGCGCTGGCATCGGCTGCGCTGGCCACGGTCGCCTGGGCCGGTCCGGCCGCCGCACAGGATTACCAGGCAAGGTCGTGGGCAGCCAGCTGTTTCGCCTGCCACGGTACCGAAGGCCGCAGCGAGGGCGAATTCCCGGCGCTGGCCGGCAAGTCGAAGAAAGACCTGCTCGCCGCGTTGCAGGAGTTCAAGGCCGGCACGCGCAAGAGCGCGACCATCATGCACCAGCATGCCAAGGGCTATACCGACCAGCAGCTCGAGCGCATCGCGACCTACTTCTCGCAGCAGTCCAGGCGATAGACGGCACAGGGCGGAGATCGATCATGACGATGAACAGACGTGATTTCATGGGCCTGCTCGGTGCCGGCGCCGCCGTGGGTGCGGCGCAACTGTCGGGCTGCGCGACCACGATGAGCGAGAGCGCCAAGGGGCGCGTGGTGGTGGTCGGTGGGGGTTTCTCCGGCACCACCACCGCGAAGTACCTGCGCCACTGGGCGCCCGGTCTCGAGGTCACCCTCGTGGAGCCGAACCAGAACTTCGTTTCGTGCCCGTTCAGCAACCGGGTGCTCGGCGGCAGCCTCACGATCCAGGACCTCACCGTCGGTTACGACAAGCTGCAGTCGGTGCGCGGCGTCAGGCTGGTACGCGACTCGGCCACCGCGATCGACCTGGACAAGAAGCAGGTGCGCCTGGCCAACGGCAACCCGATTCCGTACGACCGGGTAGTCGTCGCACCGGGCATCGACTTCATGTACGACCAGATTCCGGGCCTGAACAACGCCGCCGCGCAGCAGCAGATCCTGCACGCCTGGAAGGCCGGGCCGGAAACCGTCGCGCTGCGCCGCCAGCTCGAGGCGATGCCCGACGGCGGCGTGTTCGTGATGTGGATCCCGACCTCGCCGTATCGCTGCCCGCCCGGTCCGTACGAGCGCGCCTCGCAGGTCGCCTACTACTTCAAGACGCGCAAGCCGAAGTCCAAGGTGATCATCCTCGACGCCAACCCCGACATCCAGTCGAAGAAGGGCCTGTTCACCAAGGCCTGGAACGAGATGTACCCGGGCATCGTCGAATACCGGCCAGGCAGCGAGCTGCAGGACGTCGACGTGCGCACCCGCACGGTCAAGCTGCTGCAGGGCGACGTGAAAGGCGACGTGGTCAACATCATCCCGCCGCAGCGTGCCGGCAAGATCGTGCGCGACGCGGGACTGGCCAACGTCAACAACCGCTTCTGCGGCGTGGACTGGCTCACCTGCGAATCCGCGATCGCCAAGGGCGTGCACGTCACCGGCGACTCCACGCAGTCGGCGCCCGGCATGCCCAAGTCGGGGCACATGGCCAACCAGCACGGCAAGATCTGCGCCGACGCGATCATCGCGCTGCTGAGCGGACGCCCGGTCAACGACCAGCCGATGATCGCCAACACCTGCTACAGCTGGGTGTCCGATCGCGAAGTGGTGCATGTGGCGTCGGTGCACCGGTACGATCCGGCGCAGAAGACGATGGTCGCGGTGCCGGGCTCGGGCGGCCTGTCTCCCGCGCCCAGCGTCAAGGAAGGCGCTTTCGCGATGGGTTGGGCGCACGCGATCTGGGACGACATGCTCGGCTGATGCCGCGGCGCGCGCCGGTCGCACGCAGCGCGCGCAAACGACAAGCCCCCGCCGCGAGATCGCGGCGGGGGCTTTTTCGTTGCCTTTGCGGAGACGGGCGCCG